>NZ_JBEPQT010000004.1:0-375000 GCF_040547985.1 Bradyrhizobium sp. LB14.3
CTGCAAGCGCGTGACGGCAGACAGCAGTCCATCCACATCGCCTTCAACACCAGCGAGATGGCTACGCTGACTGCCCTGAACCAGCAGTACGAAGCTAAAAGTAAGCGGCTGAAGAACCCGCATCCGCCTGACAGCCTAGCCTGGGCCGCCTGGATCATCGGCCGCCTCGGCGGTTGGGACGGCTATCCATCTTCCAGGCCGCCAGGTCCAATCACCTTCAGCAACGGTCTCCAATACTTCCATGCCGTCGCAGCAGGATGGAGCCTCAGAGATATGTGCATGCCCTAGGGCGCAGGCCGGGACCCATAACCACAGGCCGTGGTTGTCGTTCGAAATCGGCAACTACCGATCTTCGCCAAACCAAATTCGGTGGCTATGGGTCCCGGCCTTCGCCGGGACGACACCGAATTTCTTGGCAGGCCACGCTGCAAAGCGACGGCGGGCTATCCCTTGATCACGCCACTCGCGACCAGTCGGTGCCAGATGAACAGCACCACCACCGCGCCGATGGTGGCCATGATGAATCCGGCGCCCTGGTCGGGACTGTAGTGTCCGATCGCCTGGCCGACGAAGGTCGCGAGAAATGCGCCGACGATGCCGAGGATGGTAGTGAGGATGAAGCCGCTCGGGTTGTTCGGTCCCGGCGCCAGCCAGCGCGCGATGAGGCCGGCGATGAAGCCGACGACGATGATCCACAACAAGCCACCCATGCTCATGTCCGTGCTCCCCTCGTTTTGACTCAAATCAGATTCTGCCCGAGATCTCGTTCTCGGTCGGCAGCCGTCCGTCCGGCGTCAGATGGTCGATCACCTTCGGAAGATACTGGCTGAGGCCGGAGAGCAGCTCGTCGCGCGACAGGCCGCTCTGGGCGGACAGGCTCTCGATCTGGTCGGCGCCGAGCGCGTTGGCGAGATCGCCGGGCGCGATCGCCTTGTTCTCGCCCTTGCCGACCCAGGTATTGGCGGCCTCGCCGTGGCCGCCCTGCTGAAGCTGGTTGAGGAGATCGCCGAGACCGCCGCTGAGCACGCTGCCGGCTGCGCCACCCGCGAGCAGGCCGCCAAGGCCGCCCTTGAGCAGGTCACCGAGGCCGCCGCCTCCGCCAAGTGCGCCTCCAAGACTACCTCCAAGTCCGCCGCCAGCACCCGCATTCACCGGCGGGGGCAGGTGCGTCGGCGTCGGGGACTGCTGCGGTGCCGCGCCGGGCTGGCCCGCGGTCACGTGCTTGAACGCCTTCCAGGCGAGCAGGCCAAGGAGCGCCATGGTCATCGGCGACATGCCGCCCGAGGACTTCTCAGAGCTTGGCGTGCTGGGGCCGCGCGGGCCGTTCTGCATGCCGTTGAGGACGTCGAGTAGACCCATGATGCTCTCCTTTGGCGTTCTCGTCGGCGAGCTCTCGCCGCTGATAGGCCCCCGCGCAAAAACATATGAGGCTCTCATGACGGTTACAAGGCGGATGCGGCGCGATGGGCAGCCGGCCTCGCCTCTGCTATCGAAGGCCGGACATGTCAGGGAGCAAGGCGAGTGGTTACGGATCGACCGATCGTGGTGGCCGGCGCGGGCGCCATCGGATGTTTCGTCGGCGGCATGCTGACGGCTGGCGGCCGCCGCGTCGCGCTGCTGGTGCGGCCGCGGGTGAAGGCCGAGATCGAACGGTTCGGCCTGCTTCTGACCGATTTCGACGGGTCGACGAAGAAGCTCGACCCGGGCCAACTCGCGCTGTCGGAAGATCCCGCGATCTTCCACAGCGCCGGTATCGTGCTGGTCACGGTGAAGAGCGCCGACACGGCCGGTGTCGCGGAGCAGATCGCGCAGCATGCGCCGCAGGATGCCGTCATCGTATCGCTGCAAAACGGCGTCGGCAATGTCGCGGTGCTGCGCGAGCGCCTCGGCGGCCGCCGCGTGATCGCCGGCATGGTGCCTTTCAACGTGATCGGCATGGGCGAGGGCCGCTTCCACCGCTCGACCTCCGGCGATATTCATGTTGGCGAAGACGAGGCGAACACGGCCGCAGCGCTGTCGGCGCCGGGGCTCGTCATGCACGCGAGCCGCGACATCACAGGCGTGCAATGGGGCAAGCTGATCATCAATTTGAACAATGCGCTCAGCGCCTTGTCCGATATGCCGCTCGCGGCGCAACTGGCGAACCGCGACTGGCGAAGGCTGTTCGCCGATCAGATGGCGGAGGGGCTGACCGCGATGAAAGCCGCCGGCATCACTCCGGTCTCGGCGACGCCGATCCCGTCGTCCTGGATGCCGACCTTGCTGAGACTGCCTGATCCGATCTTCAACCTGATTCTGGGAAGGACGATGAAGATCGATCCCGAGGCGCGTTCCTCGATGTGGCAGGATCTGAAGCAGGGCCGCAAGACCGAGATCGACTATCTCCAGGGCGCGATCATCGCGCTCGCCGAACAGAACAGCATCGACGTGCCGCTGTCGCGCCGCATTGTTGCGCTGATCAACGAGGCTGAGGCCGCGGGCAAGGGCCCGCCGCGGCTGACGCCGCAGCAGATCCACGGCGTTGCATGAGCTCACGCCGGCCGACGGGAGAATTGCGATGAAACGCTATTTGACGATCGGGGTCGCACTGGCCGCCCTCTGCGCAGCTTCCACGTTTGCCCAGGCAAGGCCACCGACCGTCACGAATTCGCCCGGCTATGACGCGCGCCTGAAGGAGAGCCGTTCACAGTTGGGTAGTTCACCCGCAGCAACCGCACCGGTGGTCAAGCCGAAGCGCAGCAAGACGAAGCGGACGAACTGAGGCTGGGAGACGGATCTCCATCCAATGACGGCTGTGGCTAGCTCAGCCCTTCTTCGCGGGCTTGCTCGGTGTCGGGCTGAACAGCTTCTTCAGATCATTCAATCCATCCGACAGCCGCGGCCATTCGCAGGAGAACGAGCCCTTGGTGCAGGGCGCGCCCTTCGGCCGCGGCCGTGCGTCGCCGATGGCGGCCTGCTGCACTTTTGGCCGCTCGACCGGCACAGGCACGCGCTCGACCTCGGTTCGCAGCGCGACCTGCTGGAGCTGTTGCGCCTGTTGTTCCTGCTGCTCGCGCTGCTGGCGCGCGGTAGCCTGGGCGGCTTCATTGCTGCGGCGTTGAGTGGCGAGATAGGCGGTGTAGGACTGGTCGATCTTCTTCTGCTCGTCCGGCGTCGGATTGGGGCCGGCGATGTCAAAGCTGCGGTCCTGGAGGAAATCGTAATAGGAGTAGCCGCCGCCGGCTTTGCGCCGGCCGGCGAATTTCGCGTTGCAGTCGGCGAGCGCGGAGGTTTTCTCGGTCTTGGTCGCGGCTTTCTCGGCGGCGTCGGCGCATGCCTCGAAGTCAACAGGCGCGCGTTTCCACCATTGTGCATGGGCATGCGACGGCGCCAGCAGGAAAAATCCTGCTGCCGCCAAGACAAGCGCCGCACGACACGATGCAACTACGTCCGACATTCTACGAGAGCATCCCTTGCAAAACTCAACCCGAACTGAGTCGGGTCGGATTTTTGCCCCTTTATGGCCGGCTTGTCACCCATGGAACCCGGGAAATTCATGGCTGGGATGCTGACATTTTTTGCTTGACGTGGCGCAGGAGTCACAGCGTCACTTCATCCTGCGGTCGCCTTGTTGGCGACGCCAAGAAGACGAAGTGGAAACGCCTGATGCTGCTGCCCCTGTCCGATGTGCCGCGCTGGTACGCCGAGCGCAAACCGCAAGGCACGATCGCCGTCCGTCACGGGCAGGACACGCTGACATGGGACGCGCTCGAGCGCGGCGCCAACCGGCGCGCACGGGCGTTTGCGGCCAAGGGCGTCAAGCCCGGTGATTTCGTCGCGATCGGATTGCCCAACGGCAATTCATTCTTCGAGACTTCTTTTGCGGTGTGGAAATGCGGCGCGACGCCGACCTCGCTGTCATGGCGCCTGCCGCGCGGCGAAGCCGCCGCGGTGCTCGACATCCTGAAGCCGGCGCTCGTGGTCGGCGGCGAAACCGACTGGAATGCGCCGAACCGGCTGCCTGCGGATTTCATGCCGGAAGGGTTTTCCGACGAGCCGCTTACCCCACCGGTGGCGCGCTATTGGAAAGCCATGACCAGCGGCGGCTCGACCGGCCGGCCGAAGGTGATCCTCGATCACCAGCCGGCGGTGACCGACACGGTCGCCGCGCCGCCGCTCAATATCCCCTTCGGGGTTTCGCTGCTCAATCCCGGCCCGCTCTACCACAATGCTCCGTTCATCGTGTCGCACTACGCGCTGTTTACCGGCGGCCAGCTCACCGGCCTCGTCAAGTTCGACGCGGAGGAGGCGCTGCGACAGATCGCGCGCGAGCGCGTGCAATGGGTCAATTTCGTGCCGACCATGATGCACCGGATCTGGGCGCTGCCGGAGCACGTGCGCAATGCCTACGACGTGTCGAGCCTGCAGACCGTCTTCCACATGGCAGCTCCGATGCCGCCCTGGCTGAAGGAAAACTGGATCGCCTGGCTCGGGCCTGAGCGGATCTGGGAGCTCTATGGCGGCACCGAGCGGCAAGGCTCATGCATCATCTCCGGCACGGAATGGCTGACGCACAAGGGCTCGGTCGGCAAGATCGGCGAGATGGCGCGCCTGCGCATCGTCGGCGAGGACGGCAACGACGTGGCGCCGGGCGAGAGCGGCGAGATTTATTTCCTCAACAATGACGGCAAGGACGCCACCTATCACTATCTCGGCGCCGAGCCGAAGCGCCGCGCGGAAGGCTGGGAATCGCTCGGCGATATCGGCCGGCTGGACGCGGAAGGCTACCTCTATCTCGGTGACCGCCTTGCCGACATGGTGTTGCGCGGCGGTGCCAACATCTATCCGGCCGAGATCGAGGCCGCGGTCTCTGAGTGCCCCGGCGTGCGCTCCTGCGTGGTGGTGGGATTGCCCGATCCCGAACTGGGCCAGCGCGTACACGCCATCATCGAGCCGGAGGGCGACGCGGACGGCCAGGCCATTGCCGACGGCATGGCGGATTTCCTGAAGGACAGACTCAGCCGCTACAAGCATCCGGAGAGCTTTGAGATCGTTAGCGCCCCGCCGCGCGATGATTCCGGTAAAGTTCGCCGCACGCTGTTGCGCGATGAGCGCGCGGCGTGGATGAAGGAGGGGCGCGCCTTCCGGATCCTGCCGGCGAAGGCGCGGGCGCACGCCGAGTAAGACAATTCACGGGAAGGACTGACGATCATGACCATCACCATCGCTGCGAACTCTGTGCCGAAGCCGCCGGCCGAGATCATCGAGGGTTTTCGCGGTGCGCCGACCTCGGTCATTTCGGACAATCTCGCCCGGCTGCCGGGTGCCGTCGGGCTAAAGCCCTATCATCGCGGCGGCAAGCTGGTGGGCACGGCGTTCACGGTCCGCACCCGTCCCGGCGACAATCTCGCCATCCACCGCGCGCTCGAACTGGTCGGCCCGGGCGACGTCATCGTGGTCGATGGCGGCGGCGACGAGACGCGGGCGCTGGTCGGCGAGATCATGAAGAATATCGCGCAGTGGCGCAAAGCCGAAGGTTATGTGATCGACGGCGCGATCCGCGACGTTGCGGCGTTCGCGGCCGACGACTTTCCCTGCTACGCCCGCGCGGTGATCCACCGCGGCCCCTACAAGAACGGCCCCGGCGAGATCAATTTGCCTGTTTCGATCGGCGGCAGCGTGATCTCGCCCGGCGACATCGTGGTCGGCGACGAGGACGGCGTGGTGTCGTTTCCCGCCGCCGGTGCCGCGGCGCTGCTGGAAGCCGTGCGGGCCCAGGTCGCGCGCGAGGAGGAGACGCTGAAGGCGATCCGCGAGGGCCGCTATCAGGGCTCGTATGGAAAATCCTGATCAGAGAAAAAAGAAGGGAGGATGGCGTGAGCCAGAAAGAGGAATTCCACAATCTCGACGATACCGGCGACGGCCTGTTTCGCGAGCTCGCGGCGGGGGTGACCACGCGCATCTTCTCCGGCGAGCAGGCGATGCTGTCGGTGGTGACGCTGGCGCCGCATGCGCAGGGCACGCTGCACCATCATCCCGAGGAGCAATGGGGCGTGCTGCTCGACGGCTCCGCGACCCGCGTCCAGGGCGACGAAGAGATTCCCGTGAAGAAGGGCGATTTCTGGCGCACGCCCGGTAATGTGCCGCATACCATGCGCGCCGGCCCCGACGGCGCCCGCGTGCTGGACATCTTTAGTCCACCGCGACCGGAATACAGAAAAGCGGGGTCCGGTTTCGGGACGACTTAAAGCGCTCACAAGCAAAAAAGCAAAGAGCGAAGGCAAAACAGGAAGGACAATATGACGATCACACGACGGGCGCTGCTGGCCGCGCCCGCCATCCTCGCGATGGCACCGGCAAGCGCACAGGCCTCAAAAATCACGCTGGTGGTGCCGTTTCCGCCGGGCGGATCGACCGATGCGATGGCGCGGCTGCTCCAGAGCCATCTACAAACCAAGCTCAACCGCATCGTCATTGTCGAGAACAAGTCGGGCGCCGCCGGCGCGCTCGGCGCGGCGCAGGTTGCCAAGAGCCCGCCTGACGGCTCCACGTTCCTGGTCACCTTCGATTCTCACGCGGTGATCCCGTCCATCCTCGACAAGCCGCCCGTTGATGTCGAGCGCGAGCTGATGCCGGTGTTGCTGGTCGGCACCGCGCCCTACGTGATCGCGGCCGGTGCGGGCCGTCCCTACAAGAGCTTTGCCGACGTGGTGGCGGCCTGCAAGGCGACACCCGGCGCGGTGAAATATGCCTCCGTCGGCATCGGCACGCTCGGCCATCTCGCCATGACCGTGCTCGGCAACAAGGCCGGCGTCGAGATCATGCACGTGCCCTATCGCGGCGGCGGTCCCGCGATGAACGACGTGCTCGGCGGCCATGTCGATCTGATCGCGGGATCGGCGGCGCTGGTCGCAGCCCAACTCGGCACCAACATGCTGCGTCCGATCCTGCAACTCGGCCGCGAGCGGCTGCCGGGCCTGCCGGATACGCCGACCGCGATCGAGGCGGGCTTTCCGGATTTCGAGACGCTGGCATGGTGGGGCATCTTCGCGCCCACGGGTACGCCGCCTGACATCGTCGCAGGCCTCGCGACGGCGTCCAAGGAGATCCTGAGCGAGCCCGCGACCGCGGCGCAGCTCAAGGAGACCCAGCAGATGACGCTGCTGCTCGAGGACGGCCCCGCCTTCAAGACCTTCTTCGACAAGCAGGTCGCCACCTGGGGCAAGGTGGTGAAGGACAACAATATCAAAGCGTAAGAGGCCCCTTCCCGGGATTGCCATCCCAGGTCCGGTGCGCTGGCGCGGGCTTGAACGTCAGAGCATCTTGCCAACGATCTTTGTCATATCTGCTGCCGAAAACGCGCGCAGCGTTTCGGTGCGGACATTGCCAAGCGCGCTGAGACTAAGGCTGAGCGACATTGCGGCAGCCTCATCTGGAGCCTCGAGAACGGTCACAACGTCATATCGTCCCTGCGTCCAGACGATCTCTTTCACGGTCACGCCGAACGTTTTGGCCATTTCCTTGAAAGCGTCGACCCGCTTCGGCGAGTCCTTGACGTTGCGGACTCCCTGATCAGTGAAGTTCCCCAGCACGACATAGGTTACCATGGTCGTCCTCCCTGGTTAGAACCCAGATACAATTCTCGCTTGAGGAAACCGCGCCGAGTTTGCCACGGCGGCTGAGACGGCGCTACTCGCGCGTTGGGAACGTCAGCGGATGTGACTTATGCGGTCCGGACAACGGTCGCGCGAAACTGAGCTCATGGCCGTCGGGGTCGGTGAGATGGAAGTAGCGCTCACCCCATTCTGCATCGCGCGGTGCGGTCGACGGCTGCCACCCGGCGGCGCGTGCGCGCGCGTAGGCCCCGTCGACATCGGCGACGTAGAAGATGACGCGGCCCCACCAGGACCAGTGCTTGTCTTCCGGCTGCGCAGTCAAGTTGAGATAGCTGGTGCCGGCGCGAAAGCTTGTGAATGCAGCGGCCTCGCCGCCATATAGCAGTTCGAACCCCAGCGAACGATAGAACTGCACGGCGCACCCCATGTCATGCGTGCTGAGCGTGATGGCGCTGATGCTTTCGATCATGTGGGCTACTCCGCCGAGTGGGATCTGGAGGCGATTGTACAGCCGTCCCGTTCAGGTTGACGCTGATCTGGCCCGCCTTGCGGCTGGCGAACCGCATCCTGCTCTGCTATGAGGGGGCCGAACCCGTCCCGCGGGTTCCGCGGTCCCGTAGCTCAGCCGGATAGAGCGACGGTTTCCTAAACCGTAGGTCGGAAGTTCGAGTCTTCCCGGGATCGCCAGTTTCTCAATGAGCAATCGCTGCGTTTGCCACGCTCGTCGGCGCAAAAATTGCTAGAAGCGCGAAGCTTCCTTCCTTGCCCGGGCTGATTGCCGGCCCCGCCTCGCTGCCATATCCGGAGACAATGATGCCTTTCGATTTGATCCTGCGCGGCGGACGCGTCGTTGACCCCTCGCAAAAGCTCGACGCCGTGATGGACGTGGCCTTTGCGGGCGGCAAGGTGGCGGCGGTCGGCAGCGCCCTCAAGGCGGATCCGGGCACGGATGTGCGCGACGTGTCTCGCTACATCGTCACCCCTGGCCTGATCGATCTCCACACTCATGTCTATTGGGGCGGCACTTCGCTTGGCATCGACGCCGAGGAATTCTGCCGCCTCTCCGGCGTCACCACCGCCGTCGATACCGGCAGCGCGGGGCCCGGCAATTTCGCGGGCTTCCGCAAGCACGTGATCGAGCCGAGCCAGGTTCGCATTCTCGCTTATCTGCACGTTTCGCATGCCGGCATTTTTGGCTTCTCGCACCGGATCATGGTCGGCGAGAGCGAGGAGCTGCGGCTGATGAATCCGATCGAGGCGGCCAAGGTGGCCGATGCCAACCGCGATCTCATCGTCGGCATCAAGGTGCGCGTGGGCTTGCACTCCTCGGGCACGTCGGGCGTCGTGCCGCTCGATATCGCGCTCGAGGTCGCGAACGAGGTCGGCATGCCCCTGATGGCGCATATCGACCATCCGCCGCCGACCTACGAGGAGGTACTGGCGCGCCTGCGCCCCGGCGACGTGCTCACCCATGCGTTCCGGCCGTTCCCGAACACGCCCGCGACCGCGCAGGGCACGGTGAAGCGGGCGGTGCTCGACGCTCGCGAGCGCGGCGTGCTGTTCGACATCGGCCATGGCAAGGGTTCGTTCGCGTTCAAGACCGCGCGCGCCATGCTCGCCAACGGCTTCTATCCGGACACCATCTCCTCCGACATCCATCAGCTCTGCATCGACGGGCCGGCCTTCGACCAGGTGACGACCCTGTCGAAATTTTTGTGCATGGGCATGCCACTGTCCGACGTCATCGCAACCTCCACGGTCAACGCTGCGATGGCGCTGCGGCGCCCCGAGCTCGGCAGCCTCAAGCCGGGCAGCGTCGGCGACGCCACGCTGATCTCGGTCAAAGAAGGCCAGTTCGACTATGAGGACGTCGTCGGCGAGCACCTGATCGGCGATCGCAAGATCGTGTCCGAAGGCGTTGTCATCGGCGGCCGCTGGTGGCATCCGAACTAGTGGTTCGTGAGGCCGTTAGCCTACTCGTTCTTGTCGACATTCCAGAACATCGGCGTTGCCGGGCCGTCGATCACGCCGGTCAGTGATTTGCGCCATGCGCTCGGCGCCTGGAACTGGCCGAGTGGGACGTAGATCACCTGATCGTAGGCTTCCTTCTGCACGTCGAGGGCGATCTTCTTCTGCTCTTCCGGTGAGGTGGCGCGGGCAAAGGCATCGCGCAGCTGCTCGAGCTTGGGGTCCTCGGACCAGCCGAACCAGCCGCCCTCCGTGCCCTTGCCGACGATCGCGATGTTGACGAGCGGGTTCATCGAGTCGGCGGCGCCCTGGTAGGTGAAGAACATGTTCCAGCCGCCTTCCTTCGGGGATTTCTGGTTGGCGCGGCGGGTGACCACGGTCTGCCAGTCCATCGCCTGAACGTCGACCTTGAAGCCCGCCTCGCGCAGGAGCTGTGCGACCATGACCGGCTGCGCTTTCAGCAGGATCTGGTCGGTTGGGGCCAGGATCACCACAGGCGTGCCGTCATAACCGGATTCGGCCAAGGCCTTCCTGGCATCCGCCATGCCGTTTCCCTTGACCAGGGTCTCGCCGCCTTCGTCGCTGGCCAGCGGCGTATCGCAGATAAAGAATGCGCCGCAGAGCTTGTAGTATTTGGGATTGCCGATCTGGGCGTCGAGCACGTCCTTCTGGTTGATCGCGAGCATCGCGGCGCGGCGGATCTTCACATTATTGAACGGCGGATGCAGGAAGTTCATCCGGCCGAACGATTGGAAGCCGAACTTGTTCAGGATCGCCACGTTGATGTCCGGATTCGACTCCAGCGTGGGCAGCATGTCGAATGGCGGCGTTTCAAGGAAATCGACGTCACCGGATTGCAGCGCGTTGAGCGCGGTCTGCGAGTCCGGCGTCGTCAGCCACTCGACACGGTCGACCTTGACCACCTTGCCGCCCGATGTCCATTCGGCGGGCTCCTTGCGCGGCACATAGTCGGTGTTCTTTTCGTAAACAGCTTTCACGCCGGGCTGGAATTCGGCAGCCACGAACCTGAACGGACCGGAGCCGATCTGCTCCGGAATCTGCTTGCTGATCGGGGTTTCGGCAAGCCGCTTGGGCATCATGAAGGCGCAGATCGCCGATGGCTTGGCGATCGTCTCGAGCACGAGGCCATAAGGCTCCTTCAGCTTGAAGACGATCGTTTTGGCGTCTGCGGCTTGGATGCCTGCCGTGAAGTCCATCAGCTTGCGCGCCATGCCGTCGACGCTCGTGCCCCAGCGCTTCAGCGAGGCGACGCAATCCTCCGCCGTCACCGGCGCTCCGTCATGCCATTTCAGGCCCTCGCGCAAGGTAAAGGTGTAGGTCAGCTTGTCCGCGGACACCGTCCAGTCGGCCATCTGCGGCCGCACCTTGAAGGTGGCATCGATGCCGAGCAGGGTGTCGTAGACCATATAGCCATGGTCGCGGGTGATGATGGCTGTCGTAAATCCGGGATCGGTGACGCGAAGGTCCGATTGCATCACGGCGATGAGGGTCTTGGGGCCGGCAGCGGCTGATGCCGGTGACGTCCAGGCGGCGGAAAGGGCAGACGGCGAAACAGCAGCAAGCTGGAGGAGTTTCCGGCGCGAGAGGTGAACCATTCGCTTGTCTCCTGACGTGACGCAGACGAAACCAGATGGTGATTGCCCCGTCGCACGCAGCGTATGGTCTGGTGCCGCATCTTGCAATGACGGGTTGTCTGGGCAATCTGAACTCGCTGCGATCGAGCAAAAGCCGTCGGACCCAGCGGCGTAACGGCAGACCGCATCGTCCTAGGCCTGCTCGCGATAGAATTGCAGCAGCCGCGCGCCGGCGGGCGAGAGTCAGTCGGGTGCGCCAGTGATATAGCCGTCGATGTAATGACCCGTTCCCACCACATAGGTGACGGGCATGCCGACAAGCCTGAAATTCCCGGCCGATGATTCCGCGATTGCGCCATATGCGTCGACGTTGCAGGCGAGATTTTGCACGGCCAGGCCGCCGAGGAATGCGCGGATCTTTCGCAAGTCCTTCGTATCGGTGCAGATCGCGAGAACGTCGAGCCGATCGGGCCGCGATCCCGCGAGGCTTGCGAGCGCGGGTAGATCGAGCCGGCAGGCCGCGCACCACGTCGCCCAGAAATTGACGAGCGTGATGCGTCCCGGCTTTGCCGTCGCAACGATGTCCCTGCCATTGAGATCCTGAAGCCGGAGCGGAGCCATCGGCGCACGAGGCCGCACGACCGTGAACTGATTGCGGCCGGCCTCGAATACCGGCGGCCAGGACGGGTCGCCGCCCTGCGCACGGCTTGCGTGCAGCGAGGCAATGAGCGCGGGCGCGGCCATCAGGAGCGATCGCCTGGACAGCTCCGTGCCGGGCGCGCGAGGCCTCTCACGCATGGATATAGGCCCAGCCCTTGAGTTGCAGATCGACCACGCGTCCGATCCCGAACGGGACGAGGCTCGCGCCCGCGATCAACGGCATCAAGGCCTGCTCCTTCGCTTCCGCGATCGCTTTTGACGACGCGCACATGCTGTAGGCGAGATTGGGCAGCGACTGCCGCAGCGTCGCGAGCGGTTCGACGATCGGAGTCTTGTCCGCCCGGAAGACGTCGACGCCCTTGCCGTTGGCGACGACCTCGATCAGCAATCTCGCACCCCTGTCGGCAGAATGCCTGGAGAGGTTGGCGGAGTAGCTGATCGCATGACCCATGACATAGGGCTCGTTGCTGTCGATCAGGATCACGACGCCCTCGGCAAGGCGATCCTCCTTGGCCGCGGCGATGCCGCCGGCCGTGAGGATCGCGGTGCCGGCGAGCAGGCCCCTGCGGGACCATCCGCTGGCTGGGATCATGGCGGCGCTGTCCTGCTGCTTAAAATCGCCGGGCAGTAATCGGCGCCTTGCGGCCGCGGCCCCACAGCACGAACAGGCTAAGCGCGAGCAGGACGACATTGAGCGGTGTCGTCGCGGCTTCGCCACGCGAGATATGGAAGAAGAATGCAAAGACCTGCAGCACGCTACAGCCGAGCGCGGCCAGCACCGTCAGTCGCGGCAGGATCCGCGTCAGAGCCGGCAGCAGAATGCCGATACCACCGGCGAGATCGACCAAGGCGACGGAGCGAACGAACGTTTCGGAATACTCGCCCGCAAATGGCATCATCGCGGCGAGTTGGGGAATGGGCGTGAGCAGTTTCACCAGCCCGGCCGAGACGAAGACGAAGGCGAGAAGGACCTGTGCGGCCCAGAGGCCGATGCGAAGGGCGCGGCCGAGAGGGGCGGTCTCAAAGGTCGTGGCGGACATGGTGGTTCTCCAAAGGATGTGAGGGCTGCCACCATTTGATAATTTCCATTTATTTGATCAATATAGGTTTTGGGATGGGTTCATTTCCCCAATGTTGATGATTTGATGGATACTCTGGTCAGTATGAGGGTGTTTTGCCTGGTCGCCGAGCTGAAGAGCTTCGCGGCCGCAGCCCAGCGCCTGCGCATCTCCGCCGCCATGGCGAGCAAGCACGTGATGCAGCTCGAGAAGCGGCTGGGGACCCGGCTTCTCAACCGGACCAGTCGGCGCGTCAGCCTGAGCGAAAGCGGCACGCTCTATTTCGAGCAGGCCAGGCAGATGCTGGATTCGCTCGACGAGGTCGAAGCCGCCGTCAGCAACGCGACGGTCGTTCCGCGCGGCACGCTGCGGCTGACCGCGCCGGTGTGGATGGCGAACACGATCTTCGCAGGCGTGCTGGCGGATTACCAGGCGCGCTATCCGGAGGTGCGCCTCGATGTCGATCTCAGCGGACGGATGGTCAATCTGGTCGAGGAGGGCTTCGATCTCGCTCTGCGCGCGACCGGCGCGCCCGACGAGGCGCTGATCGCCCGGCCAATCACCAACGTCCCATTCTACCTCGTTGCCGCTCCTGCCTACCTCAAACGTGCGGGCCGCCCGGCGACCTTCGCCGATCTCTCCGGTCAGGCTTTGCTGCACTACGCGCTTTATCCCAGCGAGAGCTTCTCCTTCCAGGGCGCGCACGGCACCGAGACCGTCAAGCTCGATCCGGTGCTGCGCAGCGCCAACGAAACGCTGCTGCACATGGCCGCGCTGGAAGGCATGGGCCTGGCCTTCCTGCCGAAATGGCTGGTCGCCGAGGACATCGCTGGCGGACGTCTCGAACACCTCATGCCCGGGCAGGTCATCTTCGAGGGAAATCTGTTCGCGGTCTATCCGAGCCGCAAATACCTCTCCGCGAAGGTGAGGACCTTCATCGACTTCATCGCCGCCGACAAGCGGATGAGGTAACGGTTACAGCGACCTGATCACAGCGACCTTGCGATCAGCAGCTTCATGATCTCGTTGGTGCCGCCATAGATCTTCTGGATGCGGGAATCGATGAAGATGCGCGAGATCGGGTATTCCTGCATGTAGCCGTAGCCGCCGAACAGCTGCAGGCATTCGTCGGCGGTCTGGACCTGCTTGTCCGAGCACCAGTATTTCGCCATCGACGCCGTGACCGTGTCGAGATCCTTTGCGACCAGGCGCTCGATGCACCAGTCGACGAAGACGCGCGCGATCATCGCTTCGGTCTTGCGCTCGGCGAGCTTGAAGGCGGTGTTCTGGAACTCCATCAGCGGCTTGCCGAACGCTTTCCGTTCCTTGGTGTAATCGACGGTGAGTTTTATCGCGCGCTCCATCGCGGCGACTGCGCCGACCGCGAGTGCGAGGCGTTCCTGCGGCAATTGCTGCATCAACTGGACAAAGCCTTGGCCTTCCTCGCCGCCGAGCAGGTTTTCCGGCGGCACAGTGACGTTGTCGAAGAACAGCTCGGACGTGTCGGAGGCATGCAGGCCGATCTTGTCGAGGTTGCGCCCGCGCTTGTAACCATCCGCGCCCGCGGTCTCGACCACGATCAGCGAGATGCCCTTGGCGCCGACATCGCCGGTGCGCGCGACCACGACGACGAGATCGGCGGCCTGGCCGTTGGTAATAAAAGTCTTCTGGCCGTTGATGACGTAGGAATTGCCCTGCTTCCTGGCCGTGGTCTTCACGGCTTGCAAATCCGAGCCGGTGCCGGGCTCGGTCATGGCGATGGCGCCGATCATCTCGCCGGAAGCCATCTTCGGCAGCCAGCGCTTCTTCTGCTCCTCGGATCCGTAATTGAGGATGTAGTGCGCGACGATGGCGCTATGTACGGAGACGCCGGTCGTCAGCTCCGGCACCGTGCTTTCGAGGTCGTCCAGAACGGCGGCATCATAGGCGAAGGTGGCACCAAGGCCGCCATATTCTTCCGGCACGCTTGCCAGTAGCGCGCCCATCTCGCCGAGCCCGCGCCAGGCAAAGCGGTCGACCATCTTCTGCTCGCGCCATTTTTCGGCATGCGGGGCCAGGTCCTTGGCAAGATATTTCCGGAACTGGTCGCGGAAGATTTCGAGCTCTTCGGTCATCCAGGAGGAGCGGTAGGACATGGTCACCTCGGTCAATGCGGCTTTCCGGCTTGGTAGGCCGGGCGGCCGTGGCAATTATTGTGTTTTCAGGCTGCGCCGGTGACGCTACCAAGGCGGCCGGATTAGCGTCTGTCGGGATGTCTGATTGTGGCTGTCAAAACTCAAGAGCTCAAGCTCGACATCGAGCGCATCGGCACGGTCTCGGCGATTTTGACGCAGCCGGACAATGCGCGCGCCTGTTACGTGCTGGCCCATGGTGCGGGCGCGGGCATGAAGCATGCATCCATGGACAAGATTGCGGAGGGCCTTGCCGATCGCGGCATCGCGACGCTCCGCTTCAATTTTCCCTATATGGAGAAGAAGCAGGGCCGTCCCGACCAACCGGCAGTCGCCCACGCCGCCATCCGCGCGGCGGTCAAGGAAGCCGCACGGCTGTGCCCCGGGTTGAAGCTCGTTGCCGGCGGGAAGTCGTTTGGCGGGCGCATGACGTCGCAGGCGCAATCCAAGGCGCCACTGCCTGACGTCAAGGGGCTCGCGTTCCTCGGCTTTCCCCTGCACGCCGACAAAAAGCCGTCGACGGAGCGCGCCGAGCACCTCGCCGATGTCGAGATTCCCATGCTGTTCCTGCAAGGCACGCGCGATGGGCTTGCCGATCTCGGCCTCCTCAGGCCGGTCGTCGCAGCGCTCGGAACGAAAGCCACGCTCCATGAGGTCGTAGGCGGTGATCACTCCTTCGCGGTGCTGAAGAAATCCGGCCGGACGAATGAAGAGACGCTCACAGAGGTGCTCGATACGCTGACGGCCTGGATTGACCAGCTCGCCTGAAATTCACGCCGAATAAAGCCCCTTGTCGCGCGCCTTCTGGATCGCGAGCGCGGCGATCAAATCCAGCGTCGGCGTTGACAGGCCGGCGGTGCGTGCGAAGGCGGCGGGCGCTTTCACCAGGACGTCGATCTCCATGGCGCGGCCGAGCTCGTAATCCTGCAGCAGCGATGGCTTGTGATTGGGTGCGGGGCCGCTGCGGCTCACGCGCTTGACCTCGGGGATGAAGTGTTGCGCGATATCGTTGGCCTCGTTCAGCATCCGCGGGATGACCTCGGCGAACGCAGGATCGTCGCGCACGCCGCGCGCTGTCTGACCGGTGAGCAGGCACAGCACCGACAGCGACATATTGGTCAGCAGCTTTGACCAGATCGCCTCGCGAATATCGGCGACCGCCGGCGATTCCAGCCGTGCGTCGTTGAAGACTCCGCGGAGCGTCGTGATGCGCTCGCAATTGCGGTCGTCGCATTCGCCGATCAGCAGGCGGTTGCGGTCCGGGGTGAGGTTGTGCACCACGCCGGGCGCGGTCACCTCGTTGGAGGAGAAGACGACGCCGCCGACGATCCGCTCTTTCGGAATGCATGCGCGCAAGCGCCCGCCGGGGTCGAGGAAGGAAATGTCGGGCGGTGTCGGATGCCGCGGCGGCAGGCCGATCCCGTACCACCAGGGAATGCCGTTCTGCGCAAAAACGATCGCGGTGTCGTCCTGAAGCAGCGGCTTGATGCTGGCGACCAGCCCCTGGAGCGCGGTTGCCTTGAGCGTCGAGATCACGACGTCCTGGGGGCCGAGCTGGGCCGGATCGCCGGAGGCGTTCACCTTGGCGGAGACCTCGGAATCGCCGACGCGCAGCTTGAGGCCATTGGCGCGGACCGCCTCCAGATGGGCGCCGCGCATCACGCACGAGACCTCGTGGCCGGCGCGGGCCAGCCTGACCGCGATATGGCTGCCGACGGCGCCCGCGCCGAAAATGCAGATGCGCATGGTGTGATGTCCCGTCCCTGGTCCCTTGAATGCCGCCCGGCGGCAGCATGACACAAGCCGCCATGCGATGGACGCGGCTGCCCTACGCCGGAAAGATATGGATCGGAACGAGCGGCCTCGGTCATAGTGCAGGGCAAACAAACGACCGGAGGAACGCCGATGACTGACAGCCCTGTCCTGTGGACCCTCGATGCGCGTGGGGTTGCGACCGTCACGTTGAACCGGCCCGAGGTGAACAATGCCTATGATGGCGCATTGATCGCAGGCGTGCTTGCGGCCATGGACGATCTCGGCAGCAAGCCCAACCTTCGCGCCGTCGTGCTCCGGGGCAATGGCAAGCATTTCCAGGCCGGCGCCGATCTCAAATGGATCAACGGCGTGCGGCCGCAATCGACCGAGGCTAACGAGGCCGCGTCGCGTGCGACTTTCGAGGCTGTGCAGCGGCTCAACACGCTGCCGATCCCGACCGTCGCGCTGGTGCAGGGCGGCTGCTTTGGCGGCGGTACTGGCGTGATCGCAGCCTGCGACGTCGTGATCGCGGCGGACAACGCCTTGTTCTCGATCACCGAAGTGCGCTGGGGCCTGACCGCGGCCATCATCATCCCGCAGCTCTGCGATGCCATCGGTGTCCGGCAGGTCCGCCGCTACGCGCTGACAGGCGAACGCTTCGGCGCTGAGGATGCCCGCCGCATCGGCCTCGTCCACGAGGTGGTGCCGCTCGCCGATCTCGACGCCGCCGGTGCCAAGGTGGTCGAGCAGTTGCTTGCCAATGGACCTGAAGCGATGGCCGAGACCAAGCGGCTGGCGCTGGAGAGCTCGTTCGGCGGCATGGCGGTGGACGACGCGGCCTACACGCGGCTCGTGCATCTGCATTCGCTGAAGCGACAGAGCGCGGAAGCCGCGGAGGGGCTGGCGTCGTTCGCGGAGAAGCGGGCGGGGAATTGGGGCGGCGGAACGAGGTGAGCTCAGCAGCCACGGCAGATGCTGTGGATGTGGAATATAGCCCTGATGAGTGAAGCGACATCCGGGAATGCCAAAAGGGACCCCGCATATCGCTTCGCTCATACGCGCTACGGCCCTCGCGCACTTGGCGCAACTTCTCATAATGACGTCGCGAGGGACGTTTTTAGCAGCGTGAGCAGCGCCTGCACCGCGGCCGCATTGCGCCGTCGCTCGGGGATAGCGGCCTTCACCCACAATTCCGGGATCGGAAAGTCGCGCAGCACCGGTTTGAGCGTGCCGTCGCGTAACGCGTCCGCGACGAGATAATGCGACATCAACGCGATGCCGTTGCCCGCGATCGCGCTGCGCGCCAGCACATGGCCCTCGTTGGAGGAGAGCAGCGGGCTGACCTGGATGCTGATGCGACCGCGCGGGCCGTCAAAAATCCACTCCGGCCCCGTCGGCAAAAAGCTGAGGCAGCGATGCTCGACGAGATCGCGCGGATGCTTTGGCGTTCCGTGTTTCTTCAGATAGGCAGGTGAAGCACAGAGCAGCCGCTTCAGTGCACACAAGGGCTCGTCCACTACGCCGCCGAAGGAGTGCGGGAAGGCGCCGATGGCGATGTCGAAGCCTTCCGTCACCGGATCGACGGGACGGTCGATCAGGACGATTTCGAGTTTCAGCTTCGGGTTTTGGGTCTGGAACGCGCTGAACACATCGGCAAGCCGGGCGATGGTCAGCGATGTCGGTGCCTTGATACGCAAATGATCGATAAGATCATGGCCCTTCTCGCCCATGCGCGACAGGAGATCGCCGACATCGGCGACCACGCTGCGCGCCCGGTGGACATATTCTTGGCCAGCCGCGGTCAGGCGCAATTGACGCGTCGAGCGATGAAACAGCGGCGTGCCGATCCGCGTCTCCAATTGGGTGACCCGCTTCGCGACCACCGAAGTCGCGACATTGAGCTTTCTTGCCGCGGCGGAAAATCCGGCCGCGTCCGCGGTGGCGAGGAACGCCTGAAGGTTTACCAGGATGTCCATCTCCGGCCTTTCGCGATTCGAGAAGGGTGATCGCTTATTTTGGTAGATTGTAGCCCGGCCCGCGTTAATTCATAGTCCGGCCCAAGCAAGAGATTTTGGGAGCGGGATGCGCCATGCAGGTCATGACGATCGAAGAACCGGCACGCCAGGTGCCGCTCTACGGCGAATATGAAGTCGTCGTGCTCGGCGGCGGTCCGGCCGGCATCGTGGCGGCGGCATCAGCGGCGCGCGCGGGACGGAAGACGCTCTTGATCGAGCGCTACGGCTTCCTTGGCGGCATGGGCACCGCCGCAGGCGTCACCAATTTTTGTGGTTTGCACGGCAATGTCTACGGCCAGGCCCACAGGCTGGTGCAGGGCATGGCGTCCGAGCTGCTGGCGCGGATCGATCATTTGAACGGCCTCAACGCGCCGCATCTCATTCTCGGTAAGGTCTTCGCCCAGGCCTATGACACCGCCGCCTACAAGATCGCGGCCGACCAACTGCTCGCCAGCCACAAGGTGCACATCCTCTTCCACGCGCTCGGCGCCGGCGTGGTGATGGGCGATAACAGCCGCATCGACGCGCTGATGGTCGAGACCAAGGCGGGCCGGCAGGCGGTGCGATCAGAGATTTTCATTGATTGCTCGGGGGACGGCGATCTCGCGGTCTGGGCCGGCGCGCCGTTCGAATTCGGCGACGAACACGGCCATCCGATGTACCCCTCGATGATGCTCCGTCTCAACGGCATCGATCCAGAGAAGGCGGGCGAGGCATGGCGGACCATCCCGCAATTGATGGAGAAGGCCACCGCCGCCGGCACGCACACATTCCCGCGCAAAAGCGCGATCGTGCGCCCGCAGAAGTCCGGCATCGAATGGCGGGTGAACTTTACGCAAGTGGCGCGGGAGGACGGCCACGCCATCAACGGCATCGAGCCTGATGACCTTACCCGCGGCGAGATCGAAGGCCGCAAGCAGGCGCTCGCCGCCTTCGAATTCCTGCGCACCGTGGCGGGCTTTGAAAAATCCTATATCGTCGATTTGCCGCCGCAGCTCGGCATCCGCGAGACCCGCCGCATCACGGGCGGCTACCAGCTGAGCGGCGAGGACGTGCTCGGCTGCGCCTCGTTCGAGGATTCCATCGGCGTCAACGGCTGGCCGATCGAGGCCCATGTTCCCGGCGACGTCGTCTTCACGTTCCCGCCAATCCCGGAATCGCGCGGCTATAACGAGTTGCCTTACCGCATGCTGGTGCCCGAAGGTGTCGACAATCTGCTGGTCGCCGGCCGCTGCGCCTCGATGACCCATGAGGGCCAGTCGGCGGCCCGGGTCTCCGGTGCCTGTTTCGTGATGGGGGAGGCGGCCGGTTCCGCCGCCGCGCTGGCGCTGTCCGGAAACCGGATCCCGCGTGACATCCCGGTTGAAAAGCTGCAGGAAACGTTGAAACAACAGGGCGCATTCATCGGCCGGGACCAGCCCGTGCCCGAAGCGCTCTGACGGGCTGCAAAAACGACCAAGAGAACCACCAAAAGAACCACTGGAGGAAACGGGATGATCGGGATTGTGCGGCTCGCGCTAGCTAGCCTCGTGGCGATCACAGCGATGGGCGCGGCCCGGGCCGAGGACGCGCTTAAGGCCAGGATCGGCGTGCTCAGGCTATCCTCCTCCGCCCCCGTCTTCATTGCGCAGGACAAAGGCTATTTCCGCGAGGCCGGCCTCGACGTCGAGCTCAAATTCTTCGATGCGGCCCAGCCGATCGCGGTGGCCACCACCTCCGGCGACATCGATTTCGGCGTCACCGCCTTCACGGCTGGTCTCTACAATCTCGCCGGCAAGGGCGTGGTGAAGGTGATCGGCGGCATGAGCCGCGAGAAGGCCGGCTATCCCCTGATCGGCTATTTCGCCAGCAACAACGCCTATGCCGCCGGGCTGAAGACGCCGAAGGATCTCGCGGGCAAGCGTGTGGCGATGACGCAGGTCGGCTCGAGCTTTCACTATTCGCTTGGCCTGCTCGCTGACAAATATGGTTTCAAGCTCGCCGAGGTGAAGATCGTGCCGCTGCAATCGCTCTCGAATGCGGCGGCCGCGCTGAAGGGCGAGACTGTGGATGCAGCACTGCTGCCGATCTCCACCGCGCGAAAGCTGATGGACGAAGGCGGCGCGAAGTTTCTCGGCTGGGTTGGCGACGAGACACCCTGGCAATTGGGCGCGGTGTTCGCTTCGCCGAAGACGCTGACCAACAAGGTGCTGGTGACGAAGCTGCTCGGCGCTTTGGCAAAGGCCGATCGCGAATATCACGACGTCATTCTTGCCGTGATGAAGGACGGCGTCGCGCCCATCAACGAGCAGACAAAGCCGCTGCTGGAGATCATCGCAAAGTACACCAATTTGCCGGTCGAGCAGGTGGTCGGCAATTGCGCCTATATCGATCCCGACGGCAAGCTCGACGTCAAGAACGTCGACAACCAGATCAAATGGCTCCAGGAGCAGGGCTTTGCCGACAAGGGCTTTGATGCGAATTCGATCATCGCCAAGGACTTTGTGAAGGCGGATTGATTGATGCGCGCGCTGTTCCAAACCCGTCATCCTGAGGTGCTCGCGAAGCGAGCCTCGAAGGATGCACGGCCCGGATGCAGCCGGGCCGTCGCCCTTCGAGGCCTACGCTTCGCTCCGGCACCTCGGGGTGACGGAACGAGGACGGGGAGTTTCCCATGGACCTGATCGCCAACCACATCACCCATCGCTTCGCCGATCTCGCCGTGCTCGACGACGTCTCGTTCACCGTCAGCGCCGGAGAGGTGGTGGCGATCGTGGGGCCCTCGGGCTGCGGCAAGAGCACGCTGCTGTCGATCCTCGGTGGGCTGTTGCTGCCGACCTCCGGCGCGCCCGAGCTGCGCGGCGCGCCGCCGGCGGACAGTCTCAATCCGCTCACCTTCGTATTCCAGGATTTCGCGCTGCTCCCCTGGGCCAATGTGGAGGAGAACGTCGAATTTCCGCTGCTGCACACCCAGGTCTCGGCCGCACAGCGCCGCGCGCTGGTCGACGATGCCTTGCGCCGCACCGGCCTGACCGATTTTCGCAAGGCCTATCCAAAACAGCTTTCAGGCGGCATGCGCCAGCGCGTCGGCATCTCGCGTGCGCTTGCGGTCAGGCCTGCCATTCTCCTGATGGACGAGCCGCTCTCGGCGCTGGATTCGCAGACCCGCGAACTGCTGATGGAGGATTTCGTCCGGCTCCTCGCCGATGGCGGCATGGGCGCGGTCTATGTCACCCATAATCTCGAAGAGGCGGCGCGGCTTGCCGACCGCATCGTGGTGCTGTCGCGGCGTCCCGGCCGCATTCGCGAGGTCGTGAGCGTGCCGATGACGCGCGCCGAACGCGGCGAAATTGCAGCCCGTGAAAAGCTGCTCGCGCTTCAGAACCAGATCTGGTCGCTGATCCGCAACGAGGCGATCGATGCCGAGCGCGAGGTCCAGCATGCTTGATCGCGCTCCGGCGGGAACATCTGCGAAGGATGAACTGGTCCGACGCGTCCGCTTTCGCGGCGCCGGCTTCGTGCCGGCGAGCAGCCGTTTCGGCGGCTGGATCGCGCTCGCGCTGGTCATTGCGATCTGGCAGGCTGCCGGCAGCACCGGTCTCGTCAATCCGCTGTTCCTGCCGGCGCCGTCGGCGATCGCGCGGGCGATCTACCAGCTCGCGATCTCGGGCGCGCTGTGGCAGCATCTGTCCGCCTCGCTGCTGCGCATCGGTGTCGGCTGGCTGCTCGGCACGGCGGCCGGTGTCGCCGTCGGCTTTGCCATCGGTCTGTCGCGGCTGGCGCGCAGCGTCGGCATTACTTTCATCTCGGCGCTGTTTCCGATCCCGAAGATCGCGCTGTTGCCGCTGTTGATTCTCTGGCTCGGCATCGGCGAAGAGCCGAAGATCGCGACCATTGCGCTCGGTGTGTTCTTCTCGACTGCAATCTCGGTCTATAGCGGCGTCGATGCAGTGCCGCGCAATCTCATCCGCATGGCGCAGAGCTTCAACGTGCCGTTCGCGACCATCGTGCGCAAGGTGGTGTGGCCCGGCGCACTGCCCGCGATCCTCGCCGGCTTCCGCATCACGTCGTCGGTGGCGCTGCTGCTCGTCGTCAGCGCCGAGATGATCGGCGCACAGTACGGCATCGGCGCGTTCGTGCTTCAGGCCGGCAACCTGATGCAGACGGATCAGCTCTTGGCGGGTGTGGTGATCTTGTCGGTGTTTGGGTTGATGGTGGGCAGGGTGATCAACTGGCTGGAGACGCGGCTGTTGCACTGGCGGTAGCTGCAATGGCCGCAGCCCTACGAGGACCTCACGCGTTCCCGCGGTCCTCGCGAAACAAGTCCAGCTTCTGCTGCACGGGTCGATCCGAGAAGCTGAACAGCACCGCATCCATGTCAGCCTCGTGCGTGACCCACTGCCAGCTCGGCACCACGAACAAATCGCGCGGGCCCCATTCGAAGGTCGCATCGCCGATGCGCGTGCGGCCATGGCCTTCGATCGGACAGAACACCGTCGCGTCGGTCGCGCGATAGCGCGCGGACTTGAAACCCTTCGGCAGCAGCTGGATGAACGTACCGATGGTCGGCATCGCGAAATCGCCGGTTTCGGGATTGCTGAACTTCAGCTTCAGCCCGTGACATGCGTCCCACTCCTGGCTCGTGCGAGCCTTTTCCAGTGCCTCCCGCGTGTAGGCGTAGGGGTAGCTGAAGATCGGCGAGGTCTTCGAGCTCCGTTTCACGTCGACCGGTAGCAGATTGTGGCCGTAGCGCGCAAAGCTGTCGCCGGCGGGCCGCGTGATCTTCTGCTGATCCTCCTTGGAGCCCTCCGCGAAAGAGCAATCGAAGAACTGCACCAGGGGAATATCGAGGCCGTCGAGCCAGAACATCGGCTCGTCCGTCTCGTTGGAATGATCGTGCCAGGTCATCGACGGCGTGATGATGAAGTCGCCGGGCTCCATCGCAGTGCGCTCGCCGTCGACCGCAGTGTGGGCGCCCTTGCCTTCGAGCACGAAGCGCAGCGCCGACTGGCTGTGCCGATGCGCGGGCGCGACGTCGCCGGGCACCACCATCTGCACGCCGGCATAGAGCGACGTCGTGATTTTCGATTGCCCGCGCAGGCCGGGGTTCTCCAGCACCAACACACGCCGCTCGGCTTCTTTTGCGGTGATCAGCTTGCCGGCTTCGGTCATGTAGTCGCGGATGATGTCGAACTTCCACAGATGCGGCCGGCAGGGGCTCTTCGGCTCCGGCGTGATCAAATCGCTCATCACCGTCCACAACGCGGTGAGATTCTCGCCGTCGATCTTTTTGTAGAACGCCTCGCGTTCCGGCGTCTTGGTCACGGCTTCCATGGTGCGGCTCCCGTTCGTTTTGTTGGTTGACAGTATACTTACGGTCTAGGTAGCGTCAACTTGACGAAAAGGAACGACAGGGAGGTCTCGATGAAGCTGCACGGTTATTTCCGCTCCAGCGCCGCCTACCGGGTGCGGATCGCGCTGAACCTCAAGGGCCTCGGTGCCGAGCACCTGCCGCATCACCTTCGCAAGGGCGAGCAATGTGCGCCGGCCTATCTCGCGATCAATCCGCAGGGCCTGGTGCCCGCGTTGGAGAATGATGCGGGTGCAGTGCTGACCCAATCGGTCGCCATCATCGAATGGCTCGACGAAACCCATCCTCATCCGCCGCTGCTGCCGAAGGATATTTTGCAGCGCGCCAAGGTGAGGGCATTCGCGCTGGCCATCGCCTGCGACACGCATCCGGTGCAGAATTTGAAGGTGCTGGCGCGGCTGCGCGAGCTTGGGCTGCCGGAGAAGAAGGTTCAGGACTGGGCGGCGTGGGTCAACCGCGAGGGGCTTTCGGCCTGCGAAACGCTGATCAGGGCCGAGCCGGAGCCGTTCTGCTTCGGCGATGTGCCGACGCTCGCCGATCTCTGCCTCGTGCCGCAGCTCGCCAACGCCCGCCGCTTCGGTGTCGATGTCACCGCCTATCCGCGTTTGCTCGAGGCGGAAGCCGCCGCAAAGGCGCTGCCGGCGTTCGCGAACGCCGCGCCTGAGAAGCAGCCCGATGCCGAGTAAGCCGCCTCCGATCACGATAGACGCAGTCTATGCCGCGCCGGGCTATCTGTTCCGGCGCATGCAGCAGATCGCGGTCTCGATCTTCATGGAGGAGTGCAAGGCGTTCGATCTCACGCCGGTGCAATATGCGGCGCTGATCGCGATCCACACCCACCCCGGTATCGACGCGACGCGGCTGTCTGCGGTGATCGCCTTCGACCGCTCGACGCTCGGCAGCGTGATCGAGCGGCTTCAGGCCAAGGATTTTGTCGAGCGCAGGCCGGCGCTGGAAGACAAGCGGATCAAGCTGCTCTATTTGACCAAATCAGGCGCGGCGATCCTGCGCGAGATCTTCCCCGCCGTGGAGCGTGCGCAGGCGCGCATGCTCGAGCCGCTCAAGCCGGCCGACCGCAAGGCGCTGATGGGGCTCCTGGTGCAGCTCGTCGATCTCAACAACGAGGCGTCGCGGGTGCCGCTACGGGCGGAGGATGCGCTGGAGCATCTGGGGAAGGCGGGGTGAGCGGGGCTCGGCCGGGACGACACTGAGTATGTGGCGGGGCCGTCCCCTCACATCCGCAACAACGCCTGCCGATCGATCTTCCCCGTGCCCGTCTTCGGCAGCTCGTCGATGAAGATCACCTCGCGCGGATATTTGTAAGGCAGCAGCTTACTCTTCACATAATCCTGGAGCCGCCGTGTCGTCTCGCGCTGATCGGCGGCGCGGCTGTTCATCACCACGACCGCCTTCAGCGTCATGCGCCGGTCCGGCAGCTCGGCGGCGAACACAGTGCACTCCCGGATATCGGGGTGATCGGCGAGGCAAAGCTCGACCTCGAGCGGATAGACCCACTGGCCGGAGATCTTGATGAGATCGTCGGCGCGCCCGCGGAAGAAGTGAAAGCCGTCGGCATCGCGGACGAAGCGGTCGCCGGTGTAGATCCAGCCGCCCTCGCGAATGGTTTCGGCGGATTTGTCCGGCCGGTTCCAGTACAGCGGCGTGTTGGAATCGCCGCGCACCCACAAAATGCCTTCCTCGTCGTCGGCGACGTCGCGGCCGTCCTTGTCGCGCAGCGCGACCTCGTAGCCGGGCACGCGCAGGCCGGCGGCGCCGAGTTTCTTCCGCTCGGGGCGGTTGGAGAGATAGATGTGCAGCACCTCGGTCGAGCCGAGGCCTTCGAGGATATCGAGACCGGTGAGCGTCTTCCAGCCGTTGAAGACTTCGGCCGAGAGCACCTCGGCGGCTGAGAGCGCCATGCGCAGCGACGAGAAGTCGGTCTTGTCGGCACCGTCGGCCTTGGTCAGTGAGGTATAGAGCGTCGGCAGGCCGAAGAAGACCGTCGGCCTGTACTGCTCGATCGCCGAAAAGATCGCCGCAGGCTTCGGCTGGCCCGGTAGCAGCAGCGTCGTCGGGCCTGCCGTGAACGGGAAGGTGATCGAGTTGCCAAAGCCATAGGCGAAGAAGATTTTTGGCACCGAGAAGCAGATGTCATCCGGCATCAGCTTCAAGACGTTCTGCGCAAAGGCGGCCTCGCTATAGGCCATGTCGTGCTGGAGATGCACGATGCCCTTGGGCCGGCCGGTGGATCCGGATGAGTACATCCACAACGCCATCTCGTTGCGATGCGTGTCGGCTTCCGCGAGTTCGGCCGGAAATTGCGCGAGCCAGCCGGCGGCAGAAACGGCGTTCGGCGCGGCGTGATCGCCTACCGCGCCATTGACGACGACCAGGGTGTGCAGGGCCGTGTCCTTGCAGGCCTCGGCGTTGAAACGTGCACCGAACTCGGCATCCGCCACCGCGACAGCCGCGCCGGAATCGGCGAGATAGAATTGCAGCAGATCCGGCGGCGTCAGCGTGTTGATCAGCAGCGGAACGAAACCGGCGCGCACTGCTCCGAAGAATGCGGCGGGATAGGCCGGAGTGTCATCGAGGAACAGCAGCACGCGATCGCCGCGCTTGAGGCCCAGCGAGGCAAAGCCGTTGCCCCAGCGGCAAGCCTCCGTGCAGAGCTCGGCATAAGTGCGCGTACCCGCGGGACCGATGAGTGCGACCTTGTCGCCGCATCCTCTCGCGAGATTGTCGAACAGCACGCGGCTGGCATTGTAGACTTGCGGAATGGCGAAGCCGATCTCGCGGGCGCCCGCGCCGTCCGCGGGCACCTGGTCGCGAATCTCGTTACTCATGCCTCATCCCCACCGTTCCTGGCGGCTTCGTAGCGCGCCATGAAGCCCGGCGACATCGCGCGCAGGCGGGAGTCGTCGATGCGGCCCGAACGGGTGATGTAGCTGTAGGCAAAGTCCATCAAGCCCTGCTGCATGTGCTGGGCAAAGTGCTCATACCAGAACGAGCTCGTCCGCGCGGCGTTGACGAGCTTCTGCACCACCGGCTTTCGCGCGGCCTGGTAGCGATGCAAAGCGGTCGAAAGATGGGCATCCGATTCCAGCGCCTTGACCAGCGCAATGGCGTCCTCGATCGCGAGCCGCGTGCCCGAGCCGATCGAGAAATGCGCCGAGTGCAGCGCGTCGCCGAGCAGCACCATGTTCTTGAACGACCAGTGTTCGTTCCAGACCCAGGGGAAATTGCGCCAGACCGATTTGTTGGAGACCAGCGAGCGGCCGCCCAGCGTGTCTGCAAACACCTCCTCGCAGACGCCCTTGGACTGCTCGACGTCCCTGTAGGCGAAGCCGTAGGCCTGCCAGGTCGCGTGGTCGCATTCGACCAGGAAGGTGCTCATGGTCGGCGAGTAGCGGTAGTGGTGGGCGTTGAAGACGCCGCGGTCGGTCTTGACGAAAGTCTGCGACAGCGTGTCGAAGCGCTTCGAGGTGCCGTACCAGACGAACTTGTTGGAGGAGTAGGACAGCGAGGTGCCGAAATCGCCTTCGAAGGCACGCCGAACCAGCGAGTTCAGCCCGTCGGCGGCGACGATCAGATCGTGGCCGTTGAGCTGGTCGATCGCAAGAATTGGTGTGTCGAAGCGCGGCGTGACGCCGGCATCGATCGCGCGCTGCTGGAGGAACTGCAGGAGTTCGAGCCGACCGATCGAGGAGAAGCCGACACCGTCGATGGCGACGCTGTCGCCATGCAAATTGAGCGTGATGTTCTCCCAGCTCTCCATGTGCGGCGCGATCGCGTCGACCGTCTCGGGGTCGTCGGCACGCAAAAATTCCAGCGCCTGGTCCGAGAACACGACGCCAAAGCCCCAGGTCGCGTCGGCCGGGTTCTGTTCGAACAGGTCGACCTGATCCTCGGGGTGACGCTTCTTCCAGAGATAGGCGAAGTAGAGCCCACCGGGCCCCCCGCCAATCACGGCGATCCGCAACGTCTGCCTCCTTGATTGACAGTATACTTACTATCTAGGGGAACACTAATGTGCTCCGACGTCCTGCGCCAGCGGAATTATCGGCAAAAGGCGTGGCGTGCCGAAGCCTATGCCCGGACACGCGCTTGGCGCGCGTCCGAAGCAGTACGTTGCGAAGCATAGCCAAACCGCGCCGGCTTGGCCATCCGCACCGTCAGATGCAGCGCTTTACGTAGACCCCGTTGACCAGCACCCTGGTGCAGCGGACCACCGGAACCGGCTTGCGGACCACGACGGCCGCATTCGGCCCGGCGCAGCCGGCGCGATAGACGCCGCGAGCGCACACCACTGCATTGGCATCGGTGGCTTCAAAGGTCATGGTCGCAGCGATGGCGAGGAGTGCCGAGGCGGTGAGCAGGAATGAACGCATGTCTTCCTCCCGGTGTTGTCGTCATTGAAATCGGATATCGGCAAAGGTCGGCGATTGTCGTTGCAGGCGTGCGAGAACGGTGCACGCCGTCAGATGTTGATGGCACGCTTCTAGCGTGCAGCGAACGGCGCCAGCACATCCTTGCATCCGGGCGACAGCGACGCGGCGTTGCTGGCGATGCACTGTACGATGCGACCGCCGCCGGGCGCGACGCCGGCGCAGAGCGTGCGGATGTCGGCGCCGCAGGCGGAGCGAACGATGAACAGCTCTTCGCGCGGCCGCAGCGGGCGCAGCACGATCACGGCTGGCGCGGCTGCCGGTGCTGCTGCCGCCGCAGGAGCTGCGCCGGCAGGCGCCGCCGTTGCCGCTGCGCCGCCACCGGCCGCAGCGGTCACGGCCTTCTCGCAGGCCGGCGAAACCTTTGCCTTGTTCTTCTCCAGGCATTCGAGCGCGGGCGCGCCGCCCGGCGGCACGCTGGCGCACACCTTGGGGTAATCGGCGCGGCATGCGCTCTTGACCGCCGCAACCTGAGCGCTGCTCGGCTGCTTGGCCGCAGCAGCCTTCGGCGCGGCAGCGGCGGCAGGCTTTTCAGCAGGGGCGGATTCAGCCTTCGCCGCGGAAGGCGCAGTTTCCGCCTTGGGCGCCGCTTCCGCCTTGGGCGCCGCAGCGGGCTCGACCGCGCGCACCGCAGTCTGGCATCCCGATGACAGGCCGGACATGTTCTTCTGGAGGCATTGATACGCCTCCACACCGCCGGGCGTGACGCTCGCGCAGTGCGCCATGAAGTCCGAGCGGCACGCGGACCGGATGGCGCTCTTCTGGGCGTCGGTCGGCGCCTGCGCGAATGCGCCTGTTGCAGTTGCGAAGAGCGCTGCCGCCAACATCGCGCTACGCGTTGAGACATGTTTCAAAATGTTGAACATTTGGGTGAATTCTTGCCCTGTCGGTAACGCCCACGATTCTAAAATGTGATGCAAACGCAATCGCCGCGAGTGATGCCTCGCGACAGTATCTTTGGCCGCTTTGGCCACTACCGCAAGTAGATATTACCTGCGCAATTGCGACCTGACTACGTCGTCAGAGCCTGACCATGCGCTTGCCGCGGTTCTCGCCCGCAAGCAATCCGATCAGCGCCTTCGGCGTGTTCTCCAATCCGTCGATGATGTCTTCCTGCACCTTTAGCTTGCCGGATGCGACCCAGACCTGCAGTTCGGCGAGCGCACGCTGGCTCTCCTTCATGTAGTCCATCACGATGAAGCCCTGCATGACGAGCCGCTTCACCACGATCAAGCCGGGCACACCGCGCGGGCCGTGTGCCGAGGGCGCGCCGTCATATTGCGAGATCGCGCCGCAACAGGCGATGCGGCCGTAATTGTTCATCTGCGGCAGGCAGGCTTCGAGAATGTCGCCGCCGACATTGTCGAAATAGACGTCGATCCCCTTGGGCGCCGCCGCGCGCAACGCCTTGAACACCGCGCCGTCCTTGTAATCCACGGCGGCATCGAAGCCGAGTTCGGAGGTCAGCCAGCTGCACTTGTCGGCGCCGCCGGCGATGCCGACCACGCGGCATCCCCTGATCTTCGCGATCTGTCCGACGATCGAGCCCACCGAGCCTGCCGCCGCGGACACGACGACCGTCTCGCCTTGCCTCGGCTTGCCGATCTCCAGCAGGCCGAAATAGGCGGTGAGCCCGGCGATGCCGAACACGCTGAGCAGATGCGTCATAGGTTCGAGCTTCGGCATCTTGGTGAGGTGCTTCGCCGGCACGGCCGCAAACTCCTGCCAGCCGGTGTCGCCGAACACGATGTCGCCCGGCGCGAGCCCGGGCGCCTTCGAGCTGACGACCTCGGCGATGCCGCCGCCGGCCATCACGCTGTTGGCCTCGACGGCGGATCGATAGGTCGCGCCGTGCATCCAGGCGCGGTTGGCGGCATCGAGCGAGATATAACGCACGCGCAGCAAAGCCTCGCCGTCCTTCCGCTCCGGCATTGCACCCTCGACCATCTTGAAATGTTCGGGACCGAGCTTGCCGCTGGGCTTTTCCACCAGAAGAATCTGGCGATTGACGCTGCCGCTCATGGTGTTTCCTCTTCGTTTGTTTGACGATTATTGATGCAGCCGCCGCAAAGAAAACGTGCAGGCCGCATTCGTTGTGCGCTGCATGAAAGCTAGATCGCCGGCGCCTGTTCCGCAACGGGAAGATCCCGTCATTGCGAGCACACGCAAAGCGTGTTGCTTCGTTGTCATATCTGCGACATCATGAAGCGGCCGGTGTCGTGGGGGTAACCAATGTCGAACAGGTTCACGCAATACATTCTGGCGGCGATGGCTCTGGGCATCATCATGGGCTCGGCGATCTACAATTTCATGCCGGATACGCGCGGGGACTGGGCCTCCTCCATCAATCTGATCGCAGTGATCTTCCTGCGCCTGATCAAGATGATCATCGCGCCGCTGGTGTTCGCGACCCTGGTCGGCGGCATCGCCCATATGGGCTCCGGCTCCAAGCTCGGCCGCATCTTCGCCAAGACGATGGGCTGGTTCGTCAGCGCGTCCTTCATCTCGCTGATGCTCGGCCTCGTGATGGTCAATCTGCTTCAGCCCGGCGCCAATTTCCCCGGCACGCTGCCGGACAAGGGACAGTCTACGGGCTTGCCGATCTCGGCGTTCTCGATCGAGAAATTCCTGACCCATCTGATCCCGACTTCGATCGCGGACGCGATGGCGCAGAACGAGATCCTCCAGATCGTGATCTTCGCCGTATTCTTCTCGGTGGCGATGGGCTCGATGCCCGAGCGCTCCAAGCCGATCCTGGCGCTGATCGACGATATCGGCCACATCATGCTCAAGGTGACGAGCTATGTGATGCTGTTCGCGCCGATCGCGGTGTGGGCCGCCATCACCGCGACCGTGGCCAAGAACGGCCTGCTGGTGCTCTGGAAGCTCATCGTCTTCATGGGCGGCTTCTATCTCTCGCTCATGATCCTGTGGGGCATCCTCGTGGTGGTCGGCTTCATCGTGATCGGGCCGCGCTACAGCCATCTGCTGAAGCTGATCCGCGAGCCGCTGATGATCGCGTTCTCCACCGCGAGCTCGGAAGCGGCGTACCCGAAGACGCTGGAGGGGCTGAACAAGTTCGGCGCCTCCTCGCGAATATCGAGCTTCGTGCTGCCGCTCGGCTATTCCTTCAATCTTGACGGCACGATGATGTACTGCACCTTCGCCAGTATCTTCATCGCGCAGACCTATCATATCGAGATGTCGCTCTCGACGCAGCTTGCGATGCTGGCGACGCTGATGATCACCTCCAAAGGCGTCGCCGGTGTGCCGCGCGCCTCTCTCGTGGTGATCGCCTCGACGCTGTCGCAGTTCGGCATTCCCGAGGCGGGTCTGCTGATGATCATGGGCATCGACACCTTCCTCGACATGGGCCGCAGCGCCACCAATGTGATCGGCAACACGCTCGCGACCTCGGTCGTGGCGAAGTGGGAAGGCGAGCTCGGCCCCGAGCACGAGCTTGGAGCGGGCGACGCCGTGCCGGGGGACATGATCCCCGGCGAAGTGCCTGCTATGGCCGGCCATTGACGGGAGGTGCATCATGCGCCCTTCAACGGTGATTTCGGGCGGCCTGTTGCTGGCAGCGTGCCTGCTGGCAACGGGTGCCTCCGCCCAGACCGGCGGCAGCGAAGGGCTTAGCCCGACGCTGTCAGCCATCAAGAGCAGTCACACCGTGCGGCTCGGCTATCGCGAAAGCTCGCCGCCGTTCTCCTTCCTCGACCAGGCCAACCGGCCGATCGGCTACAGCCTCGAACTCTGCGAAGCTATCGTCGAGGAGATCGGCGTCGAGGTCGACGATCCCAATCTGAAGATCGGCTACGTCAAGGTCACCTCGGACGACCGCATCGACGCCGTGCTCCAGAACAAGATCGACCTGGAATGCGGCTCGACCACGGCCAATGCGGAGCGCGGCAAGCGCGTCGCCTTCTCGCCGCTGATGTTCGTCGCCGGTACCAAGCTGATGGTGCCGAAGGCATCAAGCGTCCAGTCGTTGACCGATCTGAAGGGCAAGACCATCGTGGTGACGAAGGGCACCACCAACGAGCAGGCGATCCAGGCGGCCGACAAGAAGTCCGCGTTGGGACTGACCATCGTTGTCGGCGCCGATCACGAACAGTCGTACCAGATGCTCGTCGACGGCAAGGCCGATGCCTTCGCGACCGACGATATCCTGCTGTCCGGCCTGATCGTGCGCCACAAGGCGCAGGACAAGTTCCGCGTCACCGGCGATTATTTGTCCTACGACCCCTACGGCATCATGTTCCGCAAGGGCGAACCGCAACTGACGGCCGTGGTCGATCGCACCTTCCGCAAGCTGGGGTCCAACCACGACCTCGTCCCGCTCTACAACAAATGGTTCACCGCCAGGCTTCCGACCGGCGAACGGCTGAACGTGCCGATCTCGCTGCAACTGGAGGAAGCCTTCAAGGCGATGGACGATTCCGCGAGCGCGAATAATTAGTCGCTCTTCGTCGAAGGGTTGGCGGTGTAAATTCCGTCATCCTGAGGTGCGAGGCCTGCGATGCGAATGCATCGCGGGTCGAGCCCCGAAGGATGAATGGCCGCGCTGCTGCGGGCCGTCGCCCTTCGAGGGCCGCTGAAGAAGCGGCCATCTCGGGGTGACGGGGGATCGATCAGCGTTCGGAATGAGCTTCCCCAAACACCCGATCCAGCGCCGCATCATACGTCGCCTGCACCAACTCCGGATGCAGCTTCGCCAGCGCCTCCATCATCACGCCGGAATTGATCTCGAGCACGACCCACGCGCCATCGACACGGACCACGTCGATCGACGCGAAGCGGATGCCGATCGCGTTGGCTGCGTCGATGGCAAGTTTTCCGCAGGCCGCGCTGACCTCGCCATCCTGCACCAGCACGGGCTTTGCGCCGGCATCGAGATTGTGCCGCCAATCCGAGCCACGCTGCTTGCTGTAGATCACACGGGGCACATCATCCAGCAGCACCACACGGACCTCCTCCTCGATCGCGACATAGGGTGAGATCACGAGCCCGGCGCTCATCGAAAAAATCTCGGCAACCGCGTGGTCGAGCTCCGCCTCCGTCGCTACCCTGAAGACCGATCGTCCCGACGTCCCCTCGTTCGGCTTCACTACGATGCCCTGCGAATTGTCGCGAAGCAGCCCAAGCATTGCCTCCTGCCAGCCGGCGCCAACAACATTCATGCCCAGCTTCGGATTGAGGAAGAGGTGATGCGGAATGCAGGGCACGCCCACAAGCGTCAGCGCCTCGGCGGTCGCCGATTTGTCGTTGGCGATGCGATGCGCAATCGCGCTGTTGAGGCCAGCGTCGTAGCCGAAGGCGAAGTGGTGCTGCGCGCCCCGGCGCATCGCGAGCAGCCAGCCACCGGCGCGGACATCGAGCGCGATGCCATGGTTCGCGCAATAGCGCCTAATCGCCTGGACGAAGATCCGCTCTCCGCTCGCCGCCATGTGTCGGTCGCCACTTCCGTCGTTCCTGTCGCCAAAAGCCGCAAAATGCGGGAAACGGCGCCAAACCAGGGTGAAAGTCAGAGCTATTCTCAATGAAATTATCGCGAGCGCGACGGAAATTAAGTGCTGCAATCAGGCCTTGGAAGGAAAAGAAATTGCCCTTCGCGCGTGTCCGGCAGCAGATTCATTAATGATGCGACCATTTCCGCTGCAAATGCCGGTTTGACCGGCATCAATTGCATCCGGAACGAGGTTGATTATTGGTCTCAATGGCGTAGATCACACACGACAAATCCTCCGCCATGGCAATGGTGTCCGCTCCGCTTTCAGGGGCCGGGCAATGCTTTTGCCCTAAAACCGCAATTATTCGGAATATCGAAAATCATGAGCGCGTTTTACCGAGAGAAAGTTCTTTCCGTCCAGCATTGGACCGACACCCTGTTCAGCTTTCGCGCCACCCGCGATTCCGGCTTCCGCTTCCAGAACGGCCAGTTCGCGATGATCGGCCTCGAAATTGAGGGCCGCCCGCTGCTGCGCGCCTACAGCATGGCGAGCGCCAATCACGAGGAGGAGCTCGAGTTCTTCTCGATCAAGGTCCAGGACGGCCCGCTGACGTCGCGTCTCCAGAAGATCAGGGAAGGCGACACCATCCTAGTCGGCCGCAAGGCGACCGGCACGCTGATCACCGACAACCTCATCCCCGGCAAGCGGCTGATGCTGCTCTCGACCGGCACGGGCCTGGCGCCCTTCGCCAGCCTGATCAAGGACCCCGAGGTCTACGACCAGTTCGACAGCATCGTGCTGGTGCATGGCTGCCGTCAGGTCTCCGAGCTCGCCTATGGCGAGAAGCTCGTCGCCAGCCTTCGCGAGGACGAACTGTTCGGGGAGTTGCTCGCGGACAAGCTCATCTACTACCCGACCGTGACCCGCGAGCCCTTCAAGAACCGCGGCCGCATCACCGATCTCATCAGCTCCGAGCAGATCTTCAACGACATCGGCCAGGGCCCGCTCGACATCGCGACCGACCGCGTGATGATGTGCGGCAGCCCGGGGATGCTCGAAGAGCTGAAAGTGATGTTCGAGGGCCGCGACTTCGTCGAGGGCTCCGGCAACAAGCCCGGCCATTTCGTGATCGAAAAGGCGTTCGTCGAGCGGTAGGCCCTTTCGGTGTCGTCCTGGCTTTCGTCAGGACGAAGGCTATGGGTAAAGCGCCTTGACCGGTTAATGGTCCGTCCTCCCCAGCACTTCTGCTGCACTGCAAAAGTCCGCCCATCGGGCTGATTGATTTGTCTCCCCCGAATTCGCTAGCCTGAAACAAGGGCCGCGTCATATCCGTATGACGGGCGCGGGCGTATCGTATCGCCTCATGCTGGCGAGAGGATGGGAATCGTGGCCGACGACAACACAACGCAGGAATCGTCCAAGCACTTATCGCCCAAACGTCTGGCGCTGGCGGAAGAGGGGATCATGGAAACCCTGCTGCTGCCATTCTCCCCACGCTTCATCATCCTGACGATCTGCGCGGTGGTCACCGCGTTGCTGATCGGCATCGGCATCGCCGACCGCAAGATCTTCGACATCCTGCTGATCCCGATCCTGATCTTCGGCGCGTTGACGGCGCTTGGCGTCCGCGACCTGATGCAGAAGGGCCATGCGGTTCTGCGTAATTACCCGATCTCGGCGCATATCCGCTTCCTGCTCGAAGAGATTCGTCCGGAGATGCGGCAGTATTTCTTCGAGAGCGAGAAGGACGGCATGCCGTTCTCGCGCGACATCCGTGCGGTGGTCTATCAGCGCGCCAAGATGCAGCTCGACAAGCGTCCGTTCGGCACCCAGGAGGACGTCTACCGCGAGGGCTACGAGTGGATGCATCACTCGGTCTCGCCGAAGACGCATGCCGATGAGAAATTCCGCGTCACCATCGGCGGGCCGGATTGCGCGAAGCCCTATTCCGCTTCGGTGTTCAACATCTCGGCGATGAGTTTTGGCGCGCTCAGCCCGAACGCCGTGCGCGCGCTGAATGCCGGCGCCAGGAAGGGCGCCTTCGCGCATGACACCGGCGAGGGCGGCGTCAGTCCCTATCATCGCGAGATGGGCGGCGACATCATCTGGGAGATCGGCTCGGGTTATTTCGGCTGTCGCCATCTCGACGGCAGCTTCGATCCCGAGGCGTTCGCGCGCGTCGCGACCCAGGACCAGATCAAGATGGTCGAGCTCAAGATCAGCCAGGGCGCCAAGCCGGGCCATGGCGGCGTGCTGCCGGCGGCGAAGGTTTCGGAGGAGATTTCCAAGATCCGCGGCGTCGCGATGGGCGAGGATTGCATCTCGCCGGCTTCGCACCGCGCCTTCTCGACGCCAATAGGCATGATGCAGTTCATCGCCGAGATGCGCCGCCTCTCCGGCGGTAAGCCGACCGGATTCAAGCTCTGCATCGGCCATCCCTGGGAATTTCTGGCGATCTGCAAGGCCATGATCGAGACCGGCATCTATCCTGATTTCATCGTCGTCGACGGCAACGAGGGCGGCACCGGCGCGGCGCCGCTGGAGTTCATGGATCATCTGGGCATGCCGATGCGCGAAGGGATCAATTTCGTCCACAATGCGCTGATCGGCATCAATGCGCGCGACCGCATCAAGCTCGGCGCCTCCGGCAAGATCGCCACTGCGTTCGACATGGCGCGCGCCATGGCGATCGGTGCCGACTGGTGCAATTCGGCGCGCGGATTCATGTTCTCGCTCGGCTGCATCCAGTCGCTGAGCTGCCACACCGACCGCTGCCCGACTGGTGTCGCAACCCAGGATCCGACGCGTGCCCGCGCGCTCTATGTGCCGCTCAAGATCGACCGCGTGCACAACTACCACCATGCGACGCTGCACTCGCTGAGCGAGCTGATTGCCGCGGCCGGCCTTGAACATCCGCAGCAATTGCGCCCGATCCACTTCAGCCAGCGGACCTCGACGACCCAGGTGAAATCCTTCGCACAGCTCTACCCGTCGCTGCGCCCGGGTGAGTTGCTCGAAGGCACCGAAGACCCGCGCTTCCGGGACGCCTGGCAGATGGCGCGGACGGAGACGTTCCAGCCGGCGCAGTAGGCGCCGGTCCACCGCATGATACCGCCCCACGTCTGACCGCGCGTAAATTTCCCGGGAGCGAGGTTGCAGCTTAACGTCCGTGTCAGCTTCGGGTGTAAACTGGCTCCATGGACGAACGACGCGACAAGGCAAGGCATCGCGTGCTGAAGGCCGGGACGATCGAGTTCGGCGGCGGCGCGATCGACTGCACCGTCCGCAACCTGTCCGGTACCGGCGCCGCGCTCGACGCCTCCAGCCCCGTCGGCATCCCCGACCATTTCACCCTGTTCGTCCAGGTCGACGGCACGCATCTCGCCTGCACCGTGGTCTGGCGCAAGGAAAAGCGGATCGGCGTGAGGTTCGGGTGAGGGGTTCTCTCCGCGAGCGCTTCTCTTGTAATCGAGTTTCGCGGAGACAGGCAGCATCTTATCCTGTCTCGACTTCGCCGATCCGGCTCGCCAAAATCTTGTCGATCCGCCGCCCGTCGAGATCGATCACCTCGATGTGCCAGCCGCCGAGGTCGAAGGCGTCGCCGACATCAGGCAGCAGGTTGAACTGCTGCAGCACGAAGCCGGCGACCGTGTTGTAGCGGTGCGGCGGCAGTTCGATGCCGAGCAGCTCGCCGAACTCGTCGACCGGCATCCAGCCTGAGATCAGCAGTGAATCGTCCGCGCGCTTGACGTAGGCCGGTTCCGGCGGGCCTTCCTCGGAATGGAAGGCGCCGACGATCGATTCCAGAATGTCAGCCGTCGTCACGATGCCTTCGAAGGCGCCGTATTCGTCGTAGACGAGGCCAACATGCACCGGCGCAGCCTTCAGGATCGCCAGCACGTCGCGGGCATCCGCCGACGCGGGAATGCCCGGCGCCTCGCGAACCAGCGCGCGCAAATCCGGCGTGCGCTCGTTCATGTAGGCGACCAGCAGGTCCTTGGCCTGGAGCACGCCAATCGGCTTGTCGCGGTCACCGTCGGACACGGGGAAGCGCGAATGCGGACTCTTCGCGATGGTCGCTTGAATGTTCTCCGGTGCATCGCGCAGGTCGATCTCGTTGACCTCTGTGCGCGGCGTCATGATTGCGCCGACCGGCCGGTCGCCAAGCCGCATCACGCCTGCGATCATTTCCTTTTCGCCCGATTCCAGCACGCCCGCGCTTTCGGCCTCGCTGACCAGATGATGGATCTCGTCCTCCGAGACCTTCTCCTCGGCCTTGCCGCCGCGGCCGAGTAGCGAGAGGATCAGCTTGCCGGAGAGATCGAGCAGGAAAACCAGCGGCAGCGAGACCCGCGCCAGAACGTGCATCGCGGGGGCGACCTTGACCGCGATGCTCTCGGGGTCGCGCAGCGCCACCTGCTTCGGCACCAGCTCGCCGACGATCAGGGTAGCGTAGGTGATGAGCGTGACCACGATGCCGACGCCGACGATGTCGGCAATCCCTGCGGACAAGCCGAGTTCGAGCAGCCATTGCGTCAGCCGCTGCCCGAGCGTCGCGCCCGAGAACGCGCCGGAGAGCACGCCGACCAGCGTGATGCCGATCTGCACCGTCGAGAGGAATTTGCCGGGATCGGCCGCGAGCGTCAGCGCCCGCTCGGCGCCGCGTACGCCCTTGGCGGCAAGTATGGACAGCCGTGCCGGGCGCGAGGAGACCACCGCCAGCTCGGACATGGAGAGCAAACCGTTGATGACGATCAGGACGACGACGATGGCGAGTTCGACGGAGAGCATTGACGTTCCGAGGTAATGGAGTGTGGCCAGACGGCGGCGCAAGCATTGATATAGGTATTCGGGGAAGAAATGCCGACGATTCTGTCGCATCCGGGCCGAGGGAACCTCTCGCGTCACTGAACGCTAGCGACGCTGGCACCCCGCGCAACTACGACCAACGACCATGTCGGCGAGCTCGCCAAGGCTGCCGGCCGGATCGGCGACGTGGTCGAGATCGTCAGCCAGATCGCGGGCCAGACCAATCTACTGGGACTCAACGCGACCATCGAGGCGGCACGCGGCACCCAGCAGGTCTCCGCCAGCATCGTCGACGTGCAGCGCGGCGCGAGCCAGACTGGATCGGCCTCCTCCAACGTGCTCGCGTCCGCGAGGTCACTGTCCGGCGAGAGCAGCCGCCTCAAGGTCGAGGTCGGGAAATTTCTGGACGAGATCCGGGCCGCGTAAGGCACGTATCGCGGGAAGCGATCAGAATTCGCCGTGCAGCCGGCCCGAGAACACTGACACCGGCCCGCGATCGGCGTTGTAGGCGGGGTTGACGATGAGCTGATAGTCGGCAGTGAGGGTGAGATTCTTGTTCAGCGCGTAGGCGTAGTAGGTTTCGAGGATTCGTTCCTTGCGGTAGTTGAGCGCGCCGTCGCCGATGAGAACACCGAGGCCGCCGGCGGCCAGGAAGTCGCGATAATCCTGCGAGATGGCATTGACGGCGCCGCCGACGCCGATCACGTCATCGGGCCGGCCCCATTTCGTGCCCTTGATCGAAAGACCACCGGACAGGCTGCGGTTGATATCGGTGAAGGCGAGCGTTTCGCTCTTGCCGTCATTCCAGCTCCAGCGGCCGAACAGCCCGACATCGTCCGTGATCGCCTGTTCGAGATTGACGACATAGCCGACCTTGATGCGGCCGCGCCGGGTCTGGGCGATGTCGAGATTGAGCGCGGGATTGTCCAGCGTTTCGCGGAAGCTGCCCATATTGGCGCTGTCGAGCCAGCCCATGGTCCTGAGCTTGCCCGATTGGCCGAACAGTGAGAAGCGCGTCTCGAGCTCGACCACGTACTGGCCGCGCTCCCCGACCTTGGTGTCGAAATGATTTGAATTGGGCTCCACCACCATCAGGAAATAGCCGCCGCGCAGCGCCCATTGCTTCTGGTTGAGCTCGGCGGTGACGCCGTAGGTGAGGCCGACCTTGTCGGCGGAATAGTCGAAGGCGCCCGGCGCCCACAGCGACCAGTTCATGAAGTCCTTGCGGGTGTCCTTGGCGTAGGCATTGCCGTCGAACACGTCGACCACCGCGAATTTGCCGGCCTGCACCGTGAGCCTGGAAACGTCGACCTTCTGCCCAAGCTGCAGCTGGCCGCTCGCGAGCTCTTCCTGCTCGCCGCCAAAGCCGAACGTCTGGCGCACGAACAGGCGCGAGGTGTTGTAATGCGGATAGGGGAAGTTCGACTTCTGCGCTTCGCCATTCGGGAAGCCCGCGGCGCCAACGGTGTCGTTCAGTCCAAATCCCTGCAGCAGTTCGGGATTGTAATAGACCTCGCCGCCGTCCCACAGCCGCGCGTTCAGGAACAGGCTGTTGCTCCAGGTCGCCTTGGCCTGCGCCGACGGCGAGAGCGAGTTCGGCCCGGTGTAGAGGGCGGGGAACGACGGATAGCCCTGCGGCAGATAGGTGCTCTGGCCGTGGATCTCCCAGCGATCCGATTCAGTGTCGAACAGCGAACTTTTGGGATTGTAGCTCGGCATGCCCGGCCAATCGACCTTGCGGTTGAGGCCGAGCCGGATCGACTGGAAATCGAGCGACGAGGAGGTGTATTGCGCGCCCGTGGAGAAGGCGACATTGGCGCCGTCGAAGCGGCTGTAGAGATATTCGATCCGCGCGCTCCAATGCGGCGCGAAGCCGTATTCGATGCCGCCACCCGCGATCCAGCCGGGCCGCGTGTTCAGGATTTTCGGGACGTCACCTGCGGCCGGCGTGTCGAAATAGCGCTCTCCCATCCAAGCAAAGCCGCCGGTGGCATAGACCAGCCACGGACCACTGGTGTAGCCGAGGCGGCCGCGCAGGCTCGCGGTGTAGTCCCAATGCTGCGTGACGGTGTTGGCGGGTGTCGCCAGGAAGGAGACGATCGAGTTGGACGTGATGTAATTGGGAAACGAAAAATCGCCTTCGGCGCCCACCAGCCAGCCGGAGTTGAGCCCATAATTGTAGCCGGCCTGCACGCCGCCGATCATGCCGCTGAAGACGCCGCTGTCGTTGATCCCTGTGCCGTCGTTCAGCGCAAAGCGCGACGAGCCCAGGCTATAGCCGGCGTGTGCACCGATATACAGGCCCGTCCAGTCGTAGACCGCCTTCAGCGCCGGCACCTTCAGCGGCAGGTCGGCCGCGTTGCCGGTGGCGGGAAAAGCCAATACGCCCGAGGCAATCGCCGCGGCCGTCCGCAAGTACAGCTGTCGGTGACCCCTCAACGTCAAAACGCACGCCCCCAAACGCGAATGTGTCCCACCCGCCGCGATATCCCTGCCGATTCGCGGCGACCCTGTCATCAGGTCTTGGGTGCTCCCGCGATCGGGCGAGATGATCTCGATCCGGCGCAGTTTCTTCCCAAGCCCCTGAGCTCGTTGCGAACCTTATTGCAATTAATTCGCAATAGCAACTGGTGCGGATTGCCGCAGAGGATGGTTCGCACCTCGGTGTGACGGGACTGCAACAAATTCCCGAGGCCTGAAAACGGATGACCCCGCCCGGGGGGACATCCGGGCGGGGTCGGGGGCACGACACGGGGTGGATGAGGCGCCCGTGTCGGACGCAGGATCCACGTGAGATCGGCCTCAGGTACTCAAATCAGTAGCAGCTACGAACGCGGCCAACGTACTGGCCGAAGGCGTTGTACTGGGCGACCCAGCCGCAGCGGTGATAGCCGTAATAGGGATCGTTGCTGGCGGCGATCGCGGTGCCGACGACGGCGGCGGTAGCGATGCCCAGGCCGACACCGACGCCCCAGCCGAGCGGCTTGGCTTGCGCCTGCGAGGTGGTGGCCACGACGCTGCCGGTCAGGGTGAGTGCGGCGAAGGCAACTGCGAAAATCTTGGTCTTGATCGACATTTGAAGCTCCATCCGGGTTGAGGCGGTCCGTTGTGGCCCGCGTGCCCAGTTGGACGGAGGCTGCTCGAATCCGGTTCGAATCCGCCAGAAGCCGGCGTGGAGTTCGGCATTTTATTGAATAATTTCAAGAAGATGGCAGCTATCCGAGGGGGCCTTTGGCGAGCCTGGTCACGTCGAAGTTATCGACCTCGGCAAGCAGTTCGCAAAAGGCGCGGGCGCCCTGGTCGATCAGCTGCTCGCCCTTCGCGGCCACGGCCAGCGTCGCATTACCGACGGCGCCGCTCGGGTGGAGATCCTGCGCCTGCCAGGCGAAGGGCGCGGGCCGCTGCGTCGACAGCCAGCGATATTGCTTCTCCAATGCGATGCTGCTCGCGGGGAAATCCGCGATTGCATCGGCGCGCACCTGATCGGGATAGCGCGCCAGCATGATCGAGGTCTCCACCGCGCCGCCATGAATGCCGTGGCGCACTTCGTCGGCCGGGAACAGCTTGTCCGCGCCTGACAGCCGCGACCACGACGTCGTCACCACCAGCAGCTTGTGATGCGCGCGAAGATCCTGAGCAATCAGCATCATTGCAGCGCTGTTGCCGCCGTGGCTGGTGATGATGACGAGCTTCTTCAATCCGCGCCGCGCGACGTCCTCGCCGATTCCTGTCCATCTCTTCAGCGCGATTTCGGTCGGCAGCGTCTGCGTGCCCGGATAGTCGATATGCTCGGTGGAAATCCCGACCGGCTCAACAGGTAGGAAAATCGCCGGAACGTTCGCGGGCAACAGCTCGCGCATGCGCGCGAGATAGGCGTCCGCAATCAGCACGTCGGTTGTGAGCGGCAGGTGCGGGCCGTGCTGCTCGGTCGCCGCCAGCGGCAGCACTGCGATCCAGCGCGATACGTCGGTAAGGCCAGCTTCGGACCAGCGGATATCGGTCCAGTCGCGGGAGGGCGTCATCAAGGTTTCTTTGGAGGTTTCTTTGCCCAAATTTGTCACGTAGTTTGGGGTTATGGAGGGGACGCGGACTCGGCCGGCTCGCGTCCCCGATTGCCCTGTTATCATGGGCCGGAACGATCGACGGAGTCCAATCATGCGTCTCATCCATCTCTGGCGAGCGTTAACGGGGGCCTTGGTGGCCGCATCTCTCGCGGCCCTGCCCGTGCGTGCCGAAACGCTGGACAAGGTCACCTTCGGCACCAATTGGGTTGCCGAGGCCGAGCATGGCGGCTTTTTCCAGGCCGTCGCCGACGGCACCTACGAGAAATACGGCCTCGACGTCACCATCGTCCCCGGCGGGCCCAACGAGAACAACCGGATGCTGCTGATCGCCGGCAAGATTGATTTCTTCATGGCCGCGAACACGCTGATGTCGTTCGACGCGGTCGCCAACAACGTCCCGGTCGTCACCATCGCCGCGGTGTTCCAGAAGGATCCGCAGGTGATGCTGACGCAGCCCGACGCCAAGGTCGCCAAGATCGAGGACCTCAAGCCGCTGACGCTGTTCGTCTCCAAGGAAGGCATGACCAGCTATTTCCAGTGGCTGAAGTCCGAATACGGTTTCAGCGAGAAGAACGTTCGTCCCTATAATTTCAATCCGCAGCCCTTCATCGCCAATCCCAAGAGCGCGATGCAGGGTTACGTCACCTCCGAGCCCTTCGCGGTCGAGAAAGCGGCCGGCTTCAAGCCCAACGTGCTGCTGCTCGCCGATTACGGCTTCAACACCTATTCGACCCTGATCGAGACCCGCCGCGACGTGGTCGAGAAGAAGCCCGACCTGGTGCAGCGCTTCGTCGACGCCTCCATGGTCGGCTGGTACAATTACATCTACCGCGACAATTCCGCGGGCAACGCCATGATCAAGAAGCTCAATCCGGAGATGACCGACGAATTGCTCGCCTATTCAGTCGCCAAGATGAAGGAATACGGCATCGTCGATTCCGGCGAGTCGCTGAAGAACGGCATCGGCGCGATGAGCGACGATCGCTACACCTCCTTCTTCAACAAGATGGTGAAGGCAGGTGTCGTGAAGCCGGACCTCGACTTCCGCAAATCCTATACGCTGCGCTTCGTCAACAAGGGCGTCGGCGTCGAGCTGCGCCCCAGCAAGCCGTAGCGCAAGGTCGATGTCGTCAGTCAAAACTACGGCGGGGGTCGAGACCGGCCTGACGGCCCTCGCCGTCAGCCTGCGCGGCGTGACGAAGGCCTATGACAACGGCGTGATGGCGCTCGGCCCGCTCGATCTTGCGGTACGCAAGGGCGAGTTCATCTCGCTGCTGGGACCGTCCGGTTGCGGCAAATCCACCGCGCTGCGGCTGATCGCGGAGCTCAGCGCGCCGTCGTCCGGGGTCGTGCGGTTGGCGCGTCAGGAGGGCAAGGCGCAGCCGGGCCATGTTCAGCCAGGTCATTTTCAGCCAGGTCACGGCATCGGCTTCGTGTTTCAGGAGCCGACCCTGATGCCCTGGACCAGCGTGCGCGAGAACGTGCGGCTGCCGCTGAGGCTCGCAGGCGTGCCGAAGGCGGACGCGCGCGCGCGCGCCGACGAGGCGCTGGCGAGCGTCGGGCTTGTTGATTTCGCCGAAGCCTTTCCGCGCGAACTCTCCGGCGGCATGAAGATGCGGGTGTCGCTGGCGCGTGCGCTCGTCACCGACCCTGATATCCTCCTGATGGATGAGCCGTTCGCGGCGCTCGACGAAATCACGCGCTTCCGCCTCAACAACGATTTGCTTGCGCTGTGGCGCAGGCTTGGCAAGACCGTCATCTTCGTGACCCATTCAGTGTTCGAATCCGTCTATCTGTCGCAGCGCGTGGTGGTCATGTCGGCGCGGCCGGGCCGCATCCAGGCCGACATCCGCATCGAGACGGTCGAGCCGCGCGGCGAGGGGTTTCGCACCTCGGCTGCCTATTCCGATTATTGCCGGACCGTGTCGGCCGCGCTGGCGCCATCCTATTCAGGGCAGTCGACGCTATGAATGCGCAAGCGACCGTCGCGGCAAAGCCGTCCGGCGCAAAACGCGCGTTGCGTTTCGTGCTGCCCGTCATCGTATTCGCGGCGGGACTCCTCGCCTGGGAACTCGTGGTCCGCATCAAGGACATCCCGCCTTACGTGCTGCCGGCGCCCTCGGTCATTTTTTTGACGCTGATCAAGGACTGGGCGGTGCTGTCACAATCGCTAGCCGCGACGTTGCTGACCACGCTTGAAGGTTTTGTGGCGGCCAGCATCGGCGGCATCGCGATGGCGCTGCTGTTCAACCAGTCGAAATGGGTGGAAGCCTCGTTATTTCCCTATGCCGTGGTGCTTCAGGTCACACCTGTCATCGCGATTGCGCCACTGCTGTTGATCTATCTGGAGCAGCAGACCGCGGTCGTGGTCTGCGCCTTCATCGTCGCCTTTTTCCCGGTGCTGTCGAACACCACGCTCGGGCTCAATTCGGTCGATCGCAACCTCGCAGGCCTGTTCCAGCTCTATGGCGCCTCGCCACAGCAGACCCTGCGCTTTCTCAAGCTGCCGGCGGCGCTGCCCTATATTCTCGGCGGCCTGCGCATTGCCGGCGGCCTGTCGCTGATCGGCGCGGTCGTGGCCGAGATCGCGGCGGGAACGGCCGGCGCCGGCTCCGGGCTCGCCTACAGGATCGCCGAATCCGGCTACCGGTTGAACATACCCCGCATGTTCGCAGCGCTGCTGTTGCTGTCGCTGGCCGGGATTGTCATCTATGGGGTGCTGGCGCTAGTTTCGCACCTCGTTTTACGGCGCTGGCATGAGAGCGCGCTTGGAAAGGACAACTGATGACCACCGGTTCGATTTCGTCCGAAAAGATCGACCTTCTGATTTATGGGCCGGTCCGGCCGATCCTCGAGAACGGGTTTTCCGATCATTTCGTCGTGCACAAGGCGGAGACGCGGGGCGATCTCGAGCGGCTGACGCCGGCGATCCGCGAAAAGATCCGCGGCGTGGCGGTGACCTATCACACCGTGCGCGCCGACAAGGATTCGCTGTCGCAATTGCCCAAGATCGAGATGGTGGCGAGCTTCGGCGTCGGCTACGACCACATCGACTCCAAATACGCCGCCGAGCACAACATCATCGTCACCAACACGCCCGACGTGCTGACCGAGGAGGTCGCCGACGTCGCCATGGGCCTTCTGATCTCCACCGTGCGTGAGTTCATCAAGGCCGACCGTTATGTGCGCTCCGGCCTCTGGCAGACCCAGAACTATCCGCTCAGCGTCGGCTCGCTGCGCGACCGCAAGGTCGGCATCGTCGGCATGGGCCGGATCGGACAGGCGATCGCGCGCCGGCTCGATGCCTCGCTGGTGCCGGTGGTCTATCACACCCGCAATCCGTCCAAGGAGGTCTCCTACAAGCACTACCCTGACCTGATCGAGATGGCGAAGGCGGTGGACACGCTGATGGTGATCGTGCCCGGTGGCGCCAGCACCAACAAGATGATCAACGCCGAGGTATTGAAGGCGCTCGGCCCGCGCGGTGTGCTGGTCAACGTCGCGCGCGGCTCCGTGATCGACGAACCGGCGCTGGTCCAGGCGCTCAAGTCCGGCACCATTCTGGCGGCCGGTCTCGACGTGTTCGCGGCCGAACCCACCGTGCCGGACGAGCTCAAGACCATGCAGAACGTCGTGCTGTTGCCGCATATCGGCTCGGCCTCTGTGGTGACGCGCAACGCGATGGACCAGCTCGTGGTCGACAACCTCAAATCCTGGTTCGCCGGCAACGCGCCGTTGACGCCGGTTGCGGAAACGCCGTTCAAGGGGCGCTAATGAACGCGCTCCGCCTCAATACGTGGGTCGTGGCGGCGCTTGTCGCCGCCTCGACCCTCGCGCAGGCGCAGGATACGACGACCCTGAAGAAGGAAATGGTCGGGCAGTGGGAGCTCTCGACCACCGAGCGCAGCAAGACCTGCGTGATCACGATGAAGGGCGACGCAGCCGGGCAGGGTTTCAAGCTCGAGCTGGAGCCGGCCTGCAAGGCCGCGCTGCCCTTCACCAAGGGCATCGTCGCCTGGAGCGTCAGGGGTCTCGACATCGTCCGTATGCAGGATGCGAGCGGTGAAGCCGTGATCGACTTCACCGAGGTCGAGGCCGGTATCTTCGAGGGCCTGCGGCAAGGCGAGGGCGTTTACATCCTGCAAGACCTCGCCGCCGCCCGCTCGATGGCGAAGTCGATGGACCAGATGATCGGCGACTGGTCGATGGTGCGGAGCAACGGCCAGCCGGTCTGCGCGCTGACGCTGACCAACACGGAAGCCGGGCCCGACAATTTCCAGGTCTTCCTCAAGCCGAAATGCGACGCGGCCATCGCGCAGTTCAACCCCACGCAATGGCGGCTCGAGCGCGGTCAGATCATTTTGATGTCGAAGGCCGGCGACGCCTGGCAGTTCGAGGCCGACGACAACGCGCAATGGCGGCGCGTTCCCGATACCGCCGATCCCCTGCTCATGCTGCGTCAGTAGGCAACGCGAAATGCGACCTCATCCTGAGGGCCCGCCATAGGCGGGCGTCTCGAAGGATGGCCGCAGGTTACGTCGTCGCCTTCGGCGGCGGCGCGGTGCCTTGGGCCCACTTCTCCAGCTTGCCGAGCACGCCCCAGGCCGTGAGTGCCAGGGAGATCGGCATCGCGAACTGGCCGAGGCCAGGCACGGCGGACACGATCGTCCCGAGCAGCCCGGCAATACCGCCCGCGTTGGGGCTCGCCGTCACCGAAGAGAGCAGCGCCGTGATCAGCGAGCCGCCGATGCCGAGCGCAGTCTTCTTGCCGTCGAGCATCTTGCCGATGGTGTCGCCGAGCGCGCCGTTGACCTGGCCGAGGACGGGCTTGCCGTCCTTGTTGAGCAAGGTACTGAGCAGGTCGACGACCTGCTTCAACTGATTGACGGGGGCGGGGCTGGTCGGGGTGACTGGTCCTGGCATGGGAGCTGTCTTGTTGACGAGGGAAAGGAGCCGTTCGAACAGGCTGATCGGATCGTTGGTGGCGGGCAGCGTGTTGCCCGATGTCGTCGTTCCCGGCGTCACACCGCCGGCCGGTGGCCGCAGCAATTGTGCGAGGTCCTCAAGCCGCTTCATGATCTGGGACACATCGCCGGTCGGTACGGTGGGGCCCGACTGCGCCGTGCGCGTGAGGGCGGCGACCGTGGCGCCGTCGAGAAGTCCGGTATCCCTCAGCCCGTTCCGCTGCTGAAACTGCGAGACCGCGGTCTTCGTCTTCGGTCCACTGATGCCGTCCTCGTCGAGCGGCGGATTGGCGCCGAGCTTGTTGAGCGCCTGCTGCATGAGAACGATCGTCGATGCCGAGTCGTCCTCCGGTTCCACGCGGCTCGCGAATTGCGGGTTGCCGTCGAGCGTGATCGAGGAATCGAGCGACATCATCGCATGCAGGATCACGGCGGTGCCGAGTTGGGAATCGACGTGGTTCGAATCGAACACATGGTCGCGGACGAACTTGCCGGCCCTTGCCTCGGGCGGGCCATACAATGTCGAACCACCATAAAGATAGGGCGAATTGCAGCCCTTGGCGTGATAGCCGAAGCCGTTGAACGCCTCGAGCCGGAACAGAATCCGCGCGATACCCCAGTCGTGAGCGCCGACGAAATTTTCGATTCTGAATGCATCCACGGCGCCGTCCACGAACGTGGCAAACGGACCGCGCCCTTTCGGAACGACGGTCGTGGCGCGATGAAGCGTTTCGCCGTTGCCGAGATAGGTGTCGAAATCGAAATTGGACTCGCGGTAATGACAGAGGGCAGCGAAATACCAGGGGACGCCGGTCAGCCGCTCGACCTGCTGATAGGTCGCCTTGCCGTTAATGGCCTTGCGTGCGACCCCGTTCGCGTCGGAGAGGCGTGGAGGCCGGATCTCGAGATTGGCCCAATTCCGCTCGTATTCGCTTTTCAAACTCTCGAATGAGACCATTTTCCGCTCCTGCAATGAATGAATTATCGCAACTCCGTGTCAGTCCAAGTGAACCAGGTGCCGTGATCAGGCGTGACGCCAGCGTGATCTCCCAAATCTGGCAGGCCGCCGGCGCGGCGCGTGTGAAATGGGTTACAGCCTCGCCGGGAAAATGAGCGGCGGGACCGGGATCGAGGCGGTCGCCGCCGAGGGAACCGGCAGGGACCCTCCTCCGTTAGCGACGCGAGGCAGTCCCGCAAGGATTCCTGCATGACCAAGCGCGTCCTCGCGATCGGCATCGAACCCGGCAATGCGGACTACAGCGCATTCCCGCTGCTCACACCGGAACTCGTGCGCGACTACATCGATGCGCAGCTGCTGCGCCTGCGCGATCTCGGTTACGAGGTCACGAGTTGCCTGATCGATCTCGATGCCGCGGCGGAAGCCGCCGTCACGGCAGCGTTGCGCGACGAGAGCTTCGACTGCATCGTGATCGGCGCGGGCCTGCGCGAGCCGAAGGAGCGTCTGCTGCTGTTCGAGAAGGTGCTCAACCTCGTCCACCGCCTGGCGCCTGACGCCGCGATCTGTTTCAACACCACGCCCGCCGACACCGCCGAGGCCGTGCAGCGCTGGGTCGATGCTTGAGATGAATCGGCAAGCCCGTGCATCGCAGGCGGCATCATTAAAGCCGCCGTCGCGCTACGCCTCCGGCGCCACCGCATGACGTGAGGAGGCGCGGCGTCGGCAATTTGTCTGGCCCGAATCCGCTTCCGGCGCTATGACTCGCCTGGCCACAGGGGAGGGCGAGCATGCTTCGAGGTCTTCGTATTGGAAGTTTCGCAATCGCGACATGTCTGACGGTCGCGATGGCGATGCCGGTCCACGAGGCGGCGGCGCAGGACGCAATCGGCGGTGCCATCCTCGGCGGCGTCGGTGGAGCGATCGTGGGTGGCGCGCTCGGCGGGGGCCGTGGAGCCGCCATCGGCGCCGTCGTCGGTGCCGGCACGGGCGCTGCGATCGCCTCCGAGGGCGAACGCCGCCGCTCCGGCTACTACGCCTATCAGCGCGGTTGCTACATGCAGCGCCGGGACGGCTCCTACGTCCCGGTCGATCCCCGATACTGCTACTGAGATCGAGACGAGCTGTCGCGCCTCAACTTTTCGCCGCTGACTCCGGCATGATCTGGAGCAGCGGCTCCGGCCGGATCGAGACCTGGCCGGCGAACGGCCGGTCGTGCGCGGCGATCAAGAGAACCGAGGTCGCGACGCCGGTCGCGAACAGGCCCATCGCGATCGCCGATCCCAGCCGGTTGTCGCAATGGACGAGGCCGATCACCAGCAGCGCGCAGGCCGCCTGGAGATACAGGCACCACCATTTGACCGAATTCACCGCGGCGAGGCTGACGATGATCCGCTGCCGCCGCGCATCCAGCGCCTGCTGGAGCGCGTTGATGATCTCGTGCTGCACGGTCTCCTGATTCCGGCCCTGCGGCGCCATCGCGACGACGAGCTGCAAGGCTTCGGCGAGCGCGGGCGGCGTCACCTTCAGCGACACCTCCTGATGCGCCATCATCGGCCATTCCACCGTGACGGCCTGCTCGACATAGTCGCGCACCAGGCCGCGCAGCCTTGTCTCCTGCTCTGCCGGCAGGCCGGCGGCGAGCAGCACAGCGCTTCGCAGCGCGCTGGCCTCACGGCTCACCGCGGCGCCGGCGCGGTCGCTGTCGCCCCAGACCTGCGCCGCGGTAAAGGCGACGAACAGGCCGAAGATGATGCCGAGCACCGGCAGCATGCCCGGTGAGATCGCCTTCAGCGATTTGGCGCGCTCCCCCGTTGCGACAAGCGCGACGGCCGCGAAGATGGCCATCGCCACCAGATAGGTGAAACCGAAGACCACCAGCGCCATCCAGGGCAGCGGCAGATTGTGCAGCCAGTCGCTCATGCTGTCCTTGTCATGTGATTCGACAGCCTAGATCAACCGCAGCCCACGCAGGCTGGCATGGCCGCCTCGGTCCACGATGATGTGGTCGTGCACGGCGATGCCGAGCGGCTTTGCGATGTCGATGATCGCTTTCGTCATCTGGATGTCGGCCTGCGAGGGCGAGGGATCGCTTGAGGGGTGGTTGTGGACAATGGACCGGGCGATTTATCATGTTGATAGCGTTGGCGTTGTTACCGCGTATGCAAGGACAGGGCTCGCTCATTGGGGGCGGTAGGTGGTGTCTGTTCGTGACGATCCCGTTGAGTCAATCTCGGTCTCTTGGTCTACTTCAGCGGCACGGTAGGTTGTCAAATCTGAGACCAAGTCCGCGCTGGGCCGCTTAGCGGTTATCGCGCCGTCGTCGACCAACTTTGCCGACTTGCCAGCACGGCCGTTATCCCGTGTTCGCGGTATGCCCAAAATGGCAATTATCCCCTATCCTCGTAAGTAGCGGCCCCTGCCCGAGGAGGGCATCATGACGACCGTAATGGTAGTCGAGGACGACCCGGCGTTTCTGACTCGATTCTGCAAGATTGTGGCCTCTGACGCGGAACTCGAACTCTTCGCCGCGGTGGCTGACGTCGCCTCCGCCCGGCAGGCGATGAGCAAGGCGGCACCTGACGTCTTGCTGACGGATCTCGGACTACCCGACGGCAGCGGCATCGACCTGATCCGGGAAACAGCGCACCGCCACCCCGACACGGACATCATGGTCATCACGGTTTTCGGCGACGAAGACCATGTGCTCGCCAGCATAGAGGCAGGGGCGACAGGGTACATCCTCAAGGACAGCTTGCCCCAGGAGTTCGTCCATCTGATCAAACAACTGCGCGCCGGGGGCTCTCCCATCAGCCCGGTGATCGCCCGGCAGTTGCTGAGGCGGCTGAAGCCTGCGGCCGTTGCGGCGGAGGCGAAACCGGAGACGGCGCTGTCGGTGCGGGAGTCGGAGGTGCTGGCTTTCATCGCCAAGGGCTTCAGTTTCGGCGAGATATCCCGATTGCTCGGCCTGTCGCATCATACCGTCGTTTCGCATGTGAAGAAAATCTATCAGAAGCTCGCCGTGCATTCCCGCGGGGAGGCCGTCTATGAAGCCGGAAAGATGGGGCTTATCTAGGTATGTCGCCGCAACGGTCCTGCGGTCGCCACAAAATTCGCTCGGGCTACTGCTTCTCGGTGTACTCGCGCTCGTTCTCGCGCCGATGCTCGCGCCGATTCCGTCCATCGGAGCTACCGGCGAGCCACTGCTGCGACTCGGTCAAGCCGAGTTCATCTTCAGCGACTCGTCTGAGCCGCCATCGGATTCGGCGGCTTGGCGGCGGCAGATTTTGCCCGACAACTGGCTCGTTTCGCGCCCCGGTGTCTGGGGCTACGGCTGGTACCGACTGCACATCGTCTTGCCCGTCGAGCCGGATAAACTCTACGCAGCCTACGTGCCTTTGCTCCAGACCTTTGGGGCCTTGTACGTGAACGGCGTTCACGTGGGCCAGACGGGGCCCTTTGAGCGAACCTCACGCACTGAGCAACCACCTCCGCCCTTTGTGCCCGGCGCTCCGCCGGTTCTGCTTGGGCATCCCCCTCAGCTGTTTTCCATCCGTCACGACCTTCTGCATGCGGGCCCCAACACGGTCCATCTGAGGTTATGGGTCAAGAGCGGTACGCGCGGAGCTTTGTCCGGCATGACGATCGGGCCAGAGCCCTTGGTGCGCGCGGTGTACGAGCGGCGTGTTTGGGTCTCGGTCACCGGCCCGCAGATGATTGTTGTCTTTTCAGCCGGTTTCGGACTGTTCATTCTGCTCATGTGGCTGCGTCGCCGCCACGAGACCATGTACGGCTACGCTGCGCTAACGGCTCTCGCGTTCGCTCTCTTTGTTGCCGGTCGATTTGTGATAGCCGAGCCACCCATTCCATTCCCGTACTGGGGCGTACTGGTCTGGGCTGGATTGGAAGCCTACATCGTCCTCATGTGCCTTTTTGCACTGCGCTACGGCGGGTGGCGCTGGCCGCGCCTGGAACGTTGGTTGTGGGCTTATCTGGTCGCCTCGCCGTTTCTCGACTACGCGTCCTTTGTCGGCTTCGGGGGATGGGTCACCCAACAATGGTGGCTTATGACCTTCGTACTGACCATCGTCTATGTCGCGGTCTTTTGGACGCTTGCCTGGCAACGAAGGACACTGGAGACGCTTGGCCTTGCCATTGCGGGGTCAATCAAGCTTGTGATCTCCGCCAACGAGCGCCTCTTGTCCTATCCGATAGACCTGCCGCGATACCAACCGTTTGCCTACGTGCCGATGTTCATCATGATAGGGTGGATCCTTATCGACCGCTTCGTAAGATCGCTCAACGACACCGAAAAACTTAACGCGGAACTGGAACAGCGCGTCGCCGAAAAGCACGCCGAGCTGGCACGCAACTACCAGCGCATGCAGATGATGGAACGCCAGCAGGCGATTGTCGAAGAACGCAGCCGCATCATGCGCGACATGCACGACGGCATCGGCGCGCAGTTGATCTCTGCCTTGAGCCTGGTCGAGCATGGCGAGTTGTCCGCAATGGAGGTCGCCGCCGCATTGCGCGAATGCCTGGACGACCTGAGACTCACCATCGATTCGCTGGAGCCGACCGAAAACGATCTCCTGCCGGTGATGGGGAATCTACGCTACCGGCTCGACGGACGGCTGCGCAAACAAGGCATCGAACTCGATTGGCAGGTGAGTGAGGTGCCCGGGCTCCCTTGCCTGACGCCACAGAACGTGCTGCACATTCTACGTATCCTGCAGGAGGCCTTCACCAATATCGTGAAGCACGCTCACGCGACCAGCATACGCGTGGAAACCGGATTGGACGCCGCGGGCGAGCACGTCTATATCTGCGTGCGTGACAACGGCACAGGTTTCTGTGGCGAGCGCACCGGCCGGGGCATCGCCAGCATGAGGCACCGCGCGAAAGTCATTGGCGGCCGGCTCGACATCCAGCCATCCGCCGCCGGCACGACCCTCAACCTCCTGCTACCGGTTTCCTAAACCGTCACAAGAGAGCGCATCCCATGTTTGGGGGATACGTTTCCGTATTCGCGGGATTTCGCGTCTCGCTCGTTCGTCTAACCTGGGATTTGTCGGAGGCTCGTTATATCGGACTCCGTTTTCTTGGGGAGGGTCTAGCCATGAAAGCGAAGTATGCGCTCTGTGCAGTGCTGCTGGTTGCGCTCGCCGCGGTCGGAAGCGCGAGGGCCGAGGATCTGCGTGCCGTCATGGAGGCGGACAATGCCCGCTGGCTTGCCGCGTACAATACCAACACCCCCGCTGCGTTTCCCGCGATGTACACGAATGACGCGGTTGTGCTGCCGCCGGGGGCCCAGCCGGTCAACGGGCAGCAAGCGATCGGAAAGTTCTGGGAAGACCGCCTCAAGCCGGGCAACCGGAAGGATCATACGTTCGAGATCGTCAGTATTCGGCAAGATGGTCAGTATGCCTATCAGGAGGCCCGCTGGACGCTCAACATCATCAACAAGACCGGCGAGCCGACGAAAGTGTCGGGGAACACCGTCCGCATCTTCGAGCACCAGCCAGACGGGGCCTGGCTGACCAAGCTGCACATCTTCAATCTTCACCAATGAACAATCGTACCCTTACGTTTCAAGGGCGCGCAAGGCGGTGCTTGTCAGCGAGGGAGCGCGGGTGCCGCTTGAGCGTCTTCCAGCGAAGTGGATACCGGTTCGCTCGAAGAAACGCGTCAAAATAAAGAAACAGGCCTCCGTTCCGATTCGATCGGAACGGCTCTAGGCTGCTTGTCGCTATCACATCAGCCTCAAGCCCTTCAGACTCGCATGCCCGTTCTTGCCGACGATGATGTGGTCGTGCACGGAGATGCCGAGCGGCTTTGCGATCTCGATGATCGCTTTCGTCATCTGGATGTCGGCCTGCGAGGGCGAGGGATCGCCTGAGGGGTGGTTGTGGACCAGGATCAGCGCGGTCGCGGATAATTCCAGCGCGCGCTTGATCACCTCGCGCGGATAGACCGGGGTGTGGTCGACGGTGCCGGTCTGCTGCACCTCGTCGGCGATGAGCTGGTTGCGCTTGTCGAGGAACAGCAGGCGGAATTGCTCCTTGTCGGCAAACGCCATGCTGGTGCGGCAATAGTCGATCACCTCGTTCCAGGACGACAGCGCGTTGCGGCTGTTGACCTCGCCCTTGGCGACGCGGTGCGATGCCGCCGCGATCAGCTTGAGCTGGTGGATCGCGGGCTCGCCGACGCCGTCAACCTCGCGCAGGCGCGCCACCGGAGCATGGACGACCTCGGCGAACGAGCCAAAAGTCTTGATCAATGTCTTCGCCAGCGGCTTGGTGTCGCGCCGCGGCAGCGCCGGAAACAGCGCCATCTCCAGCAGCTCATAGTCGCTGAGCGCATCCGCACCGGCGCTGTAGAAGCGCTCGCGCAGCCGCTCGCGATGGCCGAGATAGTGCGGCGCTTCCTCCGGCTTGCTCTTGTCCTGGTCTGACTTGGCGGGCATCGGTCGCCAGCATTGCCGCGGACCAGCGCTTTTGCAACCGTCAATTGCGGGACGGCGCGCAGGTCCTGGCATATGGCTTTGAAGATGGTGACTCAGCCCGCCGGTCTTCGGGCGCCGTGCGCTGGTGCGGGCACCGTGACCGCCACCACACCGGCGAGAATGAACAGCATTCCGGCAATACTGGACCAGGTAAATTGCTCGCCGAGCCATGCGGTGCCGAGCGCCACCGCGAAACCGGCGCGCAGATAGCTTCCGCTTGTCGTGCCGAGCGGACCGAGCGTGTGGATCAGCCGGAAATAGATCACCATCGCGAAAGCCGTGCAGACCACCGCGAGCGCGATCACCGCCGCGATCGCCTGCGCCGGCGGCGGCGCCAGTGTCCACGGCTGTTCGAGAGCGGCGGCGATCGGGAGCATGAGAAGCGCGGCGCAGCTCATGGCTCCGGCCGCCGTGACGATCGCGGGACGCCCCGAGAAGCGCTGCCCCCATATCGGTGCGAGCGCATAGCAGAGGCTCGCGCATAGTACCGCTGCCTGGGCCAGCGGAGCGGCCGTGCCGATCCCCGAAAACGCATCGGCACCTATGGTCACGGCGACACCCGCGAGACCGAGACCGACGCCGATGAGCTTCTGGCCGTTGATGCTCAGCCGCCCGCGCACGGTCATCATCGCGATCGCGAGCACAAACATCGGCGGGGTTGCATTGAGTACGCCGGCGAGACCGCTTGCGATATGTGCCTCGCCCCAGCTGATCAGGGTGAAGGGCAGTGCACTCTGCAGCAGCCCTTGCACGAAGAGGGCCGCCCAGTCCGATCCTCGGCGGGGAAGGGCGTGTCCCTGCGCGAGAGCGATCAGGATCAGGATAATGGCCGCGATCGTCACCCGCGCGGCGACCATCGTGAAGGGCGGAATCGTCGGGATCGCGACCTTGATCAGCGTGAACGAACTGCCCCAGATCAGCGAGAGCAGCAGCAGGAGTCCGATCTCGAGCGCGAGAGTGGTCTTCCTTCGCGTCGTTTGTTGCCTCTGCGTGCTCATGCGATTTGCTCCTGAAGCGATCGACACCATGATCCGGAGCGCCGGGAGAGGCTGGCTGAATTCGGACCTCATCGCCCGATCGAGTCCGATTTCAGCTACTCGGCGTGCAGCGCGGGCATTATTATCGCGCAATGGCGACAGGCTCGGCGCATAGGCAAACCCTGCCACCGCATCTCGACTGGGAAACCTGCGATCGGGCTCGGCTGGCCCGTGCGCGCGCCTTCGACGGACTGTTCTTCTCCGGTGTCCGGTCGACGCGCATCTATTGCCGGCCGGTCTGTCCGGTTCGTCCTGCTCGCTCCGAGAACGTCACCTTCTATGCGACAGCTGCCGCCGCCGAGCGGGCCGGTTTTCGCCCGTGCCTCCGCTGCCGGCCGGAAACGGCGCCGGGGTCGCCGGCCTGGATGGGAACGGCGAGCACCGTGGCGCGCGGGATGCGTCTGATCCATGACGGTTTTCTGGATCAGGCTTCAATGACGGAGCTTGCAGAAGCCCTTGGCGTCGGGCCGCGCCACCTGCTTCGCCTGTTCATGCGCCACGCCGGGGCGAGCCCGAGCGAGATCGCAGCGACGCGGCGGGTGCAGGAAGCCAAGCGCTTGATCGACCAGACCAGCATGACATTGGCGGAGATCGCCTTCGCCGCAGGTTTCGGCAGCGTTCGCAGATTCAACGATGCCTTTGCCGCGACCTACAAGCGGCGGCCGTCGTCGTTCCGCCGGCCGCGATAGGCGCGCGTCGGCGCTTGCGCCGCCATCACCCGATCTGCTTCTCGCCGTGCCGCTCCGATAGCGTGAAGATCTCGACGCCGGTGGCGGTGACGCCGACGGAATGCTCGAACTGCGCCGATAGCGAGCGGTCGCGGGTGACGGCGGTCCAGCCGTCGGACAGGATCTTCACATGCGGCTTGCCGAGATTGATCATCGGCTCGATGGTGAAGAACATGCCCGGCTTGAGCTGCACGCCTTCGCCCGGCCGGCCGATATGGATGATGTTCGGCTCGTCGTGGAACATGCGCCCGAGGCCATGACCGCAGAAATCGCGCACCACGCTCATGGCCTGCGGCTCGACGAAGCTCTGGATGGCGTGGCCGATGTCGCCGGTGGTGGCGCCGGGCTTCACCGCGGCGATGCCCCGCATCATGGCCTCATACGTCACCTCGATCAGCCGTTCGGCCTTGCGCGCGATCGGGCCGACCGCATACATGCGGCTGGAATCGCCGTACCAGCCGTCGACGATGAAGGTGACATCGATGTTGACGATGTCGCCCTCTTTCAACGGACGGTCGCCGGGCATGCCGTGGCAGACCACGTGGTTGAGCGAGGTGCAGGTCGAGTAGCGGTAACCGCGATACATCAGCGTCGCCGGATAGGCATTGTTGCTGAAGGCGAAGTCGCGGACGAACTGGTCGATGCGCTCGGTCGGCACGCCGGGCCCGACGATGTCGGTGAGCTCGTCGAGGCACTTCGCCACCAGCGCTCCCGCCTTGCGCATGCCGGCAAAGGCGCTCGGTCCGTGCAGCTTGATCTGTCCGGTCTTGCGCAGGGAGGTATCGGAAGCTTCGACGTAACTCATGCGGACGCTATCTTCTGGGGTGGGCTCGATATCGGCGGAAAGGCTTGATTTCACGCTCCAATTTAATGATTGCGGGCCTTCATGCAAGTCAGGCGTGCCTGTCTTGTGCCCGTAAGCGGGCCTAATTCGGGACTTCTACGGTGGTTTCCACCGGCAGGGCGCCGCCGCGGATGCGGATTTCGCGGACAGGGTAGGGAACCCGGATGCCCTCGCGCTTGAAGGCGTCCCACAACGCCAGCATCACGTCGCTCTTGACGCCGTCCATGCCGTCGGGGTCCGCGATCCAGAAGGTCAGCGAGAACTTCATTCCGGCTTCCGCGAATTCGGTCAAAATGCTGTTCGGCGGCTTGCCCTTCTGCGCGCGGGGATGGGCGGCGGCGGTCTCGGCGGCGAGCTTGCAGACCAGCCGCGGATCGGCGTCGTAATTGGTGCCGAAGGCGATCTTCACCAGCGTGTTCTTGTCGGTATAGGTCCAGTTGACCACTTTCTGCGTCACCAGATCCTCGTTCGGCACCAGGAATTCGCGGCCGTCGCCGGCGGCGACGGAAATATAGCGCGTCTTCATCGCGCTGATCCGTCCGGTGTTGTCCCCGATGGTGACGAGGTCGCCGGGCTTCACCGATTTGTCGGCGAGCAGGATGATCCCCGAGATGAAATTGGCCACGATCTTCTGCAGGCCGATACCGATGCCGACGCCAACCGCGCCGGAGAACACCGCGAGCGCGGAGAGGTCGATGCCGACCGCGCCGAGCGCAATGACAATTGCGATGGCCAGAAGTCCGATGCGGATGATCTTGATCAGCAGCACCTGCACCGACGGGGTTAAATCGGTCGTCGAATTGATCCGGCTCTCGGCGAAATTGCTGGCGATATTGGTGGCCCAGAGCGCGATGAGCAGCAGCGCGCCGGCCTTGATCACCAGCAGCGGCGTCAGCCGCAGGCCGCCGAGCACGATGGCGAAGGAATCCAGCAAATCCACCGTCGCATCGAGCTGGCCGAGGATGGAGAGCGCGGCGACAAACCAGGCCGTGATCGACACCAGCTTGACGATGAAGGCGTTGCGCAGCATCGAGGTCAAGAGCCGGATCGCGAGCCAGGCCAGCCCGAGCTTGGCGGCGACCATCAGCAGATAGCTGCGGCTCGGCCAGGTCGCGTGATACATCACCACGCGGGAGATGATCACCAGCAGGGTGAACACCGCCGTCGAGGCGCTGCTCACCATGACGCGGGCGAAGTGCCGGAGCGGCAGCGGCCAGTGCATCGCCAGCGATGTCATGTCGACGCGGTGGCGAACCCCGGCTTCCGCGGCATAGGCGATGCCGGCCGCAGCCAGAATCAGGCCGAATTGCAGGTAGAACCAGGGTGAGCAAATCTCCGCCCCGACGCTGCGTGCGGTGGTCTGCACGAACTCCATGAAGTCTTTGAGGTCCATGTCCATCGGTCTCGTCGGGAAGCGGGCGGGAGGATTTGATTCGAGGGCGCCGCAGAATCCCACAAAGGGAGCGGCCGGGCCACCGATACACCGCTAAGTGAAGTGCGTTAAGGCCGCAAAATACGGGCAGATTGCCGCGAGCGGGAGAAAATGGGTTGGCGCGGGAGTCCGCCGACGATAAGGATGCCATTCCAGCGAATTCGTACCCGGAAGGTGGATGGCCTCCCTCGACTCTGTCAGTCTCGCCATATTGCTCGGCGCCGTCCTGGTGTTGGCCGGCATCCTGTCGAGCCTGCTTGCACTGCGCTTCGGCGCGCCCTTGCTGCTCGTCTTTCTTGCCATCGGCATGCTCGCGGGCGATTCCGGCCCCGGCCAGCTTCAGTTCGACGACGTCCGCACCACCTATCTGGTCGGCTCGGTGGCGCTTGCCCTGATCCTGTTCGACGGCGGCCTGAAGACGCGCTTTGCCAGCATCCGCACCGTGCTCGCGCCATCCGTGGTGCTCGCCACCGTCGGCGTGCTTCTGACTGCGCTGATCACGGCGCCGTTCGCCAAATACGCACTCGATCTCAACTGGACGGAGTCGCTGCTGGTCGGCGCCGTGGTGGCCTCGACTGATGCCGCCGCCGTGTTCCTGCTGGTGCATACCCAGGGCCTGCGCCTGCGCCCGCGTGTCGGCGCGACGCTGGAAGTGGAATCCGGCACCAACGATCCCTTCGCGATCTTCCTCACCTTGATGCTGGTCGAATATATCTCCCTCGGAACGGGCACGGCCGGGCATGTGATGATGGAGTTCTTGCTGGAGGCGGTGCTGGGCGCCGTCGTCGGCTTCCTCGGCGGACGTCTGGTCGTCGTCGCGCTCAACCAAGTGGCGCTGCCGCAGGGCCTGCATGCGCCGTTTGTCACGACTGCGGCGCTCGTCATCTTCGGTGGCTCGCAGATCATGCATGCCTCGGGTTTTCTCGCGGTCTATCTCGCCGGCATCATCATCGGCAACCGGCCGACCCGTGCGCATAATTCGGTGGTGGCGTTCCTGGATGCTGCGACCTGGCTGGCGCAGATCGTGATGTTCGTGCTGCTCGGCCTGCTGGTCTCGCCGAGCCGGCTTGGGGCCAGCGTGCTGCCGGCGGTCGGGATCGCCTTCGTGCTGATGCTGGTCGCTCGGCCGATCGCGGTGTTCGTGTGCCTGGCGCCGTTCCGCTTCAACTGGCGCGAGAAGATCTTCATCGCCTGGACCGGCCTGCGCGGTGCGGTCGCGATCTTCCTGGCCTCGATCCCGATGCTGGTCGGGCTGACGAAAGCCTATCTCTATTTCGACGTCGCCTTTGTTGTCGTCATCATCTCGCTGCTGCTGCAAGGCTGGACGCTGGCGCCGGCCGCGCGCAAGCTTCATGTCGCGCTGCCGCGCGCCGAACGCGGCCCGCGCCGCGTCGAGCTCGATCTGCCCGGCCAGCTCGAGCAGCAACTCGTCGGTTATCCGGTGCGGCCCAAGAGCCTGTATTTCCGCCGCGGCCTGATCCCGTCCTGGTCGAAGCCGACGCTGGTGATCCGCAACGAGAACATTTTGACGCCGGTTGAAGCCGAGCCGATCGCGCCGGGCGACTACATCTATCTGCTGGCGCCGCCGGAAAAGGCCGAATCGCTCGACCGCTTCTTCGTCGACATGCAGCCGAGCTCGGCGCCGGACCCGCATCTGCTCGGCGACTTCATGGTCTCCGGCGAGCACACGCTCGCCGAGCTCGCGGAGATCTACGGCGTGAAGGCCGGCGAAGACGAGAGCAAGCTGACTTTGGCCGATTATTTCGACGTCCATCTCGACCGCGCGCCGAAAGAGGGCGCCGAGCTCGCGCTGGATCCGATCGTGCTCGTCGCGCGCTCCATCTCCGGCGGCCGAGTCAACGTCGTTGGCCTGCGCCTGCCGGAAGACGAGGAAGCGCCCGCGCCGCTGACGCGCAGGCAAGCGCTGCGCCGCAAGCTAGCGGAGCTGTGGACCTCGGTGGCGGGGGTCTAGTCATCTCGTTGTCACTCCGGAGCGCGCTAGCGCGAACCCGGTGTGACGAAAATGAGGAGCCGCCACCAAATCGCCGCAACCGCCAAAGATTTGCGCCTTCGTGATCCCTGTCTCCGGAACGCTCCGCGACGCCGCTCGTTCTTAGCCGCGTAAACGTATCTGACAGGAGCAACCTATGCGAAATCTCATCTTGCCGGCCGTCGTCGCGATCGGTCTCGGATCGGCGGCCCCGGCGGTGGCCTATGACACCGGCGATCAGATCTCGATGCAGGCCGCGCTCGACGTCGCGAGCGATATTGGTGTCATGACCATTTCGCACACCGAGTTCGCCGGCGACGAATGGCAGATCGAAGGCCGTGACAGTGTCGGCCGCTGGATGGAAGTCGATGTGGACGCCCGAACGGGCGAGGTGCGCAACGTCGATCGCGGCTGGTAGTGGCGGGCTGTAAGTTAGAGCGAGGCGGTTCGTCGAAACGCGATCCGCCTCGTCGCTACGTCAGCACCTTCACCCCACCAAACGACGTCACCCGCCCCTGCTTCAGCATCACGATCTGCGTGGCGAGCTGGCGCAGCTCGGCGACGTCGTGGCTGACATAGACCATGGGGACATTGGCCTCGTCGCGCAGCCGCACCAGATAGGGCAGGATCTCGAGCTTGCGGCCCTCGTCGAGCGCGCCGAGCGGCTCGTCGAGCAGCAGCAGGCGCGGCTTCGAGAGCAGCGCGCGGCCGAGCGCGACGCGCTGGCGTTCGCCGCCGGAGAGTTTTCCGGGGCGGCGATCAAGCAGCGCACCGATGTCGAGCAGGTCGATAACGCGCGTGTGCTGGGCCGGGTCGGACGCAAGGCCGTTCATGCGCCGGCCGTAATCGAGGTTTTGCGCCACATTGAGATGCGGAAACAGCCGCGCGTCCTGGAACACATAGCCGATGCGGCGGCGATAGGTCGGCACATGAATGCCGGCCGCGGTGTCGTCGACGGTCTCGCCGTCGATCACGATGGTGCCGCGATCCGGACGCAACAGCCCTGCGATCATGTTGACCAGCGAGCTCTTGCCCGCGCCGGAGGCGCCGAACAGTCCGATGACGCGGCCCTCGCTGGTGAAGGACGCGGACAGCGAGAACTCGCCGAGCTGCTTTTCGATGTCGACGCGCAGCATGGTCAATTCCCGTGCAGGCGCTGCGTGGCGCGGCGGGCGAACCACTCGGCGGCGATCAACGCGCCGAGCGCGAGCACGATCGAGACGATCACCAGCCGTCCCGCGGCCGCGTCGCCGTCAGGCGTCTGGATCAGCGAATAGATCGCGGACGAAATCGTCTGGGTCTCGCCGGGAATGTTGGAGACGAAGGTGATGGTGGCACCGAACTCGCCGATCGCTTTGGCAAAGCCAAGCACCATGCCGGCGAGGACGCCAGGCAGCGCCAGCGGCAGCGTTACCGTGAAGAACACTTTCCACGGTGCCGCGCCGAGCGTTTCGGCGGCCTGCTCGAGCCGGCTGTCGATCGCCTCGATCGACAGCCGTATCGGGCGCACCAGCAGTGGGAACGACATCAGGCCGCAGGCAAGCGCAGCGCCGGTCCAGCGAAAGGCGAAGACGATGCCGAGCGTATCGGCGAGGAAGCCGCCAACGAGGCCGCGGCGTCCAAACGTCAGCAAGAGCAGATAGCCAGTGACAACTGGCGGCAGCACCAGCGGCAGATGCACCAGCGCATCGAGCACCGACTTGCCCCAGAAATCACGCCGCGCCAGCAGCCACGCCAGCGCAATGCCGAACGGCGTTGCGACCAGCGTTGCGACGACCGCGACCCTGAGCGAGAGCAGGATCGCCGTCCATTCGGCGGGAGAAATCTCGGACATCAAGTCGCAGATATCACGTCGGAGATATTAAGTCGTGGGGCTGACCAGGTACTTGAAGCCGTATTTCTCCAAAATGGTCTTGGCAGCGGTCGAGCGCAGGAAGGCGAGGTAGTCACTGGTCTCGCCCTTCGCGACCGTGGTCGCAGCAACCGGATAGATGATCGCGGGGTGCGAGTCCGCCGGAAAGGTGCCGACGATCTTTACGCCTGGCTCGACCTTGGCATCGGTGGAATAGACGATGCCGAGATTAGCCTCGCCGCGGGCCACCAGCGTCAGCGCGGCGCGCACGCTCTCGGCCATCGCGAATTTCGGCTCGGCGGCCTGCCACGCCCCGAGCTTCTCCAGCGCCGCCTTGGCATACTTTCCAACCGGCACCGATTTGACGTCACCGGTCGCGATCCTGCCGTCGCCGGCGAGTTTTGCAAGGTCGAAGCCTTGCGTGATGGTGACGTTGTCGATCTTGGAATCCTTCGGCGCGATCAGCACGATGCTGTTGCCGAGCAGATTGACCCGGGTCGGCTCGTTGATGGCCTTCTTGCTTGTCGCGTAGTCCATCCAATCGGTATCGGCGGAGACGAACACATCGGCCGGCGCGCCCTGCTCGATCTGCTTGGCGAGCACCGAGCTCGCGGCATAGCTGACGCTGAACTTGACGCCGGTTTTTGCGGTGTAGGCGGCATCGACCTCGTCGAGCGCGTTCTTCATCGAGGCGGCGGCGAACACGGTGATGGTCTTGTGCTCGGCGGCGGCAGGCGAAAGGCTCGCGGTCAGAACGAGCAAAACCGAAAAAAGCGCGGAAAGGCGGGACATCGAAAGCGCTCCATGCGCACGCTCAGGGCACGCGAGGCGGCGCGCGCAAGACGGCGTTGGTTGAGTCAGGCTGCGACCGGCGGAAGCGCTGTTCCGGCAAGCCCGCCGGACTTACGGTCCGGCAAGCGATCGCTGGTGCGACCATAACAGGCTGGCGAAACAGGTCAAAGCCGACGTTTGGTCCGATCCAGCTCCGATCCCGCAAGGCGAGGAGGACAGCCGGCTAAGGCTTCGCGTCCCTCGCATGCAGCACCACTTTGCAGGCCGCCGGCATCTGCGCCAGCGTCATCGGCGGTTTCGGCTTCGGTGGCTCCGGCGGCGGCTTGGGGTGCAGCACGCCGTCGCTGAACCAGTAAGCGAGATCGGAGGGCTTGCAGCCCTCGTCCTCGGATTGCGAGGACTGGCCTTCGCATTCGCCCGCGCCCGCCGGGCAGCGCATGCGGATATGGAAGTGATAGTCGTGGCCCCACCACGGCCGTATCTTCGACAGCCAGGAACGGTCGCCCTTGGCCTCACGGCACAGCGCCTTCTTGATCGCGGCATTGACGAAAATGCGCTGCACCGCCGGCTCCCGCGCCGCGTCTCGCAGCACCAGCACATGGCCTGGCGTGAACACTTTTGGATCGATGTCGAGCCGGTCCTGCCTCACCATCATCACCGCCGACATCTCCTCACGCTCCTCGCGCGACAAACGACGGTCCGGCATCGGCGTCAGCCAGATATCGGCGTCGAGGCCGATCTGGTGACTGGCATGGCCTGACAGCGCCGGCCCGCCGCGCGGCTGGCCGATGTCGCCGACCAAAATGCCCGGCCATCCCACGTCCTTGTGCACCCTGGCCGCGAGGCGCTTGATCAGCGCGATCATCGCGGGGTGACCGTAGCTGCGGTTACGCGACAGTCGCATCACCTGCCAATTGTCGCCGTTGAGCGGCATCTGCTCGGCGCCGCCGATGCAGCCCTTGACGTAGGAGCCGATGACATGGGCCGGTCCCCTCGACGGCAGCAGCTTTCGCGCGAACAGCTCCCTGGCGCCGATACTGGGATCGTTGGGATTGGTGAGCGGCGGCAGCGGTTTCGGGGTCACGCTGCCTTTGTCCTGGGCCAGCGCGTCGCCGGCGGCCAGGAGCGTCATGACGAGCAGGAGGGGGGTGAGGCGGCGGGGACTCATGCTGGCATCCTTATAGCCCAACACCGCGTCGGGGTTAAGAAACAGTCCTTCGGCCAAAATATCGTCCGAAAGTCGCACTTCCCCGCGCGGAGCTGGTCGTTTTTAACGGCGCGATAACCCTCTCATGCATTGGCCAAAATTCGTGCGGAGGACGCATACTCACTCCGCTCTGCATGCAATCGCGCGCGATCCCGGAAATAATTCAAGGCAGCGCGTAATTTTTGCGCCATCTCGTTCTCCAATGGCGACGATGCGATGCGCTTGGCGCGCCCGTCGGCGCTGCCGCGCCTTGCAAACGGGCAATAACGGCTGACTTCTTGTGGCCGCCAGTCCGTGCGTCCAACCGTCGAACTACCCAAGATTACCTTTTTTTCAGACACTTGCTCCACACCTTGCGGTCGCTGAGTGCGACTGGGACGAGTGAAGTTGAGTTCGGGGTCTCGAAAACCAAAAAAGCGGAAGGGGAGCGTGCTTGGCAGGCTCGGCCTGCACCCGCGCAAGCCGCGTTTTGCGCGCGCGCCTCGTCCTCCGTCCGAACGCGACGAGGTTCTGCGCAGCCGCGCCGAGGCGGAAGCCGCGATCGCGGAAGCGCGCAAATCCCATGAGCGTCTGCGCCAGGCCATCGAGATCCTGCCGCAGGGCATCGTATTTCTCGATGCCGAGGGCCGCTACGTCCTCTGGAACAAGCAATACGCCGAGATCTACAGCAAGACCGCCGATCTGTTCGAAGAAGGCGCGCGTCTCGAAGACACGCTGCGCATTGGTGTCGCCCGCGGCGACTATCCCGAGGCTGCCGGCCACGAGGAAGACTGGATCGCCGAGCGGCTGCAAAAACTCTATCAGCCCGGCGCGCGCCACGAGCAGAAGCTGGCGGACGGTCGCGTCATCCTGATCGACGAGCGGCTGACCGACGACGGCGGCGTCGTCGGCCTGCGCGTCGATATCACCGAGTTGAAGCAGCGCGAGGCCTCGTTCCGCCTGCTGTTCGACGGCAATCCCGTCCCCATGATCGTCTGCGCGCTGGACGATGAGCGTATCCTCAGCGTCAACGATGCGGCGGTCGCCCATTACGGCTACAGCCGCGCCGAGTTCGAGCTGCTGAAAATCCGCTCCCTGCAGGCTTTCGAGAGCGAGCCGCCTTGGACCTCCGACCCGACCGGCGAGGAGCACGCCGGGCGCACCTGGAAGCACGTCAAGGCCGACGGCGCGCTGATCGATCTTGCGATCTACTCGCGCGAACTGACCTATGCCGAGCGGCCCGCGGTGCTGCTGGCGCTGATGGACATCACCGAGCGCAAACGCGCCGAGGCGCGGCTCGCCTTCATGGCGCAGCATGACGGCCTGACCGGCCTGCCCAACCGCAATTTGCTGCGCCAGCAGGTCGACGAGATACTGCTGCACACCCGCCGCAGCACCGACAAGGTCGCGCTGCTGATGCTGGGGCTCGACAATTTCAAGGCGGTCAACGACGCGCTGGGACACGCGGTCGGCGACAAGCTCTTGCGCGGCGTCGGCAAGCGGCTGCGCTCGACCTTGCGCGAGGAAGACGCGCTGGCCCGGCTGAACTCGGACGAGTTCGCGATCGTGCAGAGCGGCCTGACGCGGCCCGAGGATGCGGTGTTGCTGGCGAAGCGCCTGCTTGAAGCCATCGCCGATCCCTATCTGCTCGACGGCCATTCCGTGGTGATCGGCGCTTCCATCGGCATCGCGATGGCTCCGGGCGACGGCGATGATTCCGAAAAGCTGCTCAAGAGCGCCGGCATGGCGCTGTCGCGCGCCAAGCTGGATGCGCGCGGCACGTTTGCGTTCTTCGAGGCCGCGCTCGACGCCAAAGCGCAGGGCCGGCGCAAGATCGAGGTCGAGCTGCGCGACGCGATCCAGAGCGACGTGCTGCGTCCGTACTACCAGCCGCTGATCGACCTCCAGAGCGGCCGCATCACCGGCTTCGAGGCGTTGGTGCGCTGGCCGCATGCCGAGCGCGGCATGGTCTCGCCGGCCGAGTTCATTCCGGTGGCGGAAGAAACCGGGCTGATCAACCCGCTCGGCGGCTTGATGCTGCGCCGGGCGTGCCTGGACGCCGCGACTTGGCCGGACGACGTCCGCGTCGCCGTCAATCTGTCGCCGCTGCAGTTCCGCAGCGGCAATCTGCTTTCGGTGGTGACGGACGCGCTGAAGCATTCCGGCCTGCCGCCGCGGCGGCTCGAGCTCGAGATCACCGAGACGCTGCTTTTGGAGAAGAGCGCCCAGGTGCTGGCGACGCTGCATGCGCTGCGCGCGCTCGGCGTGCGCATCTCGATGGACGATTTCGGCACCGGCTATTCCAGCCTCAGCTATTTGCGCAGCTTTCCCTTCGACAAGATCAAGATCGACCAATCCTTCGTGCGCGATCTCGGCGCCAACCGCGAGGCCCAGGCGATCATCCGCTCCATCGTCAGCCTCGGCAAGGGGCTCGGCGTCATCATCACCGCCGAGGGTGTCGAGACCGAAGCCGAGCTGAGCTGCCTCCGGGCCGAAGGCTGCGACGAAGGTCAGGGTTTTCTGTTCAGCAAGGCCCGGCCGAACGCCGAGATCGTCAGCCTGCTGGCCGCGCAGCGCGGCATCGACGGATTGGACGAGGACGCCGCGCTGGTGGCGTGATGCTGCAGTCTGGTACGGTCGAACCTTGAGCCGTCCGCCGGCGTCTTATGGCTGGATCGGACGAGCGGATGCGACATTGCCATGGCCTCTGACGCCTCAACCCTGACGCCCGGACCGCCCTATGCCCGCTTCTCGCGGCGGCTGAAAGCCGTTCTGCTCGACTGGATGCTGGCGATGGCCCTGCTGTTCGGCGCCTTGACGGTGGCGAGCAACGTGCAGAACGACACTTTGTGAGCTAGGCGGCGCCGCGCAGGCCCGCGAGGAAGGTGTCGACGCTCTGCCGAAGCGCGGAGGCGTGCTGGCCGAGTTCACCCGAAGCGACCATGACATTGCTGGCCAGTGCGCGCGACTGGTCGGCGGACTGGCTTGCGCCGGCGACATTGGCCGAGACGTCGGTGGTGCCGGCGGACGCCTGCTGCACGCTGCGGGCGATCTCCCGCGTCGCCGAGCCCTGCTCTTCGACTGCAGCGGCGATGGTGGTGGTAATGCCGCTGATCTCGCGGATGGTGTCGCTGATCCCTGAAATCGCCGTGACGCAATTGCCGGTCGCGGCCTGGATCGCGGTCACCTGGCTTGCGATCTCGTCGGTGGCCTTCGCGGTCTGGCTGGCGAGCCCCTTTACTTCGGCGGCGACCACCGCGAAGCCGCGGCCGGCTTCGCCCGCACGCGCCGCCTCGATCGTGGCGTTGAGCGCCAGCAGATTGGTCTGGCTTGCGATCTCGCTGATCAGCCGCAGCACGTCGCCGATGCGCTCGGCTGCGGCGGCGAGGCTCGTGACCATCGCCGTCGTTTCGGTGGCCTTGATCACCGCGCCGCTCGCGACCTGACTGGAATGGGTGACCTGGCGACCGATCTCGTTCACCGATGAGGCCAGCTCCTCGGTCGCCGCAGCGACCGCATTGACGCTGGTCGAGGCCTCCTCGGAGGCTGTCGCCGCGGCGGAAGCACGCTGCGAGGTGCCGTTGACGCTCGTGGTGATCTCGCCGGCGACGTGTTGCATGCCTTCGGTCGCCTTTGCGACGGCCGACACCACGCCCTTGACGTCGGCCTCAAAACGATCGGCCATCTGGCGCTGCAGCGCCTGTTTCTCCATCTCGGCCCGGGCCTTGTCGGCCTCCTGCGCCTCGCGCATTGCCTCTGCCTCAAGCATGTTGCGGCGGAACACGTCAACCGCCTTGGCCATGGTGCCAAGCTCGTCCCGGCGTTCGCTCCCGGGAATGGTGACGCTGGTATCGCCGCTTGATAGCCGGTTCATGACCGAGGTGATCGCGGCAAGCGGCCGCGACAGGCCGCGGCCGAGCAGGAACGCCAGCACGATGGCGGCAGCGAGGATCGCGACCGTGCCGAGGATCAGATTGCGTTCCGCGGCAGCGAAAGCGACCTCGTATTCCGTCGTGTCCTTGATGATTTCAAGGACGCCGACCGGCGCGCCGGCGTAGTTCTTGATCGGCCCGGCGTAGACGGCGACTGGATGACCGTCGAGCTCGGCTTCGCGCAGCAGCGGCGCGCCGTCGATCGCGGCTTTCAATTCGTCGGGCTTGGCGACCGCGTTCTCGCCGAAGGTGGAGGACAGCTTGTTCAAATTCTTGCCGTCGACGGAGTAGACGGCAAGGTCGATGCCGAAACGCTTTTTGGCGCGGTCGACGAATTCCTTGCCGAAGGCGGCGCCGACGTCGACATTGGCCAGGTTCTTGCCGTCGCGCACGATCGGCGTCATGCCGAAGATGCCGAGCGCCTCGCGGCCCGGCTCGACGCCGACGATCTGCCGACCGGTCTTGAGCGCCTCGACCACGGTGGCGCGGCGGGCGGAAACGTCGTCGCCGAAAGTCTTGGGCGCGTGGACGCGGACGAAGGAGATCGCCGGCGGCAGCTGGAAGGTGATCAGCGGGATGCCCTGCGCCTTCAGCGCCTTGTTGGCGTCGCCGAGCAGCGTGAGGAGACTGTCGCGGTCGCCCTTGGCGATGGCATCGCCGACCGGCGGCAGGGCCGCGATCACGGTGGAGACTGCCAGCGCGGCGCGTCCTTCATAGTCGATCGCGGCAATCACGCTTTCATATTGCAACTTGAGCTGCTGATCGAGCGCGAGCCGCGTCAGCGCCCGCTGCTGGGTGATCGAGAAGCCGGAGAGAATGGCGCAGGCCACCGCAACGGTGAGCGCGATGGCGAGAATCAGGCGGGCGGCAATCGACTTGAGTTTGAACATCGAAAATTCCCAGGCATTTCCAAATCTTGCTTTTGCGGAAGGTCCCAGAAATTGCTTAACAACAAGGCTGGCACGTCCTCCGTGTTTCAACGGATTCGTTGCCATCCTTTTGCATGACTCAATGCAGTGAGCGCATGGAGCATTGGTCATCCGTCATAGCGCGAGACAAAGCGCCGCAGCTTCATTCGCCTGAGACTATCGGTTTTCGGCTAGGATCGCCTTGCCGACGTCCTCGTAATGCGTGTCGCGCGCCTGGATCTGCTGGGCGATGGCGTGCATGTCGCGAAACCGCCGCTCGAACGGATTGCTGCGGAATACCGCGGTCGCACCCGCCATGTGATAGGCGGTGTCGACCACGCGCGCCGATTGATGGATGGTCCAGGTCGCAGCCAGCCTGACGGCGCTGCGATGTGCCGTGCTGAACTCGCCGCTCGCGCTGAGATCGCGCCACATCGCATTCGCCGTTGCATAGAGATAGGCGCGCGCGGCGCGCAAATCGCCCTCGGTGCGGCCGATCAGGCCCTGGACCGCCTGGTTGTCGCGCATGGTGTGCGCGGCCAGCGACGGATGCTTTCCACGTGCCAGCGCGATTGCCGCATCCAGCGTGGCGCGCGCCACGCCGAGCGAGACCGCGGCAAAGCCGAGGCTGAAGGTCGAGCCGGTGCCGATCCTGTAGAGCGGGCCGGTCTCGCGCAGCGCGGACGGCACGTCACGAAACGCCGTGAAACGCTCGGGGATGAAGAGGTCGCTCACCTCGTACGAGTCGGTGCCGGTCCCGGTGAGCCCGATCGCCTGCCAAACGTCATAAAGCGTCGCGCTTGCCACCGGAAACAAGATAGTCCGCACCTCCGGCGAGCCATCGGCATTCTTGCGCGGCGTCCCGTCAGCACCGACGATGCGGACATGCGCCCCCAGCCAGCTCGCCTGCCGCGAGCCCGAGGCAAAGTCCCAGCGCGCCGTGACGCGGTAGCCGCCCTCGACCGCCCGCGCCTCATGTGCAATCGCGCCCCAGGCGAGGATGCCGGGGCCCGCGTTGAAGATCTCCCGCGCGGTATCGCGGTCGAGCGAAGCTGCGATCATGGCGCAGACCGTGCACTGGCCGAGACACCAAGCCGTGGAGGCATCCGCCTTCGCGATCTCCTCCAGCATCTGCATGAAGGCTTCCGGTGCAGCTTCAGCGCCGCCGAGGCTTTGCGGCAGCAGTGCGCGGTAGAGCCCGTTCTCGATCAGTGCCGAGACGACGGGAGCGGTCAGCCGCCGCGTCCGCTCGATCGCGTCAGCTTCGCCCGAAATGAGCGGCGCAAGTGCGCGGGCACGTTCGACAAGGCCAACTCCGGGAGTTGCGTTCATGTGCGTTTTCCTCGCCCATTCTGCCGTGAGCGGTAAGACGCGATGGTGGTCTATTTGGCAGGGAGGATCAAGGTGGTGCGGTTGTCATTTCGGGGCGCGCGATCGCGCGAAGTGTCTTGCGTCCCGATCTTGATGGCGTGGACCGGACTTAGCACGGGTCATCGAGCACTCGCTCCATGATGATCGTGCGTTCGTCACCATGGTAGCTATCGCGTACGGCGTTGAAGCCGAGTCGTGCTTAGAAAGTTTCGGCGGTGACAGAAGCAGGAACAGTCAGCGAGGGAATGTTTCGCGCGCACGCCGTGCGCTCGATTTCGGCCATCAACAGCCTGCCGATACCTCGGGCCTGAACATCGGGAGCCACGAACACCGTACGAACGACGCTACCGTCGAGGCTTGCTGTTCCAACGACGCGGCTGCCAATGGCGGCGACAAAGACGGTGCGCTTCCCGATCAGTTGGAGCACAACCTCTGGACTGAAGCTGCGCTCGACCCTTTCGATGGTCTCGCCCGTATAGTCCTTCGCGTTGGTTTCGCGCAGCGCCCGCAAAATGACCGCGCTGATGGCAGCGGCGTCATCTTCACGTGCCAGCCGGATCGTGCATTCCACGGATCGCTCCACTGAAGCCCTTGAGAATGACTGACGCCTGCGTCCCAGATTGGCAATCAGCTTGTCGCGCAACCAGAGTTGATGCTACCGTCTGTAGCACAATCCTGGGAGGCCGCCCACGAGGCACGTCATGAAGGAGCCAACCCGCCGCGATGTTCGGCCTGCCGCGGCTTCCACAAGCGTCGAGGAGCAGGCTGAGCCAAAGCTCCATGACGCACCCATGAGCGATATCATCAATGCTTTGACCAGTGGACGGGCCACCGCTACGGCGCTGGCTAAAACCTATCTGGCGCGCATTGATGCCTACGACCGTGGTGGGCCCATGCTCAACTCCGTGCGCGAGCTCAATCCCGACGCGCTCATGATCGCCCGCAAGTTAGATGGCATCGTGCCATCGGCCAAGCGGCCGCTGGCTGGCGTACCGATCCTAGTGAAAGACAACATCGCGACCGGCGACAGGCAGCCGACGACAGCCGGCTCGCTGGCGCTGGAGGGGGCGCGCGCCAGGGACGATGCCACGATTGTCAAGCTGCTGAGGGACGCCGGCGCGGTGATCCTGGGCAAGGCAAACCTGACGGAGTTCGCCAACATCCTCGCGATCGACATGCCCTCGGGCTATTCGTCGCTGGGCGGTCAGGTCAGGAATCCCTACGTACCGGCGCTCGCCGACGATCGCGGTATCCCGCTCGTGGACCCGGGCGGATCGAGCTCGGGTTCGGCGGTCGCCGTGGCGGCAGGTCTGTGTGCAGCCTCTATTGGCACCGAGACCTCCGGCTCCCTGCTGCATCCGGCGAGCCGGAATGGCCTCGTCACCGTGAAGCCGACGGTCGGACTGATCAGCCGAGCCGGCATCGTGCCGATCTCGCACAGCCAGGACACAGCAGGGCCGATGACGCGCACCGTGCGAGACGCGGCGATGCTGCTGAACGTGCTGGCCGCAAAGGACCCGCTCGATCCGGTGACGGAGCGGCAGCGCAGGCCGGCCGATTACACCGCCGATCTCGCGCGGGATGCGTTAAAGGGTGCGCGCATCGGTGTGCCGAGCGACCCCGCCGACCCGCTGAACGATTGCTACTACGGCAAGTTGCCACCCGACGGGACCAGGCTGATGGCCGACGTGATCATGGTGCTGGAGGACCTCGGCGCCGTCATTGTGCGCGCCAGCATGCCGACCGCCGGCTGGATGAACGGACCAGGCACGATCATGGCCGTGCTCAATCGCAATCCGCTGAGCGCCAACAAGGGCAATCCGGTCGCGCAGCGGATCGTCTTCCTCTACGAGCTGAAGCATGACGTCAATCTCTATCTGAGGGATTGGGCGATCAAGACCGACATCAAGACGATCGCCGACATCGTGGCCTTCAACGACGATAACGCCGAAAAGGCGCTGCGTTTCGGCCAGGACCTGTTGCTCGCCGCCAATGCGACCAGGGGCGATCTCAGCGAGCGCGAATACAAATCCGCACGCGCCATGGATCTGCTCACCGCCAGGACGCGCGGCTTGGATGCCTACATGAACCAGCACAAGCTTGATGCTGTCCTATTCCCCGGCGCTATGGGCGCCCCGATCGCTGCCAAAGCAGGTTATCCCAGCGTCATGGTGCCTGGAGGCTTCGTCTCGGGGGCCGACGACAAGACACGCCGGACTATCCGCTCGGCGTCACCTTCGCCGGCCGTGCCTGGAGCGAGCACAAGCTGCTGCGTCTGGCCAACGCGTTCGAGCAGGCGTCACGGACGCACAAGCCGCCCCCCCCGGCCTACCCGGCCTTTAGCTGGGGCCAGAAGGCAACTTAAGCCGTCACTGATGTAGCGCGTAGGACGGGGAGAGCGAAAGCGAAACCCATCAAGCTTCAGCCTTACGATCGGATCGATCTAACAAGAATTACTGCTCCGCCCATCAGGGTAACGGGTTTTGCCAGGGCTCAACCTATCCGCCGATTGATGCGGTGAGTCCGACTTGACCCAGTCGGGCAACATCGTGCTTCCATCAATGGACGGCTTTCGGCCGCGCACCTGGCTTATGGTGCGTACCGAAGCGTTCGACCATCGTGGCGCTGGCCTGGTTGAGTCCGATGATTTCGACTTCGGCGCCGTGGCGACGAAGCTTGAGTACGATGTCATCCAGTGCTCCGATGGCAGTGATGTCCCAGAAATGTGCGTCGCTGACGTCGATTCGGACCCGGCTCGGCACATCGAGGTAGTCGAAGGCATCGACGAGACGGTTGGAGGAGGCGAAAAACACCTGCCCCGTCACGAAGTAAGTGATCTCGCGTCCGTCTTCGGAAAGTTCCGTTTCGATCCCGAGCAGGCGTGCCACCTTGCCGGCGAAGAACACGCCGCTGAGCACGACGCCCGTGAGCACGCCCATCGACAGATCGCCGGTCGCCACAACCACGACGACAGTGGCCAACATCACGACGCTCGAACTTAGGGGATGGGACCGCAGGTTAACGAGGGACGACCAGTTGAACGTGCTGATCGAGACCATGATCATCACGGCTACGAGCGCGGCCATCGGTATCTGCTTCACCCACTCGCCAAGGACAACGATCAGGAACAGCAGGAAGGCGCCGGCGAAGAACGTTGATAGACGGGTGCGCGCGCCGGCGGTGACGTTGATGACCGATTGCCCGATCATGGCGCATCCGCCCATTGCACCGAGGAAGCCGGTGACGAAGTTGGCGACGCCCTGGCCTACGCATTCCCGGTTCTTATTGCTGCCGGTATCGGTCATGTCGTCGACGATCGAAGCCGTCAGAAGCGATTCCAGCAGCCCGACCGCAGCCATCGCCAGCGAGTACGGCAGGATGATCCTCAGGGTCTCCAGAGTAAAGGGGACTTGGGGGATCGCGAAGAATGGGAGGCTGGACGGCAATTCGCCCATGTCGCCGACGGTACGCAGCTTGATACCGGACCACAGCGTAAACGCGGTCAGCACGATGATGCTGACCAGGGCGGACGGCACTCGTTTGGTGACGTAAGGGAACAGATAGATGATGGCCAAGCCCGCGCCGACCATGGCGTAGGTTTCCCAGCCGACGTGCGTCAATTGCGGCAACTGAGCCATGAAAATGAGAATGGCCAAGGCGTTTACAAATCCGGTCATGACCGAGCGGGACACGAACTTCATGAGCAGACCAAGCCGCGCGGCCCCTGCGGCGATCTGAATCAGTCCCATCAGCACCGTCGCGGCGAACAGGTACTGAAGGCCGTGATCGCGGACCAGGGTGATCATCAGCACCGCGGTCGATGCCGTCGCTGCGGAGATCATCGCCGGCCTGCCGCCGACGACGGCAGTCACGCAGGCGATCGAGAATGAGGCGTAAAGGCCCACCTTCGGGTCGACGCCCGCGACAATCGAAAAACCGATGGCCTCCGGAATTAGCGCCAGCGCGACGAGAACACCGGAGAGCAGGTCCGTGGAAACGTTTGTCAGCCACTCGCGGCGGAACGTTTGGTAGAACGTCATTTTGCTGAAACCGATAAGACCAGCGAGGCGACGGGCGGCGCCCGGTCGGCCTAAAGGTAAGCTTCGATATCGCTACGCTGAGGGTTTCCGGGGGATGGGCGCCCGGCCGAGCCACCCGATGAACTCGGGTCCGACGAGCGCTCTCAGTACGATTGCCGCGACGCAACAGCAAGCCAGATATTGTCGGGCGCTAGACGTTCGCAATCGGGAGCAATTCCAGCTTCGCGGACGATTTTTCCAGCAGCCGGGCGTGCCCTGTCCGCCGGGGATCATTCCGGTAGTTTTGAAAGTCCGCTTCGGACGTGAAGCTCACGATGTGGATCTCGATGTGCCGTCCGGATTGCGAAGACGACGCTCCAGAGATCCATTGAACTCAGGCAACAGCGGCAGGACGGCATCCTCGTAGGCTCGAAACGCTTCGACGCCTTCTGGAGGTATCCGGGCTATGAGCACAAACGTGACGGGGGTCGTTTGATAGGACATCACCCTCTGCCGACTGCACCCGCTACGATGATGACACCATGCCCCTGTTTTGCCCGACAAGTCAAACCGGATTCGTAAAAGGCGAAAAGCGCAACGCCAACAATGGGTCGGCTACTGTGCATGGGGTTGTTTTCGCGTTTTTTTTGTCCGGCCCAAACGTTCCGGATCGGAGCTGTCCGAGTCCCCGCCTCAGCTATCCACCTTCAGCGCGGCAATGAAAGCTTCCTGCGGGATGTCGACCTTGCCGAACTGCCGCATCTTCTTCTTGCCTTCCTTCTGCTTCTCCAGAAGTTTTCGCTTACGGGTGATGTCGCCGCCATAGCACTTTGCTGTGACGTCCTTGCGCAGGGCGCGAACGGTTTCGCGCGCGATCACCTTGCCGCCGATCGCCGCCTGGATCGGAATCTGGAACATGTGCGGCGGGATCAGCTCCTTCATCTTCTCGACCATGGCGCGGCCGCGCCCCTCCGCGCGGGTGCGGTGGACCAGCATCGAGAGCGCGTCGACCGGCTCGTTGTTGACCAGGATCTGCATCTTGACGAGATCGGCCGGCTTATAGTCGGTGAGATGATAGTCGAACGAGGCGTAGCCCTTGGAGACCGATTTCAGGCGGTCGTAGAAGTCGAACACGACTTCGTTAAGCGGCAGATCGTATTTCACCATGGCGCGAGAGCCGACATAGGTCAGCTCCTTCTGCGAGCCGCGACGGTCCTGGCACAGTTTCAGCACGCTGCCGAGATATTCGTCGGGGGTGAGGATCGTGGCCTCGATCCAGGGCTCCTGGATCTCCGCGATCTTGACCACATCAGGCATGTCGATGGGATTGTGAATCTCGATCTCGGTGCCGTCGTTGAGCTTCATCTTGTAGATGACGCTCGGCGCGGTTGCGATCAGATTGAGATCGAACTCGCGCGACAGCCGCTCCTGGATGATCTCGAGGTGCAACAGGCCGAGGAAGCCGCAGCGGAAGCCGAAGCCGAGTGCGGCCGAGGTTTCCATTTCGAACGAGAAGCTGGCGTCGTTCAGCCGCAGCTTGCCCATCGCGGCGCGCAGCGTTTCGAAGTCGTCGGCATCCACCGGAAACAGGCCGCAGAACACCACCGGAATCGCAGGCTTGAAGCCCGGCAGCATTTCGGTGATTGGCTTTCTGTCGTCGGTGATGGTGTCGCCGACGCGGGTGTCGGCAACCTCCTTGATCGCCGCGGTGATGAAGCCGATCTCCCCGGGGCCGAGCTCGTCGACCTGCGTCATCTTCGGGGTGAAGAAGCCGACGCGTTCGACGTCATAGGCAGCACCCGTGCCCATCATGCGGATGCGGCCGCCCTTCTTCATCACGCCGTCGACGACGCGGATCAGCACGACCACGCCGAGATAGACGTCGTACCAGCTGTCGACCAGCAACGCCTTCAGCGTGGCGTCGCGATCGCCCTTCGGCGGTGGCAGGCGAGTGACGATCGCTTCGAGCACGTCGGGAACGCCGAGGCCCGTCTTGGCCGAGATCATCACGGCGTCCGAGGCGTCGATGCCGATCACGTCTTCGATCTGCTGCCTGATCTTCTCGGGTTCGGCGGCGGGAAGGTCGACCTTGTTCAGGACCGGCACGATCTCATGACCGGCGTCGAGCGCGTGGTAGACGTTGGCAAGCGTCTGCGCTTCCACGCCCTGGCTGGCGTCGACCACCAGCAGGGAACCCTCGCAGGCCGCCAGCGACCGCGAGACTTCGTAGGCGAAGTCGACATGGCCCGGCGTGTCCATCAGGTTGAAGATGTAATCCTTGCCGTCCCTGGCGTGGTATTTCAGCCGAACCGTCTGCGCCTTGATAGTGATGCCGCGCTCGCGCTCGATGTCCATGGAATCGAGCACCTGCTCCTTCCCGGCCATTTCGCGGTCGGTGAGGCCGCCGGTGATCTGGATCAGACGGTCGGCCAGCGTCGATTTGCCATGGTCGATATGGGCGACGATGGAGAAATTGCGAATGTTGGAAATGGGGACGGTCGTCATGGGCGCGGGATACCACTCACATCCCCGTGCGGCAACCATATTGCTGTAATTTCAGGGCCTTTGTTCACGCCAAGCTGATTCCACCAGGTGCCAAAACGCGCTACGCAACGGCCCATGTCCACGACCTCGATCCCGTCTGCCCGAGCGCGCGCGAAGTCCCGGGTGAGCTATGCCCGCTTTCGGGCCTGGCTGGTTGCCAGCGCGACCCGGCCGGAGGCGCGCCTCTGGCTGGTGATCCAGCTCGCCATCCTGCATGCGGTGCTCTGGACCTTCATCCTGATCAACCTGAAGGCTGCGCAGGACGTTCATATGGACGTCGCAGAAGCCTGGGGCTGGGGGCAGAAATTCCTGTGGGGCTATGGCAAGCACCCGCCGCTGTCGGGCTGGGTCGCCGGCGTCTGGTTCATGGCATTCCCGCCGACGGACTGGGCGACCTATGCGCTGGCGATGGCGACCGTCAGCGTCGGCATGGTGATCTGCTGGCTCATCGCTTTGCGCGTCGTGGATGCGCGGCGCGCGTTCCTGGTCGTGGTGATGGTCGCGCTCTACCCGATCTTCAATTTCAAGGGTTTCAAGTACAATCCCGACCTGCTCCAGCTCGTCACTCTGCCGCTTCTCGTGCTCGCCTATCTCAATGCGTTCGAGAAGCGGAGCTGGCAATCCGGAGTCTTGCTCGGACTTGCCGGCGCGCTGGCGCTGATGACCAAATACTGGGTGCTGACCATGATCGGCGCCATCGGGTTTGCCGCGTTGATCCATCCAGAGCGGATGAGGTTCCTGTCGTCGCCGGCGCCATGGGTTGCGATCGTGACGATGGTGGTGGCGATGATCCCGCACATCGTCTGGCTGGCGGATGCGCATTTCGTGCCGCTGACCTATGCCGGCGACACCTACAGCCTCGAGGACAGCGGCCAGGTGCATCAGCTCGTGGCCGGCTATGCCCTGCATAATCTCGCGTTGCTGGCATTGCCGGTGGCGCTGGCCGCGCTGGCGATGGCCCTTGTGCCGCATTGGGTCTCGCTGCTCATGCGCGCGCCCTTGCGCATCGTCACGCGGGCCTGGGCGCGCGGCGCGAATCCCGGTGTGAACCTTTCGCAGGCGCGCAACGTCTGGATCATCCAGATCATCGTCGCATTCGGCCCCGCGCTCGGCGCGCTGGCCTTCAGCATCTACATGAAGACCGACTGGGGCATCTCGCTGTTCTTCCTGGTGCCGCTCGCGCTGGTCGCGATCCCGGCGTTGCGGGTGCAGAGTGCTGCGCTGTTCAACATTGTCGCGATCTGGCTCGTGCTCAGCGTCGCGACGCTCGCTGCCTCGCCCTGGATCGCCGCGCGCGAGATGGCGGCCAATGCCGGCAACACGGCGACCTATGGCGCGCGCTCGGATCTCGCGCGTGAGCTGACGCAGGCCTGGCACGCGCGCTTCGCCTCGCGCTGGGCGGTCGTCGCCGGCACCATGGAATCGATCCAGCCGATGGTGTTCTACAGCCCCGATCATCCGGCCGCGTTCACGCCGCTCGAAGCCTGGGGGTCCGGGTTGATCTCGCCCGATGACGTCAAGAGATACGGCTTCATCGGCGTGTTCGATCCGGCCGACGGTCGCTTGCCGGCGTTCGAGAAATGGGTGTTCGAGGTTGCGCCGAACGCCGAGCGCATCGTGATGACGACGCGCCGCTTCACTCACGGCAAGGCCGGTCCGTCGATGAGCTGGAATATCTACATCGCGCCGCCGGGGAAGTGATCGAGGCGAAGCCGCCTAAATCCCTTCCTCGTTGAATTTGCTTTCAACGAGCTCGGTGATTGCGGCGAGTGCGGCTTCGGCATCGTCGCCGGCGGCCGCCACAGTGATGGTCGTGCCAGGACCAGCGGCGAGCATCATCAGGCCCATGATCGAGGTCCCGCCGACGGTCTCGCCGCCGCGCGTCACCCAGACCTGCGCGTTGAAGCGCTCGACGGCCTGGACGAACTTTGCGGAGGCCCGCGCGTGCAGGCCGCGCTTGTTGATGATCAGGAGGTCTTTGGAGATCGCGCCCGCGGGCACACCCGTCCCGGCTTGCGGCGCCTCGTCGCTCATTTGCCGGCGAGCACGCGGCTGGCGATGGTGACGTATTTGCGGCCCGCTTCCTGCGCCATCGCGATCGCGTCGGGTAGCGGACGCTCCTCGCGTACCTTGGCGAGCTTCACCAGCATGGGAAGGTTGATGCCCGCGAGCACTTCGACCTTCGGCCGGCTCATGCAGGATATTGCGAGGTTCGACGGCGTGCCGCCAAACATGTCGGTGAGGATCGCGACGCCGTCGCCGGAATCGACGCGGTTAACCGCTTCTATGATGTCGCTTCGACAGAGATCGGAATCATCTTCGGCGCCGATCGTGATCGCTTCGATTTGCTTTTGTGGGCCCATGACATGTTCAAGCGCTGCCTTGAATTCGTCGGCAAGGCGCCCGTGGGTCACAAGTACTAGACCAATCATCGGAAAACTCCTCGCGGGCGCTTTTGGTGCACCGCACGAACGCGCCACTTTGACCATCCAGAGCCCCCGCGCAAGAGGGGATGTTGCGTATCTCCCTGAATCTAGACGGATGGATGAGGGGAGCTGCGCCGGTCTATTCGGTCGCGAGTGTGGGGTTCATATGGTTACCATTTCCCTTCAAACAATCGCCTGAAGGGTTAACGGAAGATGAACTCTTGGTAGTGGTCAAGGCGGCGACAACCAAAGGAAGTGGCGAATAGTCGCGGCCAACCGGGATTCGCGGTATTTCGGCACCTAAAATGCTTGTTTTCAGGGATTCGGCCGCTGGCAGCCGCTCCGCGTCCGCTGCGTCGAGATCGACCACGAGGCCGACGGTCGCATGCTCCACGAAGTCGCAGCGGCGGATTCCCAGCCCCCGGATTTCGATCAAGCCGGCCAGTGTCCTGCTCGGGCGGACCTCAATTTCGCGGCCGACTGTCGCCAGATGGACACGGTCGTCACCGACCAGAACGGCCCTTTCGACCACGCCGCTGCGTCCCGCCATGATCAAATCGAAGGCAAGGCGCGACTTGCCGGAGCCGGAAGGCCCGCGGATCAGCACCGCCAGATCTCCCACCTTGACGGCGGAGGCGTGAATGCTGGGGCCGCCCTCGCTCATAGTGCCGGCAGCCTCACCACGAAGCGCGCGCCGACAGCGGTAGGCGCTCCGTCCTCGTCCGCCGGGCCAGGGCGGTTCTCCGCCCAGATGCGTCCGCCATGGGCGTCGATGATCTGCTTGGAGATCGACAGGCCGAGGCCGGAGTTCTGGCCAAAGCCCTGATGTGGTCGGTCAGTGTAGAAGCGCTCGAAGATGCGTTGCAGCGCGTCGTCGCGAATGCCGGGACCGTCGTCGTCGACCACGATCTCGATCTCTCCGCGCACGCGGCGGCAGGTGAGGCGCACCTTGTTGCCGGGCTCGGAGAAGGATTGTGCGTTGGCGAGCAGGTTGGAGACCACCTGTCCGAGCCGCGAATCGTGGCCGGTCACGGCGAAACTGTCGGTCGGGCTGCGGCCTTCGAAGCGCGTTTCGACCGCGACGTCATGGCCGAGCTTGGTTTCATTGGCGACGGAGACGAGCGTCGTCAGCAGGCGGCGCAGGTCGACCGGGATCGCATCCTGGCGCTGCAGTTCGGCATCGAGGCGGCTGGCGTCGGAGATGTCCGAGATCAACCGGTCGAGCCGCTTGACGTCATGCTCGATCACTTCGAGCAGGCGTGCGCGGCTGTTGTCGTTGCGCGCCAGCGGCAGCGTCTCGACCGCAGAGCGCAAAGAGGTCAGCGGGTTCTTCAATTCATGCGCGACGTCGGCAGCGAACATCTCGATCGCCTCGATGCGGCTGTAGAGCGCGCTGGTCATGTCGCGCAGCGCACCGGAGAGATGGCCGATCTCGTCGCGACGGCGGGTGAAGTCGGGAATCTCGACGCGGGTATTGATGCGGCGGCGGATGCGTTCGGCGCTGTCGGCAAGCCGGCGCACGGGCCCCGCGATCGTGCTCGCAAGCAGCAGCGACAGCATGATCATGACCGCGGCGGCGACGCCGCCCACTTTGAGGATAGCGAGGCGCTCGGCAGTGACCATCTGGTCGATGTCGTCGCCTTGCGTCGACAGCATCAGCGCCCCGTGGATGGCGCGCGAGCGCAGTACGGGGACCGCGACCGAGACGATCACCTCGCCGCGCGAATTGACCCGCACCATCGAGCGCTTCTGGCCATGGAGCGCGTCGCCCACCTCCGCATAGCCGTTGCCGTTCTCGGGCCCGAGCTCGCGATAGAGCGGCAGGTCGCCGCGGTTCAGCCAGGTGCGGACCGCGACCATGCCGCGTTCGACGATGCCCGGGTTCTCGGCGGAGACCGACGGCAGGGGGAAGCGCACCACGGTCTCGAGGCTGCGGCTGTCGACCAGCAGGCTGCCGTTCGGGTCGTAGATGCGGGCGCGCGTCTTGGTCGGCGAGATCAGCGTGCGCAGCACCGGCGCCACGCGCTCCGGATTGATCGGAAAATCCAGCGGCGAATACTCGTCCGACCCGCCATAGGTCTCGCCCGGCTTGAGGTCGAGCAGCCGGTCGGGATCGATGGTGATGGCGTTGGTCTGCACCGTCGCGGAGGCCGCGATCGCGCCGGCGATGATCTCCGCCTGCACCAGCAGGCTCTGCGCGCGCGCGTCGATCAGGCCGGCGCGGAACTGCGACAGATAAAGGATGCTCGCCACCAGCGCCACAAGGCCGGCGAGGTTGAGCGAGACGATGCGGCGAGTCAGGCTCGAGAAGGACAGCGCGAAGAAGAACTGCCCGGCGCGCGTCAGCCAGTTCAGCGGCCGCCAGCCGTGCACGGCCGGCTTGTCATCGGCCAATTGATCCGGATCGCCGTGGGCGGTGACGTCCTCGGCGTTCTGGTTCTCGTCAGGCTGCGTTCGGTCAAGCAATGCTCACGCCCGCGTTAGGACAACTCGTGCGAAGGTCCTCGCATCCTAGAGCCATCCCGGTCGTGATGGAATCAGAACCGGCGATGCTCTCAGTCTTTGGTGAAGGCGCGTGCGCCTCAGGCTTCCTTGAAGCGGTAGCCGACGCCATAGAGCGTCTCGATCATCTCGAATTCGTTGTCGACCACCTTGAACTTCTTGCGCAGTCGCTTGATGTGGCTGTCGATGGTGCGGTCGTCGACATAGACCTGATCGTCATAGGCGGCGTCCATCAGCGCGTTGCGGCTCTTCACCACGCCGGGCCGGGTCGCGAGCGCCTGCAGGATCAGAAATTCGGTAACGGTCAGCGTCACCGGCTCGTTCTTCCAGGTGCAGGTATGCCGTTCCGGATCCATGCGCAGCAGGCCGCGGTCGAGCGCCTTGGCGTCGTTCTCCTTCGGCGTGACGGTCGGGTCCTTCGGCGCCGACCGGCGCAGCACGGCCTTGACGCGCTCGACCAGCAGGCGCTGCGAGAACGGCTTCCGGATGAAGTCGTCGGCGCCCATCTTGAGGCCGAACAGTTCGTCGATCTCTTCGTCCTTGGAAGTCAGGAAGATCACCGGCAGGTCGGATTTCTGCCTGAGACGGCGCAGCGTCTCCATCCCGTCCATGCGCGGCATCTTGATGTCGAGGATGGCAAGATCGGGTTGGGTGGTGCGGAAACCGTCAAGCGCGGAGGCGCCGTCGGTGTAGGTCATGATGCGGTAGCCTTCGGCTTCCAACGCGATCGAGACGGATGTGAGAATGTTGCGGTCGTCGTCGACCAAAGCGATTGTGGGCATGAGCCTCTGCTTTCTGCTTTCCGTTTGAATCGTGGCTTAAAACGGCGAGCAATCCAGTGGTGCGCCGCATAGATGGGTGCCGATTTGGCAGTCGAACCTTGTTACCGAGCAATGCAAGCTAGGCTGAAGTGTGACCAAGTTCCACGAAACACGGCAGGTTCGCCGTATCTCGACCCATAACCAGGCCCCGGTTTACCCGAAAAATGGCACTCCATGCAACCACCTGAGCCGAGAAAGCCGATGCAACCGACCTCCGATTTCGACCCCGGAAAGCTCGCCAAATCGCTGCTGCGGCGGTCGCGGCAGGGGGCCCTGGCAACGTTGATGGCCGGCAGCGGCGATCCCTATTGTTCCCTGGTCAATCTGGCCAGCCATCCGGACGGCTCGCCCATCCTGCTGATCTCGGGATTGGCCGTGCACACCAGGAACATCCTGGCCGATAGCCGGGTCTCCCTGATGCTGGACGAGCGGGCGGCGGGCGATCCCCTGGAGGGCGCCCGGATCATGCTGTCCGGTCACGCCGAGCAGGCCGATGCCGACAAGGATCTGCTCCGGCGACGGTATCTCGCTGCCCATCCCTCTGCGGAAGCGTTTGTTTCCTTCAAGGATTTCTCCTTCTACCGGATCCGGCCCACGGGAACCCATCTGGTTGCCGGCTTCGGCCGCATCGTCGATCTCAAGCCCGGGCAATTCCTCACGGACCTCACCGGGGCCGAGGATTTGCTGGCGGCGGAGGAGGGAGCGGTCGCGCACATGAATGCCGACCACCGCGACGCCATGGGCCTTTATGCAACAAAACTGCTCGACGCGGCCGAGGGCGACTGGCGCTGCACCGGTTGCGATCCTGAGGGCATCGACATGCAGGAGGGCCAGACCGTGCTGCGGCTGGACTTCCCGGAGTGGGTGGCTGATGGCACGGCGCTGCGCAAGATGCTGGTCCGCCTCGCTGGCGAAGCGCGCACAAAGACGGACCAGAGCGCCAAAATTTGAACGCTGCTGCCCATCGCCGCGACCCGAAGGCGACGGCGAGCTGTTCATGGCAGGATATAATCGACTGGCGCTGGTTGCGGGTTTGGCGCTCTCGATTACCGCATCGCTTGTCACGCCAAGCTTTGCGCAGAAAGGCCTTGCCCAGAAAGGTCTCGCCGCGGAGAGCACGCGGATCAACGCACTCATGAGCGCCGGCAAATATTCGGAAGCACTGCCTTTGGCGCAAGGCATGGTCGCGAGCCTGGAGAAGAGCGACACCGGTCGCGAACTCTCCGCCGCGTTGAACAACTTGGGTGTGCTCGAAGGCTATCGCGGCGCCGCCTGGCTGCTGCGGCGTCAGGCCGTCTCCGTGCTGCCGTCGGTGGTCAGCCTGAAATCGCTGCGCGCCTTCGCGCGGAGGGATCATGGCGTGAAGCCGATGACCGGCTTTGGCGATCCCGTGTTCAATCCTGCGCTTGAAGCGCCCGCCGAGCGGCGCGCCGCGAACGGCAAGGCCGCCGCGCGCAGCATCGCGACCATCGCCTATACCGACTTCTGGCGCGGTGCCGGCGTCGATCGCGCGCGGCTTGCGCAGGCGTTGCCGCAACTGCCGGATACCGCCGACGAGTTGAACGCGGTGGCCAGGGATGTCGGGGCTGCCGAGGCCGATATCCATCTCGGCCGCGACGCCAGCGAGACGACGCTCAAGCGTGCAGCGCTTGCTCAATACGGCATCATCTACTTTGCCACCCACGGTCTCGTTGCCGGTGATATCAAAGGCCTGGGTGAGCCCTCGCTCGCGCTCTCCATTCCCGATCAGCCCACTGAGCTCGATGACGGTCTGCTTACCGCGAGTGAAGTCGCCCAGCTCAAGCTCAATGCGGATTGGGTTGTACTGTCGGCCCTGCAACACCATCGCAGGCGACAAGCCCGGCGCCGAGGCGCTGTCGGGACTGGCACGCTCGTTCTTCTATGCCGGCGCCCGCGCCCTGCTGGTCTCGCATTGGGCGGTGGATTCGGAAGCTGCCACCCGCCTGACCACGACGACTTTCGAGCTGCTCAAAAACGATCCAAAAATCGGTCGTGCCGAAGCTTTGCGCCGCGCGATGTTAACCTATGTTGATGACACCTCGTCACCGCGCAATGCCTATCCCGCGATGTGGGGCCGTTCGCGCTCATCGGCGAAGGCGAGGCACGATAGGACGGCGTTAGAAATTGCTCAGAGAAACTGTCCTTGGGCATTTGTGCGTCGCAATAACCTTGGGAAACGCCGAAACGTGCATTTGGTTGCGCGATCATTCGTGATTTTTTGATGCGCCTGCTCAGAGCTGACATGCGCGGCGTTTGGTGCGGTCCTTGAATAAACCAAATCCTGCGGGATCAGCTTGGCAACGCCAGCGTTCATCAGTATTAGGTCGCGCAGCCGAGGCCGGATGGCCTATCATTCACGGTGACCGCGACGGCGCTAAAGCATGATCGCGCTGAGAGTCGCGGGTTCTAGGAGGATTTTTCGTGCAAGAGACGGGCGTGCGCAACGGTGCCTTCGGTGCCGACAAATTCGGTTTAAAGAATCTCAAGCAGGTTCACTGGAACCTCGGTGCGCCGCAACTCTATCAATACTCGCTCTCCGCGGGCGAGGCGGTGCTGTCGGCCGATGGCGCGCTCTGCGCCGACACCGGCGAGTTCACCGGCCGCAGCCCCAAGGACAAGTTCACGGTGCGTGACGCCACCACCGACAAGAAGATGTGGTGGGCCGGCAACCAGTCGATCACCGCAGAGCAGTTCGAGACGCTCTACCAGGACTTCCTCAAGCACGCCGAAGGCAAGTCGCTGTTCGCGCAGGACCTCTACGGCGGCGCCGATCCGGCCTACCGCATCAAGACTCGCGTCTTCACCGAGCTCGCCTGGCATTCGCTGTTCATCCGCACGCTGCTGATCCGCCCCGAGGCGGTCGAGTTGTCGAGCTTCACGCCGGAGCTCACCATCATCGACATGCCGAGCTTCCGCGCCGATCCGAAGCGCCATGGCTGCAAGTCGGAAAACGTCGTCGCGATTGATTTCGCCCGCAAGATCGTGCTGATCGGCGGGTCTTATTATGCCGGCGAGATGAAGAAGTCGGTCTTCACCACGCTGAACTACTATCTGCCCGAGCGTGGCGTGATGCCGATGCATTGCTCGGCCAATGTCGGCGCCAAGGGCGATGCCGCGATCTTCTTCGGCCTGTCCGGCACCGGCAAGACCACGCTGTCCGCCGATCCCAACCGCACGCTGATCGGCGACGACGAGCACGGCTGGGGCCCGAACGGTGTCTTCAATTTCGAAGGCGGCTGCTATGCCAAGTGCATCAAGCTGTCGCAGGAAGCCGAGCCCGAGATCTACGCGGCCTCGACGCGCTTCGGCGCGGTGCTCGAGAACTGCGTGCTCGACGAAGACACTCGCGTGGTCGATTTCGACGACGGCTCCAAGACCGAGAACACGCGTTCGGCCTATCCGCTCGAATTCATCCCGAACGCCTCGCGCACCGGCCGCGCGCCGCAGCCGAAGAACGTGGTGATGCTCGCCGCCGATGCCTTCGGCGTGCTGCCGCCGATTGCCAAGCTGTCGCCGGCGCAGGCGATGTATCACTTCCTGTCGGGCTACACCGCCAAGGTCGCCGGCACCGAGCGCGGTCTCGGCAACGAGCCCCAGCCGGAATTCTCGACCTGCTTCGGTTCGCCCTTCCTGCCGCTCGACCCCAGCGTCTACGGCAACATGCTGCGCGACCTGATCGCCCAGCACAATGTCGACTGCTGGCTGGTCAACACCGGCTGGACCGGCGGCAAGTACGGCACCGGCTCGCGTATGCCGATCAAGGTGACGCGCGCGCTGCTCACCGCCGCGCTCGACGGCTCGCTTCGCAACGTCGAATTCCGCACCGACAAATATTTCGGCTTCGCGGTCCCGACCGCGCTGCCGGGCGTGCCGAGCGAGATCCTCAACCCGGTCAACACCTGGAAGGACAAGGACGAGTTCGACAAGACCGCCCGTGCGCTGGTCGGCATGTTCCAGAAGAACTTTGCCAAGTTCGAAGCGCAGGTCGACGCCGAGGTCCGCGCCGCTGCGCCGGACGTGAAGCTCGCGGCGGAGTAAGCTCGCACCGCTTGAAACGCAAAAGGGCGGCCGCGAGGCCGCCCTTTTGTCTTTCCTTCCCTCTTGCGGGAGAAGGTGGCGCGAAGCGCCGGATGAGGGGTTCTCTCCGCGCGTTCAACCGCAAGGAAGCGCTCGCGGAGAGAACCTCTCACCCGTCTCGTCGCTTCGCGACGAGCCACCCTCTCCCGCAAGGAGAGACGGGAAGCGCCTACGCCTTGAAATACGCAATCTGCGTTGTCGTCGCGAGCAGTCGCCCGTTCGGGGACCACAGCTCGGCGTTCTGGTCGGCGTAGCTCTTGTGCATAATCTTCGCGTCGGCCGTCGCGAGCACACGGGTGATGTCCTCGGCCGCGAGCTCTTCACTGTCAGTGTGAAAATACGTCGTCAGCGACACCGTGCCGAACGGCACCAGCTCGCGCCGCGCGTGGAAGATGCGGCCGAAGAAGGCGTCCGACATCGACATCAGCGACGGCATGTCGAGCTTGCGTGGCGTGCGGTCGCCGATCCATATTTTTGAATAGGTGCTGGCGAGCTCGGCCTGCGGCGGCCCGATCCTCATCTCGCCCTCGACAAACCGGAATTCATACTGGTTGGCCCAGGACGCCGCGATCTTCGGGAACGGCAGCGTCTCTTCGAACGGCTTAGTGTCAGGATATTGCGCCACCCTGTGCTCCCAGGACGGCCGGCGTTCGGCGAATACGGCAGTGGCGAGCGTTGCGACCTCGCCGCCGCCTTGCGACAGTTCGACGCTCCAGTGCTGGCTGGAGCGGTTGGCCTTCACTAGCCGCAGGTCGAGATCAAACGGCCCCTTCGCGATCGGCGCGCAGTAATTGACGGTAAGCGCCAGCGGATCACCGGCGCGTTCCGGATGGTCGATCAGCGCGCGCAAAATGGTCGCCGCGGTGACGCCGCCGAACGGGCCGACGAAGGCCCAGTAATCGTCACTGGTGTGCCCTTGCCAGCTGCTATCGCCCGCGGTGATGCGGGTGGCGTCGTCGAAAGGGTGCGGAAGCTTGGCGTGCATTGTCATGTCCGGCGCTCAATGACGGACGTCATATCACGTCCGTCGCTGGCCTGTGCAATTACCTCTGGAGTAGCCGATTTCACGCTGCGGAAAATCAGCCGGCCGCGCCGCGCTGGTCCTCCGCGTCCTGGAATGGCGGCGTGATCGGATTGACCGGTACATTCCAGATTTCCTCGGCATATTCGCGGATGGTGCGATCGGAGGAGAACCACGCCATGCGCGCGACGTTGAGGATGGAGGCGCGCGTCCAGGCCGGCGCCACTTGCCAGCGCGCATCGACGCTGCGCTGCGCCTCGTAATAAGAATCGAAATCGGCGCTGACCATATAATGGTCAAGGTAGCGTAGCGCGTGCGCGATGGATTCGAAGCGGCCGGGATCGCCGGGCGAGAACTCGCCGGCGCCGATCGCATTGATGGCGCGCTGGAGCTTTGGCGAATTGCGGATCACGTCGGAGGCGTCCAGCCCCTGCTTGCGCCGCATCATCACGTCGCCAGCTTCCATGCCGAAGATCGCGATGTTCTCCGCGCCGACATGGTCGCGGATCTCGATGTTGGCGCCGTCGAGCGTGCCGATGGTGAGAGCACCGTTCAGCGACAGCTTCATGTTGCCGGTGCCGGAGGCTTCCATGCCGGCAGTCGAGATCTGCTCGGACAGGTCGGCCGCCGGAATGATCACCTCGGCGAGGCTGACATTGTAGTCCGGCAGGAAGACGACCTTGAGCTTGCCGTCGATCGCAGGATCGTTGTTGACGACTTCCGCAACGTCGTTGATCAGCTTGATGATCAGCTTGGCGTAGCGATAGCTCGCCGCGGCCTTGCCCGCAAAGATCTTCACCCGCGGCACCCAGTTGCCGTTGGGGTCGTCCTTGATCGCCTGGTACAGTGCGACTGTCTCGATCACATTGAGAAGCTGGCGCTTGTATTCGTGGATGCGCTTGATCTGCACGTCGAACAGCGCGGTCGGATCAACCTTGATGCCGAGCCGCTCGCCGATCAGGCGGGCGAGCGCGGTCTTGTTGTGAAGCTTGACCGCGCGGAATTTGCGCTGGAATTCGACGTCGCTGGCGCGGGCTTCGATCAGGCTGAGCTGGGTAGGATCGTCGAGCACGGCGTCGCCGCAGGTCTCGCGCAACAAATCTGTCAGCTTCGGGTTCGCCAGCATCAGCCAGCGGCGGAAGGTGATGCCGTTGGTTTTGTTGGTGATGCGGCCGGGATAAAGATGGTTGAGGTCGTGGAACACGGTCTCGCGCATCAGGTCCGAATGCATCGCCGAGACGCCGTTGATGCGGTGCGAGCCGACGAAGGCGAGCTGGCCCATGCGCACGCGCCGCCCGCTCCTCTCGTCAATCAGCGAGACCGAGGCACGGAAGTCGATGTCGCCGGGCGCGCGCGCTTCGGCGAGCGCGAGATGCTGCACGTTGATGCGGTAGATGATCTCGAGATGCCGCGGCAGCAGCCGCTCGAACAGCTCGACCGGCCAGGTCTCGAGCGCCTCGGGCAGCAGCGTGTGGTTGGTGTAGGATAGCGTAGCGACCGTGATCTTCCAGGCTTCGTCCCAGCGGAAATTGTGCAGGTCGACGAGGATGCGCATCAGCTCGGTGACGGCGAGGCTCGGATGGGTGTCGTTGAGCTGCACCGCGACCTTGCTCGACAGGCCGCGGAGTTGGCCGTCCGACGCAAGATGCCGCTTGATCAGATCCTGCAGCGAAGCCGAGACGAAGAAATATTCCTGGCGCAGCCGCAACTCGCGTCCCGCCGGACTCTCGTCGTTCGGATAGAGGAATTTGCAGATCGCTTCCGCGCGCGATTGCTCGGCGGTGGCGCTGACATAGTCGCCCTTGTTGAAGGCGTCGAGCTTCAACGGATCGGGCGAGCGCGCCGACCACAGTCGCAGCGCGTTGACGTGCTGACCGCGCCAGCCGACGATCGGCGTATCATAGGCGATCGCCTGCACGGTTTCGGACGGATGCCAGATCGCGCGGTCGCGGCCCTTGTCGTCGACATGCTCGATGCCGCCGCCGAAATTGATGTCATAGATCACTTCCGGCCGCTGCAATTCCCAGGGGTTGCCGAAGCCGAGCCATTCGTCCGGATATTCCTGCTGCCAGCCCTGATTGATGATCTGGCGGAACAGGCCGTAATCATAACGGATGCCGTATCCGATCGCGGGGATCGACAGCGTCGCCATGCTTTCCATGAAGCAGGCGGCGAGGCGGCCAAGGCCGCCATTGCCGAGCGCGGCGTCCGGCTCGCATTTGCGCAGTTCCGGCAGCGATACGCCGAGATCGCCGAGCGCGACCTCGAAGATCTTGAGAAGCCCCATATTGTTGAGCGCGTCGGTGAAGAGACGGCCGATCAAAAATTCGAGCGAGAGATAATAGACGCGCTTGCGCCCGGCATCGTAGCTGCGTTTCTCCGCGCTGAGCCAGCGATGCACGATACGGTCGCGCAGCGCCAGCGCCGCGGCCTGGTACCAGTCGTGCTTGGTCGCCATGCCCGCGTCCTTGCCGACGGCGAGGCGCAGCTTCGCCAGGATCGCGCCCTTGATCTCAGCCAGTGCGAGTTCGTCGATGGGCTGGCCGGGTGCGGGTGCGGGAAAATTGGGCTGGAACGATGAATCTTGCAAAGCCGTCACTTCCTGGTCCAAAGACTACTACTCACCCTACGCATCTTGGCACCGTACCGGAACCATCGCTGGCGCGGCCGTGCACTGCGCTGGCGTAAAATTATGCAAGGAACGGGCCGATTTGGGAACCCGGACGCCTACGGGGAAACGTGGATTTGGTGCTAGAATGGCGGCAGATTCAGCCATCAGTGTGGAGAAGACGTCCCATGAAGCCTCTGATGAGACTGCTGATCGAAATCGCCGCGGTCGCCTTCCTCGTCGTCTGCATCACCGCCTCCGGCGCAGCCTTCGCCGCCGGCGAGACGGGCCGCAGCGCCGACGGTCTGAATTGCGGCGTCACTCTCCCGCAAAACGCATCCCCGGCCACGCGCTGCGCCGCCATCAAGCGCCAATGCGGCGGCAAGTTTTATGCGAGCGCGTGTGGGGACAGGCTGATGTCGGCGGTGAATTGAGGGGAAGTGTACTGCGCCGAAATTGGTGTCGTGCCCGCGAAGGCCGGCCGGGGCCCCGGCCCCCCACTGGTGGGGGTGGTGAAAAATAAAAAAAAAAATAAAAATAATTTTTTTAATAATTTTTTTTTGGGGGGGGGGGTGGGGGCGGCGGTGTTGGGGGGGGGGTTCTTCGGGGGTCTAGCCCCCGCGCCGGGGGGGGGGGCCCCCCCCCCCCCCCCCCCCCCCCCCCCCCCCGACCCTGTGGAGGCGGTGGAACAAATTAAGAACACTTTAGCAAGTCTTTGATATATCATTGTGATTCGGCGTGCGGCCGACACCATATCTAGCGTCCGTCAGACTTTGCGAGGACTACATGTCCATGTCGAATTGCAGAAACCTCTACTGTTATAGCACAAATCGCAATTTCGGAATTTCGTTTCCCCGTCTCATTCCCCACCGTATCCTGAGCGGTCTCAGGTAATCTTTTCTAAACCGAATTGACCGCCTTTAGGACCGGGAGTAGGGCAGGGTCATCAGCCCGGTCCTAAACGGGCAACGCGGCATCGCTGCGACGGCATAGGCACTGCGCATCCCTCGCGCAATCGACAGGCTCACCATTGGCTGTCGAGGGTCTCCACGGGAGACCTATATGCCCAAACCACTTCCCCAGAACTGCCTCACCGTTGAAGGCGTCGCCGACTATCTAGGTGTCGCGCCTCTTACTGTCCGTCGTCTGATTCAGCGCCGCAAGCTGAAGGTGCTTCGCATCGGGCGCCGCGTTGCCGTCACCCCGGCGGCGCTCGAAAAATTCATCGCCGAAAACGAGAAGTGAGGCGGTGATGTCAGTCATCCTGATCGACCCCTACCGTGTTGTGTGCGACGAACGCGAGGAGGTTTATCGCAAGTGTTGGTTCTCGCAACTGATGTTCGGCCGCGTCGGGGAAGACGGGCCATGCTATCAGCCGCGTGTGTCTCAGGAGGAGCTTGATCGAGCTCTCGCCTCAACCTCGCTCAGACCCAAGCAAGTCGCGCTAGCGAAGCAAATTGCCTCAGAATATGCCGGGTTCGTTTTTCGATCCGAGGTGCAGCGCATCGCGGATTTGAGAGTTCTGCATGAGCGATAAAGCACATAGGCGGCCGATTGATCGTCTCGCAGTCCTGAAACATGTCGGGCTTCTAGAACACCGATACGGCGACCGGCTGCCGGAGGACCAAGACGCGGCGATCGAATGGCACTTGAACCGCATGATCGAAGATGCGGACCCCGCCGTGCGCTCGATCGTCCAGCGTATCGCCGCTGACATCGAAGCTATGTACCGGGCGCGGCGAACGTCTCGTCTTCACTGGGGCCGCTGACGTAAGACCGGGGCCGGCCCTGCTTCCTTAGTTGGGGCTGGCTCTCGCTTGACTCCGCTCCGGCCTGTTCTACGCTGACGGTGTGGGGAGATAGATAAAGCGGTGCGCGAGCGGCGCATTCAACAGATCGCTATGGAGATCGATTGGCAGGGCAGCGACAGTGACGCCTTCGCCATGGAATATGTTCGCGCCATGATCGCCTAATCACCGCGCCAATGTGAGCGTACCATCTGGCGCTCGCCGATGGGATCGACGTGCGGCGCCCAGTTCGCCCTGCGCACTGGGCATTTCTTTTCAAGCTGGGCGTCAAGCAGCCGTTGATCGCAAGCGCCGGTTAGTTGTGCTTCTTGGAAAGACTTTTTTCTTTCACTTTTTTGGTCAGCGCGCTTTTGCGGCTAGCCGAATACCAGTGCTTCCGCGCAACCTCAACGACCTCTGAGACAGCATCTCCGCCCGAAATGTACTTTGCCGCCTGAGCTAACGCCAGTTCACTGAAGCGTTTCTGATCCTTTTCAAATAAGTCACAGATGGCCCGTGCCCTGGCCGTAGAGGTAGGCACCTCGATGCTCCCAACAATTCCCAGCACCCGTAGCATCTCTACATAACGAACACGGTCATACGCTCCTAAATCGACTACCTTGTTCTTGAGGTGGATGACACCACCATCGAAAAGAGGTTCAGTATCCGGCAAGCCTACTGATGAAGGTACGTTCACCACCTCCATTACTTCTGCATTAGACAACAAGTCCTTTGGATACAGGCGAATTTCGTGCTCGATTTCCTCCCAAACGCGCTTGCCCGCAACTTCAACAGGCTTTTGATCGCGAGTCTGACCGGTAGCATGCATTTGGCGACGGTTTGCGCGCATCTGCGTTTCTACATTTTCGATACTAGCGCGCCATCGCCCATAACTCGTGTAAAGCCGCTCCAATAGCGCAGCGGACTGCCCCGCAGACAAGCCCAGACCGACAAGTAAGGTCGTGTCCAGATCGCGCCGAAGCTGGCCCACCACGCCATCTGATGATGGTGCGGGAACCAACTTCCCGCCTTTGCGAATAGATTCAAACGCCTTCAGAATCTTCTTAGAAGCTACATCGCTAAATCTCCGAAAGTCAGGCACCATGATGCGACGGGCTGCGGGTGGCCCAACATCAAACGCGCCTTCGACGCCGGTAGCGACCCCCTCGAGCAATCTTCCAATAGCAGCGAACGTGCTGTTCAAGACAGCCCCCAACAATTCGCTAGACTGCTGATCATGCGGCTCTACGCCAACAAATCTACCGTTGAGAATTGCACCGCTTGGATTGTGCCACGCGCCGTAGTCATAGGCCGAATTATAAGGCAATACCCATTCACCAGCGACCAACGCCCGTACCTGCCTATACCAGCCGACATCGCTCGCGTTACTCTTCACCAGTTCGCCTGTGTGAATTCCCTTAAGTTCACCTAGCTTCACATACTCGCCCAATCCATGGCGGAGCTTTCCAGCGCGCGGGTAGATATAATAATGTTTTGGGACCTCCGGAATTCTGAACGACCTATCGCTCCCAACGAACAGTTGATGGGGATTGAGGACAGCCGGCTTCAAATCAGAGGTTGATACCTCTCCGCGCCATCCATCCATTCCCTCGACCGTCACTAGCCCTCGTCGAGATATCAATTGCTTGCCCTCGGACGCGTCCTCGATTCTTTCAAGGAAGAAAAAGCCGTCGGCTCCTGTTTTCAAGCCCAGCTTAATCGTCGCTAGCTGAGCTAACGGGACAAAGTCAGGTCTCGCAGCTAGCTCCAACCCGACTTTAGGCGCCCGCAGGAAGCGGGCTCGCCAGGCCGCACCGATGTAGGGCGGATGGGCAGGAGACAGTAGGCTCGTCGACCGCTTATCGTCATGCATGACCGATCATTCCGCGTTGGCCGCAACTTTACTACCCAGGGAACGTAGCGCCGCCTGGGATACTACGCTCCAATCCATTTCGTCAGATTCGCCGTCACCAGACAGATCCAAGATCGTGTTCCGAAGCGTGTCGACAGCATCTATGTGCGCTCGTAGAGATTCGTGCAGCCCGATCAACGATCGCAGTGTTCGCCGCAGTGTTATGAATCGCACAAAATTGCTGTCGCGCTCGGCTTCGTCAGAGCATTGCTTTGCAATCGTAACGACAGTGCCGACGCGCGCCTCGGAGAACCAGGCCTCGGCTCCGCTTTCGATGAAGGCTTCGATCTTGAAATTGTTCAGAAGCCATTCCTGTAGAACGACCCCGTAGTCACTATCCAACCATTCGCCGGACGTGAGCAGAGCGAGATATCCGCCGGGTTCAAGAAATTTCGCGCCGTGAAGCCAAAAGTACACATGATAATTAGCGGACTTTGGCATCTTCGAGGGAGATCGCACGAGCCCCCCTCTTCCGAGGATACTGGCGGCCTCTGCTTGACGGTCTCGACCTAACTTATGAATGCGTACGTAAGGCGGGTTCCCGACGACCGCTCGCATGGTTGGCAGAGTGACCGGACTCTTGATGGGGACGCCCGAAGTCGCCGATTGAAGCGGTAGCTGCATCAGCTCGTCGCCGAGTTCGGTGCGAAAAAAGCTCTTGGTCGCTACGCGTGGATAGTTGTTCTCAAATTCCAGTTGTCGGATTGCGAGATTGACGGTGGCAATCGTCGCTGCAAAGCGGGATACATCAGTCCCAAAAAGCTGTTCAAGCCGCTGCTGATGGGTTTGCTCAGGCAGAAGCGCTTTTTTCCTGACATAAGCGCGGACCAGAAATGTCCCACCGCCGATGGCAGGGTCGAGGACGTTTCCTACACCGTCCTTCAGCGCAAAAGACAGCATCAAATCGACGACGTCGGATGAAGTATAGTGTTGTCCCCATTCATAACGCTCGTGCGGCTCGATGAGCCTTTCGAATAGCCGGCCAAGAATGTCATGGTCGATTGTGCTGAGATCAAAATGCTCGATGTGTTGAATCATGCGTCGCCAGAACGGCACGCAAGCGTCTGTTATCAGAGCATACTCTGAGACTCGATCCCACGAGAACAGCGTGTCATAGTCGCCCGACAGCCGACGCGCCTCATCGAGCTGGAATGTCAACATCCGAGCTGCGAGCTTGCTGCTGTTGTTCGGCTCTGGCGGCAGCGACAGAGATCCAAGCTGCGGCTTGGAGCGCCGCAGCGCCTCGTAGAACATGAGGCGCGTAACGAACACGTACGCCGTTAATTTTGCAGCGCGATTGATCTCCTCGTCCCACCTCGAAGGGTCATGCACCCATCCCTGCTCATCAACCATCCACTCAATCAGTTCGTTCTGAAAACTCATGTCAGAATTGCGTCTTGCATGAAGGGCGTCGCGAATTGCCGCAACCGGGGCCGACATCAACTCCCTAAGCACTTCGACAAAGAGAGCATCGGCCGCCATACCTGCCGGCTTCGTTAAGCCGGCGACGATGGGGGCAATATCTTGAAACGCCGTGATCCAGGCCTTGGACATCTTCTGAAGAACGTGCGGATCGTCGAGGTCCTCACGTCTAAAGGCTTCCCCCAAGACTTCCTTGTGGACAATCTTGGTTATGAGAGAGCCGGTCTGAAGGGTGTCTATGAGGAACAGTGACTTTGCATCGGACGTGAACGCCCAACGGCAGCCATGAGAATGCGCCTTGTCGACGGCGTCACGCAGGTTGTCGAAGTCCAGCGGCGAGGGGTTTTGGTGATCGGGTAAGCGAATTTCACCACACAAGGCCGGCGAGTCACCGATGACCACTAAGTCGCTTCGCCGCCTGCCGCCCGGCACGTCCTTCTCGACTTGGACCTTGTGGAATCGCCAAACCGGATTAGCGGCCGCTGCCTGTTCCCACCACTTGCTTACTTCGGCCGCGAAGCCCCACTCGTTCATTACAACTTCCCCCCGGACGGCCGGAGGTTAGCGAAACCCTCCTTCGAAACGGTTAACCAATTCTTGACGACAAATCGAGCCACCGTGGCTCAACGGGTCTCGTGCTTCCGGATTTCGAGATTTTTGCGCTTTCTTTTTTTTGTTCAGAATTGGACATTCTCGAGAAATCGAGAGCTTACGCTAGGGCACATCACGTTTGCCGGAGAGCCTGCTCAAAGCGGACTCACCCCATAGCCTATCTCGCTGATTTCCGTAGCTCCGAATCCGCCTTGGCGAGCCGGCATGGTCAGCTGACGCTGATGGACATCGCTTTCATTCGCGTCAACGCTTCCTTCACCACGATCATGCCCAAGGCCAAGGCAGCATGCCCGAACGTGGTTAAGCGGTTTCGCATAGTACCCGTTATGGAATCTTTTCGGGCTCGCGCAAGCCGCGTGCCAGCCTGTTTGGTGGGCAAATGCATAGCTCTGCCGAAACAGCCCAAGCCATGTGCCCGGCGCATTAGGGATTCGTTAACGCTCGCGCCGGTTGAGGTCGTGTGTATACGAACGATCATGCCAGACCTCGACTATCCCGAAGGGGAGGCGCCGTGCGGATCTGCCGAAGCGGGGCATTTGATTAAAATTATTCGGAGGCCATGGGTGGCGAGATCGCGAGTTAGGCATAAAAGTTAAGGTTAGCGCCCGCAGATCCATATATCTTGTGTCACCGCGCGCTAGAAGCCATAAATTGTGTCTGACACACGGCAAGGTTAATAAGAATGGTTAACGCCCCCTTAGGACGCCATTCGGCAGGGCTTCGAAGCCATCTTCCCGGACAATACCGTCCAATTCCGGCGGAAGTTTTGTTTTATTCACCCCTCCTTGTCGCAGTTGTCTCACCTGTCTCAGCTTCCTCCTCTAGAGGGTCCAACGGACTTGGGGGTAAGTAGGGAAGAAGCTGCGACACCCGAGACAGGTGCGACAGAAATTGAAACTCGACAGCGTCAGAGCCCCCAGCTTTGCCGCAATATCCACCGGGCCGAGCTACCCTGACTGCTTCCATGGCTCCGAATCGTCACACCCCTCTGCTGTCCGGCGGCGACCGCAAGGCCTACGCCAAAGAGCTGCGGCGCTCGGAAGCCATGACGACAATCTATGCCCAGCGATCGGCGGAACTGCGCGAGCAGGGACTAGCGCTGATTTGTGAGCCCGACAATCTCTCGTGCCAGTCGTGGAACGAACGTATGTGGGCAAGCGACGACCCGTCCACCCGAGCCCGTACATCGCGCAGGCCCTCAACGGCGGATTCCGATCCCGGAGTGCTCACGTTGCCGGACGCCGCACACCGTCGAACTCGCCGTACTTAAGCGGCCCGCGACGACCTTCGTGCACCATCCCGCCGGCCGGCTCGTCTGCACGAAGTGCCAGCAACCCCGGAAGCGCCGTCTTGCGACGCTGAAGCAGCTAGGCCGGCGGCAGTCGGTGCATTGCTGACCCCTCCGCAACCGAACGCTAACCGCTGGAACGAGTTCCGCTTGTGTTGGTGACAATCCGTGCAAGTCTGTCTTCACAACCTGCGAGGGATTAAATGGCCGCTCGATACGTGCGCCGGGGCAGATCGTCCGATGCGAATTTACTGTTTGCCGAAATCATGCTGGTTTGTTCGATCGTCTGGTACCACTGGGGCTGGGACGCAGCGCTAATAATCTGTATCGGCCTGACCGTGTTGTTCGTAGTAATCTCGCGCCTCAAGGAAGAGGATCGCACTTTCGTTTGCGCGTTGGTAGGCATCGCGTGGGGCTCGGGAGCGTTTTTCTTGCTGCTGACCGCACATGCCTCAATCATCACGTGTGCAGTCTTCGTCCCGTTTGTCGGGGCCATCGGCTTTGCGGCTCACCACATGGCGCTTCAGTTCATGCGCGCAGATGAGGCCGAAATATAATAGCTCCGGCAGCGCGGCGGCTGCGTCTCGCGCCACACTCGAAGAACGGCATGTACGGACGGTTTCACGCACCGTAACACTGAACGTCTGCTTCTTGCGTTTCCGGAAGCACCTCGCGCTCAATAAATCGTCGGTGTTTGACCTATAGGCTCGTCAGCTTCTGGCGCTCAGCAGCCCAAACGCGTCCTGACAACGGGACGCAAAACTGATATGGACCATGTTCATCGTCAGGAACGGATAATGCATCAGGCCGGCTCAATAAGTGAATACGCGGAGCCTAAAAAGGTGCTGGCTCGCACGCAGGTGATCGAAAGTGCGATCCGCGCACTGACGGTGGACCGTACTAACGCCACTTTGTGCCGCCGAACTTATGTCCGCGAAGTACGCGACACCCTCGTGGCACGCGGAGACGATGACGCTGAGGCTGCCGCAGAGTTGACTGACGAGACGATAGACCGGTGGGAGGCGTTTTACGACTCCGTCACGCAGGCGAGAGACGCAAAGAATCTCAAAGTGGCTTATCTGTGTGGCCCAAACCCGGAGAACGACCTTCGTGTGTTCTGCCTGGCTGGCATTCTTCCAGAAAATATCTGGGCCTTTGAATCCGACGCCGATATTCACGAAATGGCAGTGGCCTCAGCGCTCGCATCAGAATTCCCTTTCATCAAGATCATAAACGGGGGGGTCGATACGTTTCTCGAAGCTTCGCCGATGCGATTCGATATCATCTACCTCGATTTCTGCGGGCCTTTGCCGAGTCGAAACAAGAAGCAAAAGACTTTGCTCGCGATCTCGAGGGTATTGGCGCGTCATGCCCTAAATTCGCCTGGAGCACTCATCACGAACGTGTCCCTCCCTACAGAGGCAGGTGATCCTGCCGGCCGTGTCCTGATGGCAAAATTGGTCGCGTGCTATCTCTACCCAAAAGAGTTTCTTGAAGAGGATAACAGCACGACCACGGAAGGTCCAATTGCACAGGGATACGAGTTCGAAGAATGGCTATCGATAGTCTCTGCCGATCTCGAGCTTTATTACGGTCAGTTTGTAACGCGCGTATTGCTGGATCACGCTAGCTTCATTTCGCCCTATAGCCGGCTCCCAAAAAACAGCAGAACCTACGCGAATTTTTTTAAGAAGATGACGGACACTCAGAGCAAGGCACTCGTTGAGACGGCTTTTCACTTTACGGAAGAATTTGGCGGTGGCAATGTTATCGCGGATGCGGGCCAATATCCGGTTCTCTGGTCATTTGCCGCATTAGACCGGAAAACAAACGCCAAGGATGAGAATTACCCTCAATGGGTGAACCTGGACGCGGATTTCGCCGCCTTTGCTGATCTATTCCTTTCCCAGCTTCGAACGGATGGACAAAAAGACGAGCTAATCAAGAACGTCTGCGAACTAACATTTTCGATGCTGGCTGACAGGCATGGTGCTCTTCTAGCCGATCCTCTCGCCAAAGTGGTCGATGAACACCAATTTCAGAATTACCATCAGTTCTGTGACCTCGTCCTAGAACACCAGATCGTGGAGCTGTTGTTCCGGCAGGTTGCTGTGCCTTACCACGTCAATGTCGAAACGACGCGGCGATGGCGCTATCAGGCGAAGGACACGCCAATGTTCCTGGATATGACGATCGTGGACGAGTGTCGGTACCTCTATGATTGGATGCCCACGATCGAAATGGTGACTGCTGGTTTTTCTGATTTAGAACGTCAGCTGGCTTATAGGTTTGCGCTGGATGGCGTGTCAAAACATCGCCGGTGGTACAACGAAGAATACTTTTTTGGGACTGCGATAATCGACCAATTCACCGAACCATTCGAAGCGAAGAGTTTTCACCCGCGCGCCAATCTGTAGCCGAACCAATCCGGTCTAAATCCGTCGACGGTCTCGAAAGCGGATGTTTGCATGCAAAGTTGGATGTCCGGTCAAGGTCGTTAGCGGACCATCTGGCGTCAATCCGCCCCTTCTGCTCTTGGCCCCAAGCAGATTGCAAGTGCTCACCTGACGCGCGATTCCTCTCAACGGCCGAGCGCAAGAATGCTGGACCGCAGGTTCGGCCAGCTCGTGGGGGAAGTTGTCGGTCTCTGGATCGTACCGACTTCGACCTTTGGCTATCGTTGCACTCCCGGCTTCACCGACCGCAATGTCGGGCGCTCTCCGCAGGCAGCGTTGTCCGAATAACCCTCATTTTTCTGCGTAAAATGCACACGATACATGGTCAGACCGCGCACAAACCGCTGACCGAAAACGCTAGTGGTCGGAATCTCCGAATTCTGCTATGCTGGTGTCATGATCGAACAATCAACGAAGCCCATCGCTGTCTCGCAACAGACCGCGTCGAAGTTACTCGATATTGATCGCCGCAAAATTGCACACGCGATCAAAAGCCGAGAGCTGTTGACTTATCAGCTCGGCGCTAGCGTGCGGCTGCTCGTATCAGATTTGGAAGCCTGGGTCCGGACATGGCCCCAACCGCGGCGACGCAAACCGCGCGCACCGAAGGATGGCAACAATGCCGCGTGAATTCATCTACCGCAGCGCTGAACTCGAATTGGATCGCTTGGGTATCCAGCACGGCTGGGTTCCCCCTGCCAAGAAAGAAGCTGTCGAGCATTTCGCGAAATCCTTCAAGCTTGTCGACAACGATTTGATCCACATGGAGACAGGCGAGACGATCGAGGAGTGGGCGGCTAAACAGAAAATTCATCGGCCGCATTGGTTCTTGCCTGATGAAGTGATCGACAAGGTCGATGCCTCTTTCGCCGGCGGATCGAAGTCTCGGGTCAACATCGACGCCAGATCTAAACTCTTCCGTGAAGTTGGCGAGGTGCAGTTCAATCAGCTGATGCTTCAGTGGGGCGCGACGCCAATCAAGAACGGAACGCGTCCTGAGCCGCAAACAGGGGCCACTGTCGAGCAAGCTAAGGTCCTGAAGAACGCGAGCAACAATCCATGGTCTCCGACGGGTTGGAATCTTACCAAGCAGGGCGAAGTCGTGAAGTCACTCGGTATGGACAAAGCGACAGCGATCGCAAAGGCTGCTGGCAGCTATATCGGTGCAACGCGGCCAACAACGTAGGCTCACGGCCATGCATATTCGCAGATAGAAACTGCGTGAGGGCTAGGCTGGTAGGTCGCGCGGCCCCCGGAACTGCGAAATCGCGACGCCTTTGAAGTTTGCCGCGTCCCGACGAGACGAGGGTGGTCCAAGGCCGGGGCATGGCCGGATCAGCGTGCGAGAGCAGCGCTGATTTCGGTCTCTGGATGATGTGAGTGCGTAACATGACGATAGGCCGCCCATTAGTTGACCGATCCCCCCAGCGAACATTTCGATCGCGATCGATGCACTCCGGATCGGAACGGAAAGCACACGTGAACGTCATCAGATCGAATCCGCAGGATTGCAGGATTGATCAGAAGCGGGAAGTCGCGCCTGCTGCCACGTCGCCGGCTCGCCCGTGATACGCCACCGCGCCCCGCCACCTCCGAAAGGAAATCCCATGCTCAATCCATTCGACGAGACAGCTAGTCGGCTTCGCCGCGACTTCACCGAAGCCGAACTAATGGGTTTGGACGAACCCGCGCGCGACGCGCTCACTGCGTTGCTGGAAGCCGGCCTCGCCTGCGAAGCCGCGGAAGCGGAGGAGATCGAGGCTGAGCGGGAGCTCCGCCGTCTCCTCAACGTGTGGGACGAAAAGCTGATCGCGGCTCAAGATGCACAGCCGCAGACTGACCATGCCGCTGAACTACGCAAGGTGATTGCCGCTCAATCCATGGCCTCGTGAAATCTCCCCTCGCTGCGGATGGTGTCCAAGCATCGCCATGCGCAGCACTTCGGAAGGCCGGGCGTGACCTTCCTCGCGTCTGGCCTACCACCCACTGAGGAAACCATCATATGTCCGATCTTGATCTCTCCAATCTCGACGATAGCAACGACTCCCATTGGACGGCTGAAGGAGAACCCGCATTGGCCGCTGTGCAGTCGATCGTTGGCCGCAAGGTTGATCGCGAAGCTGTGCGAGCGACGAGGCGTTTGCGAGGCAAGGCGCAAGCACGCAATTCGGCGGCAGCGAAGCAAGCTATCAATCACCAGCTCGAAATTGGCAAAGCTGAGTTGGCCGTTGCGGAGCAGCGCGCTCGCCTTAGCGCAATCAGGGTCAAAGTGAAGGCCGCGCGCGCCGCCTATGCCGAGGCCGTCATGGCGTGGCAGAAGGTCGCGGCTCCTCTTCCGCCCGATGAGGCCTATCGCGAACATCTCCGACGAACCGCCGAACACGCAAAGAGCGGGAATGTCGCCAGGCCAATCGCGCCGGTCTATCGGAGTCGGCTCGATGAAGTTATGGCCGGCGCAACACGAAAGAGCCACGATGTCACCGGCTCTACGCGTCCCCGCGCGCGAGGTCTGATCCGGTGACAAAACGCAACCCAGAGTTCTTTGCGGAATTGATTGACGCAATTGCCGAGACTGGCTCGATCGCTGCCGCAGCGAGAGCCGTCGCTTGCTCTAAAGCGGCAGTGTGGGGATGGTTGTCAGCCTCGGGCCGAGGCGAGCCGGGGTATGAAGTAGAGTACAACGGCGAGAGGATGCCGCTGCATCAGGCAGTGAAGCAGGCTCAACGACTTGTTAGCTTCACGATCCTCGAACAGTTCCGGCATCGGCTGTTGCACGGCACAGATGAGCCCGCCAAATTCCAGGGACGCCAAGTATTTCGTCGCGATCCTGCCCTCGATCAATTTTCGGACCAAGACCTAGAAGTTTTTGGCATCACGACCCGCTATCTCCGGGACGCCAATGGCGACTTTATTCCAGAGATGATCCACCATGAACCAAGCGTTCAAGGCGTACTCGCTCTGCTCGCCGCCGAATTTCCTAAGACGTGGGGCAATAAGTCGACCGTCGAGATCAATTCGAAATCGACCGGTGTGAAGGTGGTCGAGCATCGCTATGCGAAGCCAAGGGCGCCTGTGCCTGTGGAAGTCTTAGAGGCGACGGCTCTTGCGCCACCATCGTTTCGAGTTGAAGACGATCTCTCCGAGCTGCTGGGTGACGAAAGCGCAAAGAGCGTTGATGACGCGCCGCTGATCAAGCCTGAGTATGTCGTCGCGCCGCAACCGGCCGAGCCTGTCGCGCCGCCGCAGCCACTCTCGCCACTGCAACGTGAGCTGCTGGCCCGCCTCAAGGCCGGCCCCGGTGCCACGCGTGCCGCGCCAGTGCGACCGGCAGGTGCCGCCGACAATTTTGAGGATGGTGTTGGAGCCGATCACCCCAAGCCGGGCGGAGCCAAAGTGCTGTGAGCGATTTTTTCGATGAGCTTGTCGGTCCCGCCGAAGATTTCAACGAAGCCAATGCAACGGCGGCCGGTGGTGCATTGGTGGTGCCCCAGCGCTCACCGAGCGGCGCCTTCCTCAATGTCGAGGAAGAGGCGGATCGCGCGACCGGATCGATTGGTCGTCTCGTTGTCTTCGTTGAGTGCGATGAAGGCACGGGCGAGCTGATCTTCTCGAATGCGGGCGAATTCGCCGGCGCAATGGGGACGGTTTCGCTCCCGTCCGAGGAGCAGGCCCTCGACTGGTTGAGCAAGCGTCTGAGCGAGGGGACCAAGCCGTGGCTGCCGCGGCTGGCAGCGGCATGGGAAGAGGCTGAAGCCAACGCTCCAGCAGTCGCGCGTCCGAAACCTGAGGACGCACCCCGCATTTGGGCGCGGGCGCCTCATACGACCGGACGGAACAGGGGGCAGAATCGATAATGGCCTCGCGAAGACTTAGCGGGCTCCGCTGAGGAGCCATCGGTCCCACCCAGCGTAAGGCCGGTCGGACTTCTGGAAGACACGCCCACCGCCGCCGCCGCGAGTCCGAGCGGCCTGAAAATAGAAAGCCCCGCCGGCTACGACCCCGGCGGGGCTTTGAAAGAGTGCATCAGCGACCTTGCCGGGTCCTGTGCGCGACACCGAAAGGAGCGGTGCATCTATGCATTCTCACGTCCCGATTCCCCAGTCAATTGCATCTCGAAAAGAAACCGCCCTGCGCAAAATCATGCAGCGCGATCGTCGCGTGCTGACCTGCCGCGCCTACGGCGCCGATGAAGAGCGCCGCGCCAAAATCTCAGCCGCTCGCAAAGCAACCCGTGCCGTCCCTCCGGCCGCACCCCGGAGCACCGCCGATGCTTAATGATTCGATCCTACGCGACGAACGCACGTGGTCCCTTCCTCCGGAGCATGTTCCGCCAAAGCCATTGCGCGCGGCTCAGATTGCTCGCCTCGGTGACACTCTCGACGAATTCGAGAGCGCTCCGCCGTGGTCGATTGCGCGCGGCGACGCCGAGGCTGACTATCTTGTCGCGGTGCGCGACCGCGCATGGTTTCGGATGAAGAAATTGGAAACCGCAAAGTGCGCGCCGTCATGGCGCGACGGGCAGCGGCTGCGCTCCGAGATCACCGATGCTCTATGCCGGTTCGATGAGGCGTCGACCGCGCGGGAACTCTGCGATGCGAGAGCGGGGCTTCAGGTTGCCCGCTGCGCATTTGAAGTTGCGCAGCTTAAATACCGACAAGCGCGACGGCGGGCTGAAACCGACGAACGCGCCGGCAAGAACATCGTCACTCTCCGCGGAAAAGCCTTCCGCCGCAGGCCCAAATAAGAGCACCTCCCTCATGAGCAAGCACAAAAGCAAGAAAACCGACGTCGCGACGATCGTCGACACAGCCATCATGCCAGCCGCTTCAAATGGGACGCGCCTGATCCCGTTGGAACGCAAGGACGTCATTTGGCCTGAGGTCGTCGGGCGTAACGCGCCCGCCAAAAACAGCATGATGAACGCCCTCAAAGTCATCGAAGAGCTGGGGCTCGATTGCCGATACGATGTTTTCCACAATCGCAAGATGATCGACGGCACGAACCTATCCGGCTTTCACGGCGAACTCTCGGACGCTGTGACGCGCAAGGTTCGGGAGCTTTCGTGGTCACACCTCGATTACGATCCCGGGACGGAGGCGACTTATCAGGCAGTTCTGCGCGAATGCGAGGAGAACCGCTTCAATCCAATCCTCGATTATTTGACGCGCCTTCGATGGGATGGCAGGCCACGCCTTGACACATGGCTGACCCGATATCTCGGTGTAAAGGATACCCCGCTTGTGCGGGCGCAAGGCGAGATCGTTTTGACCGCCGCCGTCGCGCGCATCATGAAGCCCGGCTGCAAATTCGACCATGTGCTTGTGTTAGAGGGACCCGAAGGCAAGGGCAAGTCGAGCGTCGTGCAGGTGCTCGCCAATGGCCGCCGTGGGTGCAACGATAACTTTTCGGACTCACCTATTCTCGCAGTTGACGAGCGGAAGCAGCAAGAGCTGACACGCGGCGTTTGGTTCTATGAGATGGCTGAGCTCGCCGGCATGCGCAAGGCGGATCAATTCGCGATCAAAAATTTCATCACAAAGCAGGAGGACCGCGCTCGCCCTGCCTATGGTCGTTTCGAAGAAGTGCAGCCTCGATCCTGCGTCTTCATCGGCACGTTCAACACCACGGCCGGCGGTGATCTTATTGAATATCTCAACGTCGGCGATCAGCGCAGATGGTGGCCAGTTCTAATCGGCGATATCGATGTCGAAGCGCTGGAGTGCGACCGTGATCAGTTGTTCGCTGAAGCCATGGCCAACTATGATCTCGACATGCCTCTTTATCTCAGGCCCAAGCTCGAAGCCGCAGCCCGCGACGAAGCAGCTCAACGCGAGGTGACGGACCCGCTTGCCGATGCGCTCTCCGACCTCAACGCCTCCGTGCTGAAGATGCTACATACGAAAATCGCACCAAACGGCGCTGGCGTTTCGATTGCAAATCACAACGACGGCAAGCTTCTGACGGTTGGTGACCATGCAATTCCATCCGCGTTCGTCACTGAGTCCGAGATTTGGGTTTCCGCGAAGTATGTAACCACCTGCCTCCCGTCGAGCCGCCAGAACGACGCAAAGGGCGTCGGCGCTGCGCTGCGCAAGCAAGGCTGGACGAATGTGGAGGATCGACGCGCGGGCACCAAATTGCGCGGCTATGTGCGCGACCGCTATGATCTCGACGACCTCCTCGGGTGACGGTACAAGAGACAAGACGCAATCATTGACGGAAAGTTCGGAGCCTTACTGCCCTGGACTTCCGAGCGTGGCCCGCCGCTTCTTGTCCCGTATCTTGTTCGGATCGTCGATCGCCTCAACCGAATGGATGCACGCTTCAATATACTCTGGCGGCAGGTCGTGTTCCGCAGCTCCGGCTAGTACAAGGTCCTTGTACCAACCGTATGGCTTGAGAGTGTCGTCGATATATTCGGGCGTGGCGAGATAGGTTAGAACCTTTCGTCTGCGACCTTCCTCGTTAATGACCGTAACGATTGCGTGCTCATACCCGGCGCCGAGGCCTTCGGCCTCATCTAGCTTGGCACGCTCGGCCGGATCGAAGCTGAAGAGGACGCCGATGACCTCGTTGTTGTTGCCACTGGCAAATGCGTTGCACTTTCCAGACTGATCCTTGCTGCGCTTGTGGAACCGAAGTGCATGGCCCGGCAAGGTAGCAGTGCCAATCGACTCGCAGCTCGGCAAGCGCTTGCGCAGTCGGGCTCTCGCCATGTTGGACCCGTATGCGAAATAGACAATTGGCTCTGAAGGCCCCGCCGTGGCTTTCTTCAACGGTTCGATGGGCGGATCGCTCGGCTTACGGATCGAGCGCAGCGGAACTGTCATGATGCTGCACTCTTCGGACGTTTCGCCTTCGCGAATGATAATGGGCTGTCCATCCTCTAGATCGAGTAATGGGATCGGCCTGCCGGTCCATCCGCAATCAGCGCAGCGCGGCCGTTCCCAGAGCACGCCGGGGGCCGCGGTATTTTCTCCGTGTTCTGGTTCGAGATGCGGCAGGCCGCACTTCGGGCACTGCTCAGGTACACCGCGCAACCCGCGAACGATCAATCGTGCCGCCATTCCGCAGGCAAGCTGTATCAACGCTTGTGCGATGTCGGCATCAAGCCATGTGGCTGACTTTGAATGCGTCAGCCAGTTAGAGAACGACCACGCAGACTCCAGCCCGCCTTTGACGGCGCCCCGACGCTCCTTATTGGTATCGCCCGGCAGAAGATCGTTGCTGATGATCTCGGTCCACGCGCGGAAATTCGCTCGCTGCGGCGGTGTGTCGGTCCATATTGCGGAGTCTTGGGCGACACCGATCAGTTCGAGTAGAGCTTCTCGGCAGCGGACGCCAACGGCCTGATAGTCGGCGATGCTTTGGGCTTGTGTCAGGGCGGCGCCAACTTCTTCCATCTTCTCGAAGACGCTAGTGAACGGGAGGATGCGTAGATCGTCCTCTCGCTGTTGTTCCGTGCGGGGGATGCGGATGATTAGGCCAATATGAAAGGTCAGGGCAAGGTCCATGCTCGGGAACTGCTCCTGAGAATAGAGGTTCGTGCCGCCGGTGATCACCCACCAGCGATCCTTGTTGGTATGGATGTCCCACACGTCGTGGCGGGTGCTCCCAACAGCCTCCGAATAGACCTTCTGCATGAAGGTTACTGCGAGATCGGGCGCCTGCCATTCGAAGTATTCTCGGACCTCTTCAATCTCGTCTTCAGTAGCTTTCAACATGATCGTCACACCGCGTCTACAAAGGACATTCGCTAAAGCGCCGACAATAGACAATTCACGGCCGAACAGGTCAAGCGACCGGAGGCTGCCACATGGCCGATGGGACTTCTCGCAGCGCGTCGCTGATGATCCGGAGCTGACGACGCTGCTCCACGGCGCGACGGGTGTAGCTTGCCGTCTACGACGTTACGAAGTCGGACCACGCCTGCACGATCTCGCGGCGCTTTGCCAGCAATGCGGAGCGCTGATAGGCCCTGTCTGTATCTGTCCGCGTGTCGTGGGCTGTGCAGAGCTTGACGAGATCGCGCGGGAAGTCGGTAGCCTCCGCGCCCCAGTCTTCGAAGCTGGAGCGGAAGCCGTGCACTGTATAATCGTTCTTATCGAGAGCCTTCAACGTGTTGAGCATGGCATTCTGATTGCCCACCTTGAATAGGGGGACGTTGTCGGCGCGGCGCTCACCCAGCAAAGCCAACATCTGCGGCGTAAGCGGGATGGAATGTTGCAGACCGGCCTTCATTCGATCGTCCGGGATCGCCCACACCGGCTTGCCATCCTCCTCTTTGATCTCGCCCCACGTCGCCGGGAGCTTGGTCCATTTACCTTTGCGCTTCGCGCCGATCACTTCATCCGTGCGCGAGCCAGTCAGGATTGTGAAGGCAAGCGCCCGGGCGCCGACCGTCTCCACGTCGCTCAGCCGCACGAAGAACGCCGGGACCTCAGCCCAAGGCATGGCTTCGTGATGCGACACGTCGCGCTTTTTCTTAAGGCGGAGCTTCCCGGTTTCGGCGTAACGAAGGATGGCCTCGATATAGAAGCCAACGTCGCGGCGCTGCTTTGATCCAACCGGCCAGTTCGACAGTGCCCTATTCTTTGCGTCTTGATCGATGATTCGCAGAGGCAAGGCGGTGAAGGTCGGAACTTGGCCGAACAGGTACGCGTAGCGGCGCAGCTCCCTGTCACGATTGGAAGCCGCCCAGTCCGCCGACTTGACCTTGAGGTATTCGGCCATCGCCGTGCTGAAGAGCTTCCCGGTGGGCGCCGTGCGGCCGTTGGTAAGCAGGTCAGACGGATTGCGGCCTTCCTTCAACTCGACGCGGCAGAGCCGGGCCTTCTCCCGGGCTTGATCGAGTGTGTAGGCGCTGGCCGGTCCGATGCAAGGCCAGTGCTCTTTCTGAGTTTGGCGATCTTTGTAGCGAAAGACCCAGCTCGCCGAGCCCGGCGCGCTCACTTGTAGAATCAGTCCGCCGCCATCATAATGTTTACCCTTTGTTCGCATGAGCCGGTCAAACTCCCCGGCCCGAATAAGCTCAATCGCCATGCTTTCTTTCCCCGAGGATTTCCCCGTTTGTAACTCATATCCTGAGATATCTCAAATGATCCTCAGTGATCTTCGTTACAAAAAAATTAGGATAAGCAGCTTGTTACGTGATCTCACGTTATCCTGAATTATCCTGAGGCAGCAGTTTCCGAGGTCTACATGTCCACCATTGCCTTCGATCAATTTGCCCTCACCAGGATCGCCGATTTCGCGCGCTCGCTATCGCGGCTGCATCAGGCGGCGCGGCGCTATGCCGTCGATGACGACCAGTTCGACCGCGAGTTCAATGCGGTGTGCCAGTCGATCTGGCGTTACACCATCGACGACGTCAGCGACGATTTGTTCTCGGCCGAGGACCATCTGTTCCTCGACACGCTGGACGAAGCGCATGCGCGCATCTTCGCGGCCGAGCAGGGCTACGACCTCGTCGATGATCAGGGCATGCTCACCGACTGGTGGGGCTTTTGCTGGATGATCTTGGCCGAGAAGCGCGGCCTGCTCACGGCGGACAACCGCGCCGCCGCGCGCGCGGCGATCGAGGAGAAATATCTGGCGGCGCCGAACGTGATCGGGGTGATCATCGGACGGTAGCTTCGTGTCCCGGACAAAGCGCAACGCGTCAGCGGTGCGCGGCAGAGCCGGGACACGAGACTGATAGCTAATCCTAATCCAGCCCCGCCCGCTTCGCCGGCTTCTGCGTCTTCGGCACCGTCACGTCAGGCAGCGTCTCGCGCACGATCTCCGCGGCGGGAGCATCCGCCGCGACCGTCTCTGCGCGCACCGGCGCCACCCTCATCTCGCCGAGGCGCGCGCGAACCTGCGCCGTGAGGCCGGGATAGGAGGCAACCGGGGTGAAGTCGGCAGCCTGGTCGTTACCGACGCGGATGCCGGTGTAGGCGACGAGGCCGTCGGTGGTGGCGATCACGTCGCCGGGTTTCAGCGACGAGTCCAGTGCCAGATCGACCGGAGCGAGGCCGACCGGCTCGCGACCGTTGCAGGTGCAGTCGGCGCGCAGCGCCTTGCGATAGGCGAACGCATTCTCGCTGTCGGCGTAGCGCTCGCCGGTCTGCGACGCGGCGCCTTCGATCGAGGAGCCGAAATAGATTTTTGTCGTGCTGGCAGGACAGAATGCCTGACACATCTGCGCGGGCGAGGTGAGGCCGCGCATCAGCGGAAAATATTTGCCGTCGCAGCTGCGCACGCAGAATGCGGGTCCCGAGCCGCCGGCCGCCGCCGATCGCGTCGGCGGCACGTATTGCGGGGATGCGGCGTTCTGCTGGCCGGTGAAGGGGTCGGTGTAGGAGCTCGCCTGTTGCGGCACCTCACGCTGCGGCCGCTGCTGCTGCATTCCGCCGAAGAAGAAGTCGAACAGGCCTTCGGCCGAAACCGGGGCCGGAGCCGCAAGCAGCGGTGCTGCCAGTGTGGCGGCGACAAGCATCACGCGCCGCCGCCGGCGCGCATGGGACATGACTGTACGCAAACGCTTACTCCACCCACGCTACGCGACCGGCCGGGACCATCAGGTCTCAGCACAAGATTCACCATAACGCGGGATGGTAAATGAGCGGTTGAGGGCGAGGCTTCGTGCCCCGGATGCTGCGCTGCGCCCGGGACGGGGCACCCTTAAGCCTTCAAAAACTCCGAGGCCTTGTACAGCGAGCGGAACGGCAGGCCGGCCGCGCCAAATGTGTCATCGGCGCCTTCCTCGCGGTCCACCATGGTCAGCACCAGCACCACTTCGGCGCCCGCCTCGCGCACGGATTCCACCGCTTTCAGCGCCGAGCCGCCGGTGGTGGTGACATCCTCGACGATGACGACGCGCTTGCCCTCGAGCGTCTCGCCCCTGGGCAGTCCCTCGATGACAAGCTTCGCGCCATGCTCCTTCGGCTTCTTGCGCACGAAGAAGGCCGCGATCGGATGGCCCTTGATCCAGGAGATCTGCGCCAGCGCGCCGGCCAGCGGCACCGCGCCCATCTCGAGCCCGCCGATGAAATCGAGCTGGTCGTCCTTCAGCGCTTCATAGGTCAGTTCGGCAAGCAGAGTGGCGCCCTCCGGATCGAGCATGGTCGGCTTGAGGTTGAAGTAGAAATCGCTCTTGCGGCCCGACGCGAGCGTCACCTCGCCGCGGCCGAAGGAGCGCCGGCGGATGATCTCGAACAGTCGGGCGCGGGAGGCGGATTTAGACACGGCGGGCCCTCGGGAGCGTTTTTGGAAGTGGCGGAATTTATCCGCGACGGACGCGACATTCCAGAGGGGGCTTCCCCCGTCAACAGGGATCGGCCATCCCGGCCCGCCGGTTGTGCGGGTGCAACCTTCTGGAGTAGGTGGATGCTAGATATCTCTTGGGCAGGAAACTGGGCCACTGCGCAAGGAAACTGCGCAAGGAAACGGGGCAAGGAAACGCGAAAAATGACCATCGAGCTGCACACCTGGAACACGCCGAACGGCCGCAAGATCTCGGTCGCGCTGGAGGAAATGGGGCTGCCCTACAAGGTGGTGCCGGTGAACATCAGCAAGGGCGAGCAGATGGCGCCGGATTTCCTGAAGCTCTCACCCAACAACAAGATTCCGGCGATCCTCGACCCCGAGGGGCCGGACGGCAAGCCCGTCAGCCTCTTCGAGTCCGGCGCGATCCTGCTTTATCTCGGCGAAAAGACCGGCAAATTCCTGCCGAAATCGCTGGCCGGCCGCATCCCGGTCTATGAATGGCTGATGTGGCAGATGGGCGGCTTCGGCCCGATGCCGGGCCAGGTGCACCATTTCATCGCGCTCGAGAACGAGCAGGACCGCGCCTACGGCCTCAAGCGCTATATGGCCGAGACCCGCCGACTCTACGGCGTGCTCGACCGCCGGCTAGCGGACCGCGATTTCGTCGCCGGCGAGATATCGGTTGCCGATTTTGCCATCCTGGGCTGGGCATGGCGCCACCCTCGCCACAAGGTTGAGCTGGCCGATTTCCTCAACGTCAAGCGCTGGTACGAGGCCCTGATGGCCCGCCCGGCGGTGAAGCGGGGCATGGAAGCAAAGCTGGATTGAGGTTTCTTCTCCCTCCTCCTTGCGGGGGAGGGTGGCTCGCCGCGCAGCGGCGAGACGGGTGCGGGGTCTGTCTCGCCGAACTCACCTGCATCTGTGCTCGAGGAGAGAACCATCATCCGGTGCTTCGCGCCACGTTCTCCGCAAGGGGAGAAGGAAGAAAGCAATCACACCTTCTTCGCTTCCACCGCCATCCGCACCGCGAGCCCGGCCAGCACCGTGCCCATCAACCAGCGCTGCACCAGCATCCAGCTCGGCCGACTCGTCAGAAACAGCGCGATTGATCCTGCCGCGAGCGCGATCATCGCATTCACGCTGACACTGATCGCGATCTGGATCGCACCGAGCACCACCGACTGCGTCAGCACGCTGCTGGCGGTAGGGTCGATGAACTGCGGCAGCAGCGCGAGATACAGCATCGCGATCTTCGGGTTGAGCAGATTGGTGACGAACCCCATTGCGAACAATTTGCGCGGGCTGTCGATCGAAAGCTGCTTCACCTGGAACGGCGAGCGCCCGCCGGGCTTCACCGCCTGCCAGGCGAGCCACAGCAAATAACCGGCACCGGCGAAGCGCAACGCGTCATAGGCAAAGGGTATGGCGAGCAGCAGCGCCGTGATGCCGAACGCCGCGCACAGCATGTAGAACACGAAGCCCAGCGCCACGCCGCCGAGCGAGACGATGCCCGCCGCCGGTCCCTGCGTGATCGAACGCGAGATCAGGTAGATCATGTTCGGCCCGGGCGTGAGCACGAGGCCGAGGCAGACCAGGGCGAAGCCGAGCAGGGCGGACGTGTGGGGCATGGCTGAACCGGTGCGGGAGACGGCACGGTTTTAGTGTGCGGGGGATCGCGAGGCCACCGCGCAATTGCACGGAGGACAATTCAGGTGCGGCCGCACGCGCTACGCTGCCTCGCCCCGTAAGCAGGGCGAGGCAAGAAAAATCAGTGCGCCTCGTCCCAATTGTTCGCCGCGCGCGCGTCCACATGCAGCGGCACCGAGAGCAGCACCGCCGGGAACGGCGCGTCCTGCATCACGTGCTGCACGACCGGCAGCGTCGCTGCGACCTCGGCGTCGGGCACTTCGAAGATCAATTCGTCATGCACCTGAAGCAGCATCTGCGCCGACAGCTTCTTTTCGGCCAGCGCATCCTCCATCCGCGTCATGGCGCGGCGGATGATGTCGGCGGCGGTGCCCTGGAGCCGCGCGTTGATTGCCGCGCGCTCGTTGAAGGCGCGCACCGAGGCGTTCGAAGCCTTGATGTCGGGATAGTACATCTTCCGGCCAAACAGCGTGGTGACGTAGCCGTGGCTCCGGCAGAAATCCCGCGTCTCGTCCATGTAGGCGCGGATGCCGGGGAAGCGCTCGAAGTATTTCTTGATGTAGGCGGAGGCCTCCTCGCGCGCGATGCCGAGCTGGTTGGCGAGGCCGAACGCCGAAATGCCGTAGATGATGCCGAAATTGATCGCCTTGGCGCGTCGCCGGATTTCGCTCGGCATGCCCTCGATCGGCACGCCGAACATCTCCGATGCCGTCATGGCGTGAATGTCGAGACCGTCGCGAAACGCCTGCTTCAGCACGGGAATGTCGGCGATCTCGGCGAGCAGCCGTAGCTCGATCTGCGAATAGTCGGCGGAGACGAGCTTGTGCCCCGATGTTGCGATAAAGGCGCGCCGGATCTTGCGTCCGTCCTCGGTGCGCACCGGAATGTTCTGCAAATTCGGCTCGTTCGACGACAGCCGACCCGTCGTGGTCGCGGCCAGCGCGTAGGTCGTGTGCACGCGATGGGTCTGCGGATGGACATAGGTCGGCAGCGCGTCGGTGTAGGTCGATTTCAGCTTCGAGACCTGGCGCCACTCCAGAATCTTCTTGGGAAGGTCATGGCCCTGCTCGGCCAGCTCGTCGAGCACCTGAGCGGTGGTGGACCACGCGCCGGTCTTTGTCTTGGTGCCGCCTGACAGTCCCATCTTGCCGAACAGGATATCGCCGATCTGCTTCGGGCTACCGACATTGACGGGCTCGCCCGCGATCCCTTGGATCTCGGCTTCGACGCGGGCCGCGGTCTGGGCGAAGTCGCCGGAGAGACGCGACAGCACCTGGCGGTCGATCGAGATGCCGCGCCGCTCCATACGTGCGAGCACTGTGACCAGCGGGCGTTCCAGCGTCTCGTAGACGGTGGTCATGTGCTCGGCGACAAGGCGCGGCTTCAGGACGCGCCAGACGCGCAAGGCGATGTCGGCGCCTTCCGCCGACAGCGGCGCGGCCTTGTCGATCGGCACCTGGTCGAACGTGATCTTGCCCTTGCCGCTGCCGAGCAGCTCGTTCTCCTTCAGCATGGCGTGACCAAACCAACGCTCGGAAAGCGACTCCAGCCCGTGCGAGCCGCGGCCGGCGTCCAGCACATAGGAGATCAGCTGCGCGTCGTCGGCGTTGCGCAAGGTGATGCCGTGTTGCGCCAGCATCACGGCGGTGAATTTGACGTCGAAGCCGATCTTGAGAATGCCTGATGATTCCAGCACTGGCCGCAGCGCTTCGATCGCATCGTCGTGCTTGACCTGATCGGGCGCGAGGCCCGCGTCGAACAGGCCGGCGCCGCCGCCGGACTGCTTGTGCGCCAGCGGCGCGTAGCAGGCCTCGTTCGGGGCCAGCGCCAGCGCGATGCCGCAGAGATCGGCCTGCATCGGATCGATGGAATTTCCCCGGATCTCGACTGAGACATGGCCCGCATCATGGATACGCGCGATGAACGCGTTTAATTCCGCGAGTGTCTTGATGGCCTGGTACTTGCTGCGGTCGACCGGAAGCTTGCGCAAAGCCTCTTCGCGCGCGGCTGCGAGAGAAATCGGCGCGCCCTTCGGGCTCGCCGCCTTGTCCTCTTTGCTCGCCGATGCGTTGCGCTGGCCCGCCTGAACTTGCGCCGGCGTGCCGGCTCCTGGTGCCGGCACGACGTCCGAAGGCGGCAGCGGCGAGAAGACGCTGGCGCCGCTGGCGTAGCCGGGATCGGCATCGACGTTGGCAGGATCGATCTGCGAATAGTCGGCAACGCGGCGCGTCAGCGTCGTGAACTCCATCGCCTTCAGGAAAGCGACCAGCTTGCGCGCATCGGGCTCATGGACGGCGAGATCGTCCAGCGGTACCTCCAGCGCGACCTTGTCGTCGAGCAGCACGAGCTGGCGCGAGATGCGCGCCTTTTCCGCATGCTCGATCAGCGCCTCGCGCCGCTTCGGCTGCTTGATCTCAGTGGCGCGGAACAGCAATTGGTCGAGATCGCCATACTCGGTGATCAGCTGCGCCGCGGTCTTGATGCCGATGCCGGGCACGCCAGGAACGTTGTCGGTGGAATCGCCCGCCAGTGCCTGCACTTCCACCACCTTCTCCGGTGGCACGCCAAACTTCTCGATCACCTCGGGGATGCCGATGCGGCGGTCCTTCATGGTGTCGTACATGGTGACGCAATCGGTGACGAGTTGCATCAGGTCCTTGTCGGAGGACACGATGGTCGCGCTGGCGCCGCGCTCGCAGGCTTGCCGCACATAGGTCGCAATCAGATCGTCGGCCTCGAAGCCGATCTGTTCCAGGCAAGGCAGGTCGAACGCGCGCACCGCTTCGCGGATCAGCGAAAATTGCGGGATCAGATCGTCAGGCGCAGGCGGCCGGTGCGCCTTGTACTCAGGATAGATCTTGTTACGAAAGGTCATTTCCGACTTGTCGAAGATGATCGCCAGATGCGTCGGCCGGTTGTCGGGGGGCATGTCGCGCAACAGCTTCCACAGCATGTTGCAGAAGCCGAGCACGGCATTGACCTGCAAGCCGTCGGACTTGCGGTTCAGCGGCGGCAGCGCATGGTAGGCGCGGAAGATGTAGCCGGAACCGTCGACCAGGAAAATATGGTCGCCCTTGCCGGCCGGCTTGGCGGCGACAGGCTTGGCGGACGTGGGTTCGGCAGCTTTCGGGGAGATTTTGGGCATGCCGCAATGTATGAATTTTTGCGGGCTTTGACAGCCTTGCGGGTGGGATTTTTAGGGCAGTGACGCAGCTATCCCCCGCTGTCGTGGGGGCATCCAGTACGCCGCGGCTTATCGGTCGATCACTGCGGTCTCTGGAATACTGGGTCGCCCGGCCGAGCCGGGCGACGACAGCGAGCCCGGCTGCAACCGCGCCCCGGCCTTCTTCGGTACAATCCAGAATGCATCCGGCCGTTCGAACAGGAAATTGGCGTTGAGCCGCAACGCCGCCTTCCAGATCGCGAGTGCTCCGATCACGCCGACGATGGTGACGATTAGCGACACCGTGCCGATGTCGGGAATGACACCCGTGCGTAGCAGCAGGATCCGTGTCGCCGCCATCGGCAGGAAGAAGGCGAGATAGATCACGATCGAATGCTCGCCGCAGAAGCGGAAAAAATTCAGCCAGCGCGCGCGTGCGAGCAGCGTGCCCATGGTGATGATGGCGCAGGCGCCGGCGAAGCCGAGCACGAGCGACACGATCTTCCACTCACTCGCGCCGAGCGTAACCAGGCCGGCATTGACCAGCGCCCACGTTGCGAGCGCTGCCAGCGCCCATGCGGGATGATTGCGCGCGCGATCCGCCAGCGCGAACACGTAGGGCGCGAACAGGTAGCCCGAATAGAAATAGACGAAGCGCGCGCAGAACTCGTCGATCGCGGTCCAGCCGGTTGCAACACGCGCCGTCTCCAGCGCGGCCGCGATGAGCCAGATCGCGGGCGGGGGGATTCGCCGTGTCAGTTTTGTGACGACGAAAAAGATCGGCAGCAGATAGATGAACCAGAGCGTGCCGAACGGCTCGACGAAGGATTCCAGATACAGCAGGCCGGCGTCGCGCCAGCTGGTTTCGGCGGCGAATGCGGGGGCCTTGAAGCCGAACTGGATTGTCACCCACACGACATAGAAATAGGCGAAATGCACCACCTTGCGGTCGAGATAGGTTCGCCAGTCCCGGTCGATCACCAGTGGCAGGAACAGGCCCGAAATCAGGAAGAAATCCGGCATCCGGAACGGCTTTGCGAAGGCCACGGCGACATGCATGAAACCGGTCTGGCCGGCGGCGAGCTCCACCCCCAGCACCGAATGCATCATCACGACCATGACGATGCAGATGCCCTTGGCGTAATCGACCCAATCCACACGCGCAGCAGACGGGGCGAGCCCCACGCTCGTGGCGATTGTGCCCGATGGTGCCATGGTGTCCCTTTTCGAGGCGTGTTCCGCCCGGATCTGTGTGAACGCGGAGCAGTGTGGCGCCTTGCGGCTTTCGATTTGTTTACCGTTGCAATTCAAGTGCCCGGTTTTTGCGGGCTGACGGTTCCCTTCCATGGGGAAAATGCTAAACCTTCCCCGAATTGGGATTTCATTAACCAAGCCAAAACAGGGTTTTTCATGCGAATCGCGATGATCGGAACGGGCTATGTGGGACTGGTGTCCGGAGCCTGCTTTGCAGATTTCGGTCATGACGTCATCTGCGTCGACAAGGACGAGAAGAAGATCGCTGCACTTCATCGCGGCGAGATCCCGATCTACGAACCCGGGCTCGACGAACTCGTCGCGAGCAACGTCAAGGCCAAGCGGCTGGAGTTCACCACCGACCTGTCCAAGCCGGTCGCCGATGCCGATGCCGTGTTCATCGCGGTCGGCACGCCGTCGCGCCGCGGTGACGGCCACGCCGATCTGTCCTATGTCTACGCTGCTGCGAAAGAGATCGCGCAGTCGCTGTCCGGTTTCACCGTCGTGGTGACGAAGTCGACCGTTCCGGTCGGCACCGGCGACGAGGTCGAGCGCATCATCCGCGAGACCAACCCCAAGGCTGACGTCGTCGTCGCCTCCAACCCCGAATTCCTGCGCGAGGGCGCCGCGATCCGCGACTTCAAGTTTCCCGATCGCGTCGTCGTCGGCACCTCCGACGAGCGCGGTCGCAAGGTGATGGGCGACATCTACCGTCCGCTGTCGCTGAACCAGGCGCCGCTGATGTTTACGGAGCGCCGTACCGCCGAGATGATCAAATACGCCGCGAACGCCTTCCTCGCGACCAAGATCACCTTCATCAACGAGATCGCGGACCTCTCCGAAAAGGTCGGCGCCAACGTGCAGGAGGTCGCGCGCGGCATCGGGCTGGACAACCGCATCGGCACCAAATTCCTGCATGCCGGCCCCGGCTTCGGCGGCTCGTGCTTTCCGAAGGACACCAAGGCGCTGATCAAGATCGCGCAGGACTACGACGTGTCCTTGCGCATCGTCGAATCCGTGCTGGCGGTCAACGAGAACCGCAAGCGCGCGATGGCCCGCAAGGTCAGCCAGGCGCTCGGCGGCTCGCTGCGCGGCAAGACCATTGCCGTGCTCGGCCTCACCTTCAAGCCCGACACCGACGACATGCGCGATGCCCCGTCGATCCCGCTGGTCACGGGCTTGATCGACATGGGCGCGAAGGTGAAGGCGTTCGATCCCGTCGGCATGGAGCAGGCCAGGGGCGAACTGCCCAACATCACCTATTGCGAGGACGCCTATTCCTGCGCTGAAGGTGCCGATGCGCTGGTTGTCGTCACCGAATGGGTGCAGTTCCGCGGCCTCGATCTCGACCGGCTGAAGGCGACCATGGCCCAGCCCGTCGTCGTCGATCTCCGCAACATCTACCGCCCCGAGGACATGGCTGCGGCCGGCTTCACCTACGAAAGCATCGGCCGCCCGCCGGTGCAGGGCTGATCGGCGCTGGCAGCACGAACGATTCCGTCATGGCCGGGCTTGTCCCGTCCATCCACGTCTTGTTCACTGTCAGATGAAAGAACGTGGATGCCCGGGACAAGCCCGGGCATGACGACCGGATAAATTTTTGCCCCGCACTTTCGACACGCCCCTCCCGATCGATGCCGTGCTCGACCAACTCTCGCGCACGCTGGAGGCGCACAACGCGGCCGTGCTGGTCGCCCCTCCGGGCGCCGGCAAGACCACGCGCGTGCCGCTCGCGCTGCTCGATGCCCCCTGGGCCAAGGGCAACAAGATCATCGTGCTCGAGCCGCGACGCATTGCTGCGCGCGCCAGCGCCGACCGCATGGCCAAGTCGCTTGGCGAGAGGGCCGGCGAGACCGTCGGCTACCGCGTTCGCTTCGGCTCAAAAATCTCGCGTGCGACCCGCATCGAGGTGGTGACCGAAGGCATCTTCAGCCGTCAGATACTCGACGATCCCGAGCTGTCAGGCGTCGCCGCCGTCCTGTTCGACGAATTCCACGAGCGCTCGCTCGATGCCGATATGGGCCTTGCGCTGGCGCGCGACGCGCAACAGGGCCTGCGCGAGGATTTGCGCATCCTCGTGATGTCGGCAACGCTCGATGGCGCCCGCGTGGCAAAGCTGCTTGGGCAAGCGCCCGTCGTCGAAAGCGAGGGCCGCGCCTTTCCCGTCGAAACACGCTATCTCGGTCGCAAGGCGGATGCGCCGGTGGAGCGGCAGATGGCGGATGCGATCGCATCCGCGCTACGCGCCGATAGCGGCTCGGTGCTGGCGTTCCTGCCGGGTGCCGCCGAAATCCGCCGCACCCAGAATTTCCTCAGCGAACGCGTGCAGGATGCCAGTATCGAAATCGTGCCGCTGTTCGGCGCGCTCGATGCCGCGGTGCAGGACCGTGCCATCTCGCCGGCGCCGAAGGGCACGCGCAAGGTGGTGCTGGCGACCTCGATCGCGGAAACCTCGCTCACCATCGAAGGCGTGCGCATCGTCGTCGATTCCGGTCTTGCCCGCGTGCCGCGTTACGAACCCGACATCGGGCTGACGCGGCTCGAGACCGTGCGCGTCTCGCGCGCGGCGGCGGACCAGCGCCGCGGTCGCGCCGGCCGCACCGAGCCCGGTGTCTGCTACCGGCTCTGGGACGAGCCGCAGACGGCGTCTCTCGCGCCCTATACCCAACCGGAAATCCTCAGCGCCGATCTGTCCTCGCTGGTGCTCGATCTCGCGCAATGGGGCGTCGCTGACGCTGCCGCGCTGTCGTTTCTCGATCCGCCGCCGCAGCCGGCCTGGAAGGAAGCCAAGAGCCTGCTCTCCGAGCTCAATGCGCTCGATGGCGACGGCCGCATCACCGCGGAAGGCAAGAGCCTGCGTGCGCTGGCGCTGCCGCCGCGGCTGGCGCGCATGATCGTGGATTCGCATCGTGCCGGCGAGGGCGAAGCCGCCGCCGAGATCGCCGCCATCATCACCGAGCGCGGGCTCGGCGGCGACAGCGTCGATCTCGAACACCGTCGCGACCAGTTCCGCCGCGAGCGCTCGCCACGCGCAACGAGCGCGCGCGACCTCGCCCGGCGCTGGGCTTCACAGGTGGCGGCGTCAGAGAAGACGGCGGCCGGAGAAGGTGACCTCTCGACGGGCCTGATGCTCGCCTATGCCTTCCCGGATCGCGTCGCGCGGAATCGCGGCAATGGCAGTTTCGTGCTTGCCAACGGTCGTGGTGCCGCCGTCGATCAGACATCGTCACTTGCCCGCGCACCTTATATCGCGATCGGCGAGATGACGGGGACGGCGGCGAGCGGCCGCATTCTGCTCGCCGCGCAAATCACGCAGGACGAGATCGAGCAGCATTTCGCCGAGCATATCGAATCCGTCGACGAGATCTCGTTCGACCGCGGTGCGATGGCGCTGCGGGCGCGGCGCAAGCGCGCGCTGCACGCGATCACTCTCTCCGAGGCGACGCTTGCCGTGTCGCCCTCGGAAGACACCGCGCGCATCTTCGCCGACGGGCTCATTGCCGTCGGCCTCGACCGGCTGCCCTGGTCGAAGGCAGCAAAGCAATGGCGCGACCGCGTGATGTTTTTGCGTAAGGCCGAAGGCGGCAGCTGGCCCGACCTGTCGGACGAAGGCTTGATCGCGCGGCGCGGCGACTGGCTGGTGCCGGCGCTCTACGACAAGATCGCGCTGAAGGACATCTCCACCGGCGATCTCTCCGACGCGTTGATGGCATTGTTGCCGTGGGAGATCCGCGCGCGGCTCGACCGCGAGGCGCCGACGCATTTCGAGGCGCCGACCGGCAGCGTGCTCGCGATCGACTACGAGGCCGAGCAGGGGCCGACCATCGCGGTGCGGCTCCAGGAATTGTTCGGCCTCAACACTCATCCGTCGGTCGCCGCGGGCAAGGTGCCGCTGGTGCTGGAATTGCTGTCGCCGGCGCAGCGCCCGGTACAGGTGACGCGCGATCTCCCCGGTTTCTGGCGCGGCAGTTACAGCGCGGTTCGCTCCGACCTGCGCGGCCGCTATCCGCGCCATCCCTGGCCGGAAGATCCGGCGAATGCGTTGCCGACCCGGCGAGTCAAGCCGCGCGGCACCTGAGAGTTACGAAGGCGCATTAACCGTCCGCTCATCCTTTTCGTCAAAATAGCACCGCTCTGGCCGCAGCGCCGCTCGCGGGCTGGCTTGCCGCGTGGTCAAATCGAGCTTTCCGGCTCGGAAGTGGTGTAATGCGTAACATAATGATCTTGGCGGCGATCATGATCGGCCTCGGCACTTTCATGGCGCAGATGGCGGACAGGATGAGCTCCGCCTCGGCGACGTCGGTGCCACGCACGACGGTGGCACTCGCGTCCACCGCGCCGGCCGGCGGCCGCAGCCTCAGCATCCCCCGCGACGGACGGGGTCATTTCCAGACCGACGGCCGGATTGAAGGCCAGCGCATCGGCTTCATGGTCGACACCGGGGCCTCCGTGGTTGCGCTGAACGAGACCTCGGCCGCCCGCTTTGGCCTGCGTCCCTCGCGCGGCGATTACACTGCGACCGTCTCCACCGCGAACGGCACCATCAAGGCCGCGCGCACCCGTATCGCCATGCTCGATGTCGGCGGCCTAATCGTGCGCGACGTCGACGCCATGGTGCTGCCCGACGAGGCGCTGTCCGAGAACCTGCTCGGCCTCTCCTTCCTCTCCCGCCTCAAGCGTTTCGAATACGCCAACGGCCAGATGGTTCTGGAGCAGTAAGGTCTCCCCGGCGGCCTTGTTAGGCCCTCCCGCTGGGGCGGGCGGAGTGCTATATTCCGCCAATGAACAGTCCCGATGCGATTGCCATCTTGCGACAGTCCGAACCTGCCCTGCGCGAGCGGGGCGTTTTGCATGCCGCGTTGTTTGGCTCGGTGGCGAGGGGCGAAAGCCATTCCGGCAGTGATGTCGATATCATAGTCGAGATCGATCCCGATGCGCGGATCACGATCTTCGATTACGTCGAGCTCAAGGAATATATTGCCAATCTTTTTGACGAGCCCGTTGACGTCGTCAACCGCGACGGCCTGAAATCATACCTCGCTCCCGCAGCGACGGCTGACGCTGTCTATGCCTTCTGATCGCATCGAGGGGACTCTCCGCGACGTCTTGCATCACATCGATCTGGCGATCGAGTTCGCCGGAGGCCTTGATCGTGATGCGTTCGCGGCGGATCTACGGACCGTCTATGCGGTAACGCGGTGCCTCGAGATCATTTCAGAAGCATCTCGCCGCCTGCCTGATGACGTGAAAACGAGGCACCCAGCAATCGCGTGGAAGCAGATGGCGGCTGCGGGCAATGTCTATCGCCACAACTATGAGGACGTTGCAGCCCGGTTTGTGTGGGAGACGGTTCAACAGGCACTTCCGCCCCTAAGGGCGGTCGTTGAAGAGGAGATTGCACGCCTGCAGAGTTAGCCCATTCTGGTCAGAGATGCATATCACGTCGCGGGTACAAACCCCGTTACCAAACCGCCGCAATTATCCGCCATAAGCCTTCATTCCCGCCTTCCGCTGCGGCCCGGCATTCGCTAAGGCTGCACCAAATCCTGCCTCATTTCGCGAGACCGTCTCAATGTTTCCCAAGCCGAAATCCGTCTTGCTGCCCAACACTTACGCCTTCGAATCCGAGCCGATGGTGAAGGCCACGGGTTTTCGCGAATACGACGCGCGCTGGTTGTTCCAGAAGGAAATCAACCTGATGGGAATCCAGGCACTCGGCATGGGGCTGGGTGCGCTGATCGCCGAGCTCGGGGTCAAGCAAGAGATCGTCACCGGTCATGATTTCCGCGGCTATTCGGCCTCGATCAAATACGCGCTGATCTCCGGCCTGATGGCAGCAGGCTGCAAGGTGCACGACATCGGGCTCGCGGTGACGCCGATGGCCTATTTTGCGCAGTTCGATCTCGACGTGCCCTGCTGCGCCATGGTCACAGCCTCGCACAACGACAATGGCTGGACCGGCGTGAAGATGGGCGCCAATCGCCCGCTGACCTTCGGTCCCGACGAGATGGCGCGGCTGAAGGAGATCGTGCTGGGCGCCGAGTTCAAGAACAAGGCCGGCGGCTCCTACCAGTTCCACGAGAATTATCCGGCGCGCTACATCGCCGATCTTACCAGCCGTCCGAAGCTCAAGCGCAAGCTCAAGGTCGTCGCGGCCTGCGGCAACGGCACCGCCGGCGCGTTCGCGCCGCAGGTGCTTGAAGCGATCGGCTGCGAGGTGATTCCGCTCGACACCGAACTCGACCACACTTTCCCGAAATACAATCCGAACCCTGAAGACATGGAGATGCTGCACGCCATCCGCGACGCGGTGCTGCAGCACAAGGCCGATGTCGGCCTCGGCTTCGACGGTGACGGCGATCGCTGCGGCGTCGTCGACAACACCGGCGAGGAGATCTTTGCCGACAAGGTCGGCGTGATGCTGGCGCGCGACATGTCGGCGATCCACAAGGACGCGCAGTTCATCGTCGACGTGAAGTCGACTGGCCTGTTCATCACCGACCCGGTGTTGCAGAAGCAGGGCGCGAAAACCACCTATTGGAAGACCGGCCATTCCTACATGAAGCGCCGCACCCATGAGACGGGTGCGCTCGCCGGCTTCGAGAAGTCCGGCCATTTCTTCTTCAACAAGCCCTACGGCCGCGGCTATGACGATGGCCTGGTGTCGGCGCTCGCGATCTGCGACATGCTCGACCGCGCCCCCGGCAAGTCGATGGCGGACTTGAAGAACGCGCTGCCAAAAACCTGGTCGTCGCCGACCATGTCGCCGCATTGCGCCGACGAGACCAAATACGGTGTCATCGACAAGGTGGTGAAGCACTTCGAGGGCTTGCAGGCGAAGGGTGCCAAGATCGGCGGCCAGTCGATCCGCGACCTCGTCACCGTCAATGGCGTGCGCGTCACGGTCGAGGACGGAAGCTGGGGCCTGGTGCGCGCGTCCTCCAACAAGCCCGAGCTCGTCGTCGTGGTCGAGAGCCCGGTCTCCGAGCAGCGCATGCACGACATGTTCGAGATGGTGAACAGCGTGCTGCGCACGCATCCCGAAGTCGGCGAGTACAATCAGAAGATCTGAGGCGCGAGGCTAGCGTCACTTGCTGTCATGCCCCGGCTTGACCGGCTTGACCGGGGGGCATCCAGTACGCCGCGGCTTATCCGTACCCCATCGTCGTCTCTGGAGTACTGGGCGGATTCGCCCGGTCACGCCGGGCGATGACAGCGTCTGTGTGGTGAGACCCTACGCCGTCACCACAGCCGGGATCGGCAGCGTGGTCACCGACTTGATCTTCTCCATCGCGAAGCGCGAGGTGACGTTCTTCAGCGGCACGGCGCTGATCAGCTTCTTGTAGAACACGTCATAGGCCTGCATGTCCGCGACCACGACGCGCAGCATGTAGTCGACGTCGCCGGCCATGCGATAGAACTCCATCACCTCGGGCATGGCGCTGACGGCTTCGGCGAACTTCTTCAGCCAGGCGTCGGAATGGTCGGCGCTCTCCACCGACACGAACACGGAGATGCCGAGCCCGATCTTGTTCTGGTCGACCAAGGCCACCCGCTTGATGATCACGCCGTCGGCCTCCAGGCGCTGGATACGCTTCCAGCAGGGGGTCGAGGACAGGCCGACGCGGTCGCCGATCTCGGCGACGGAGAGGGAGGCATCGTCCTGAAGGACCATCAGAATCTTGCGGTCGATGGCGTCGAGGCGGCGGCTGGTCTCGGGGATCTGGACAACGAGATCGGTCATTTGAAGAACTTTGTTCCATTTCAAGGGGCGTTTTCCCTGATATAGAGAAAATCTTTCTATAGCAAGTCTATAATCTCGGCGCTCGATCGAGCGTCGCCGTCTGCGATATGCTTAAAAGCTTTTCAACTTCAATACGTTGCGGAGACGCCATGCCGCCGCCGTGGCGGGTGCATTTCAACGCTGCGGCGGCCGCGGCGAATTGCAGCGCCTCCCGCACGCCGCCGCCTTCGGCGAGACGTAGCGTGAAGGCGCCATGGAACACGTCCCCGGCGCCGAGCGTATCGACGGCCTGAACCGCGAACGCCGGCATCTCCTCCAGCTCCCCCGCCTCGTTAAGCCAGATCGTGCCGCGCGGGCCGCGGGTGGCGGCGAGGAAGGCGGGCGTGAGCGCGGCCAAGCGCTTCAACGCCGCGCCGTCATCGGCGATGCCGGCCGTCTCCTGCACCTGTTCGCTGGCAAACAGCAGGTGCGAGGCGACCGTGAGCAGGCTGTCCTGCAACGACATCGCGCGATCGACGCCGACGATGACGGCAATGCCGCGCCGGCGTGCCTCAGCGCAGAGCGAGGTCGCGAATGCGGCGCAGCGGCTTTCGACGAGAACCGCCCGGCAATCGGCGAGCAGTGCGTCGGCGTCCGGCAGCTTCACGGTCGACAGCGCGGGATCGCGATAGATGGTGAGCGTTCGTTCGCCCGACGGATCGATCATGATCGCCGACACAGGCGTCATCAGCCCCGGCATGCGCACGATTTGTGTGGTCTCGATGCCTTCAGCTTCCATCCGTTCGAGGATGAAGCCGCTCGAAATCTCCCGGGCATCGCCCATGGGGCCCGCGAAAGAGACGCGGCCGCCAAGCCGCGCCATGGCGATTGCGGCATTGAGCGCGTTGCCGCCGCAGATCTCCGCGAGATGGGTGGCATTCGCCTTGCTGCCGCGCGCGGGCACGGCCTCGACCCGAAAGGTCAGGTCGCGCACGGGAATGCCGATGCAGAGGATGCGCGGCGCGATCCCTGATGCAGCCATCGGCGGTCTCAGCTCTTGCCGTGCACCCAGCGGCCGAGCAGGTGATGGGCGATGGCGAACGGATGCGGACCGGCGAGCCCGTCGGGATGCGTCCGCGTCAGCATCAGGGCGGCCTCCTCGCGCGTGAACCAGCGCGCATCCTCAAGCTCGGAATGATCGACGACGATGTCCTCGCTCACGGCCCGCGCGCTGCAGCCGATCATCAGCGACGACGGATAAGGCCAGGGCTGGGTCATGTAATACTGCACGTCGGTGCAGCGGATCCCGGACTCTTCGAGGATCTCGCGGCGCACCGCGTCCTCAATGGTTTCGGCGGCCTCGACGAAGCCGGCGAGGCACGAATACATGCCGGGCGGAAACTGCTTCTGGCGGCCGAGCAGGCATTTTTCGCCGGAGGAGACGTGCATGATCACGACAGGGTCGGTGCGCGGGAAATGCTCGGCCTTGCAACTCGGGCATTCGCGCTTCCAGCCGCCTTCCTTCATCCCGGTCCGCGTGCCGCAATTGGCGCAATAGCCGTGGCGCTGATGCCAGCTCACCATCGATTTCGCCATTGCGATCGCCGACAGCTCCTCCGGGCGAACTGCGCCCTGCATCGCCATGCCGCGCAGCTCGGTGAGGGCGTAGTCCTCGCGCCCGACCAGCTTCTCGGACGCGGCCTGCGACAGGCCCATACCGAACATGGCGGCGCCGTCGCGCAGACCCAAGAAGATCGTACCGGGATTGGCGCCGCATTTCAGCGCCTCGTCGATTCCCAGCAGGGCGCGCATTTTTTCGCCCTCGCGCTTCACCAGCAGCGAGTCGCGGTAGACGATATAGGCGCGCGACGACGGCTTCTGCTCCATCGCGAACAGCTTTTCGTCGTCGCGGCGCAGATGCGCGGCGCGGTCGAGAATGTTGGTGACGAAGGCCGGTTGTCCCAGCGGAAACGAGTCGAATGCTGACATTTCTTGTTCTTTCAACCCAACCAGATCTTGCGGCGAAGCGCGCTGATGAAATTCTGCACCTCTGTGGCATCGTGCGCCAAGGGCTGCATCACGCCCCAGACCGGCCGCGGCCAGGCGGCGTCGCCAGTGCGGCGCGCGATGATGTGGACGTGAAGCTGCGGAACGAGATTGCCGAGCGCCGCGATGTTGAGCTTGTCGCAGTTAGTGATCTCCTTCAGCGCGCGCGAGACGCGGGAGATCTCCGTCATCAATTGCGCCTGCTGCACCTCGTCGAGATCGATGATCTCGACCGCATCCGTGCGCCGCGGCACCAGCAGTAGCCAGGGATAATGCGCGTCCTTGATGACCAGTACCTTGGACAGCGGCAAATCGCCGATGTCGATGGTGTCCTCTTTCAGGCGGGAGTGCAGCGACCAGGCGGGTTCGGACATGTATGTTTCCAGATTGCCCGGCGACCGGGCTCGTTTGGTCGGACCATACGATACGGAGTTAGCGAGGGGAAGGATCGGGCCTGCATACGCGATCGTCGTCCCGGGTCTACGCTTACGCTTGCCCGGTACGACAGCGAGGGTGGCGGCTAGGCCTCCGCCAGCACGCGCGCGTTGGCGTGGATCGAGGCTTCGCTGACGCGGATGCCGAGGCCCGGTCCGTCGGGCACCACGACGTGGCCGCCGCGGTTGGCGACGCGCTCTTCGAGCACGTCCTCGGTCAGCACATGATGCGGCATGTAGAATTCGCAGCCGAGCGAGATGCCGGGTGTTGCTGCGATCAGCTGCGTGCCGGCGGCCAGCCCAATGCCGCCTTCCCACAACGTGCCGCCATAGCCCGGCAGCCCGGCGATGTCGGCGATCGCCATGATCGCCTGCGCCTCGAACAGGCCGCCCGCCTTCATCAACTTGATCGAGACGGCGTCTGCCGCCTCGCGGCGCACCACCTCCATCATGTCGCGGCGATCGAAGCAGCTTTCGTCGGCGAGCACGGGTGTTTCCAGCGCCGCGGTGAGCTGCGCCATCACGTCGAGATATTTGCGTGGCACCGGCTGCTCGATGAAGGTCGGCGCGAACTGCTCGATGTCGCGCAGGATCTTGATGGCGCCGAACGGCGCCAGCGCCTGGTTGTAATCGACGCGCAGATCGACCTTGTCGCCGAACTCGTTGCGGATCGCCTCGAGATGATCGAGGTCCTCGCGATGCGGCTTCACGCCGGTCTTGACCTTGTAGATGACGTTGCCGTCCGGAACCATCGTTCGCATGCGTTCGAGATCGGCGGCGAAATCCGGATCGGCGATGGAGAACGACAGCGGGATCGTGTCGCGCACGCGGCCGCCGAGCAAATCGGCAACCGAAAGTCCCGAGGACTTGCCGACGATATCGAGCAGCGCCATCTCGATCGCGACCTTGGCCTCGGCATGTCCGACCAGCGCACGGTCGAGCTCAGCCATCAGCGCGCGGATGCGGCGCACCGGCTTGCCCAGCACGATCGGCCGCAAATAGATGTCGAGCGCAGAAAACGCCGCTTCCGGCGTTCCCGTGAACACCTCCCACGGTGCCGCCTCGCCCCAGCCGATCACGCCGTCGCTCGAGGTGAGCTCGATCAGCACGCGCTTCACCGTGCCCTTGACGTTGCCGACGCCCTGGAGGCGCGCCATCTTGATCGGGCTCTCGATCAGGAACAGCCTGATGCGTTCGACGGTCGCTTCGATCATGTCAGGCCTCCATTGACGTGCCAGACCTGGCCGGTGACGTAGGACGCTTTTGGTGACGCCAGGAAGGCGATGATCTCGGCCACTTCCTCCGGTCGTCCGCGACGCCCCATCGGGATCAGCGCCTCGGTTGCGGCGATCTGCTCGGGCGAAAGCCTGCTCTCGCTCGGTCTGTCCTTGAGGATGAGGCCCGGCGCGACCGCGTTGACGGTAATGCCGTCCTGGGCGAGTTCGACGGCAGTGAGGCGCACCAGGGCTTCGAGCGCGGCGCGGCTTGCGGCGGTCGCGGCGAACGGCGCAAATTCGGGCCGGATCGCATGCGCGACGAAGGACGACACCGCCACGATCCGCGCGTCTTGCCCGGCGCGCAGCAGCGGCAGCGCGGCCTCGACCAGCCGCGTGAAGGCCAGCGCCGATTCGTCCATCGCCTGCCGGAACTGATCCGCCGGCGTGCCGATCGCGCTGCCGCGGCGGGCATGGCCGCCGACCAGGATCAATCCATCGAGCCGCCCAAAGGCGACTTGGGCGGCGGCGATGGCGTCGGTGGCGGCTGTTTCTTCGGCGAGATCGCCGAGACATTTTGCGACGACCGCGCCTTGCGCTTCGGCTTCCGCCGCCGTGGCGTCGAGGCCGGCTGCGTTGGAGCGCGTGTGCAGCAGCAGCGCGGTGCCGGGGGCGGCGAGCAGTTTTGCGGTGGCGCGGCCGATGCCGCTGGCGGCACCGGTGACGAGATAGGCGCGATCGATATCTGGCATCACGTTGTTGCGTTGGCCGGCGGAAGCGCGCCGGTGCGGTGGAAATGGCTGAGGAAGGCGCGCGTCGCCGCTTGCTGCGGATTGTCGATCACCTGTCGCGCCGGACCTTCCTCGACCACGACGCCGTCGCGCATGAAGATCAGACGGTCGGCCACTTCGCGGGCAAAGGCGATCTCGTGGGTCACGATCACCATGGTCATGCCCTCGGACGCCAATTGCTGGATGACGGCGAGCACCTCGCCGACCAACTCGGGGTCGAGCGCGGAGGTGGCCTCGTCGAACAGCATGACATCCGCCTCCATCGCGAGCGCGCGGGCGATCGCGACGCGCTGCTTCTGTCCGCCGGAGAGCGTTGCCGGATATTGGTCGGCCTTCTCCGCAAGCCCAACTTTGGCAAGCTGTGCCCGCGCCAGCTTCTCGGCGTCAGACCTGGCCATGCGCCGCACCGTGACCGGTCCCTCCATCACGTTCTGGAGCGTCGTCATGTGCGGGAACAGATTGAAATGCTGGAACACCATGCCGGTGGTGGCCCGGAATCTTGCCAGCGTCTTCACATCGGGGAGCTTCGTACCCTCTCCGAACGAGAAGCGCGTGTCGCCGACGCGAACGCTGCCGCCGTCGGGCGTCACCAGGAGATTGACGCAGCGGAGCAGCGTCGACTTGCCGGAGCCGGACGGTCCGATCAGCGCCACGACGCCGCCCTTGGCGACGTCCAGGCTGATGCTCTTCAAAACCTCGTTGCTGCCAAAGCTCTTGCGCAGGCCGCGGATCTCGATTTTCGACGTGTCGCTCATTCGCTGACCGCCAGTCGCTTCTCGCCGCGCCGGACCATAATGGTCAGGGGAATCAGGATTGCCGCATAGGCGACCGCGACGGCGGTGTAGGTCTCCAGCGGACGGTAGCTGTCATGGGCCGCGACCTGGCTCTGATAGACCAGGTCGGGCACCGCCAGTACCGAGACCAGGGAGGTGTTCTTGAACTGGATGATCGATTGGTTCATCAGCGCCGGGATCATGCGCTTGATTGCCTGCGGCAGCACGATGCGCCTCATGCTCTGTCCCGGCGTCATGCCCAGCGCGGCGCCGGCTTCGGACTGGCCACGGTCGATCGAGATGATGCCGCCGCGGATGATCTCCGAATAGAACGAGCCGCCATAGAGCGAGAGCGCCAGCGCCGAGGCCGTGATCGGCGTCATCTCGACACCGGCCAGAATCGGCAGCGCGTAATAGAACCAGATCAACTGCACCAGGATCGGCGTACAGCGGAACGCCTCAATGAAGGTCAGCGCGAGCAAACGCACCGCCTTGAAGCGCGACAGGGTGCCGAAGGCGCCGAACAGGCCGAATACGAGCCCGAGCACGACGATGACCACGGTGAAGCCGACGGTGACGCCGAGCCCGTTGAGAAAGAGCCAGCGATAGCTCCAGAGGATGCTGAAGTCCCACTGATACATGCGTGCTTTCTTGCTTCACCTCTCCCGCTTGCGGGAGAGGTCGCATCGCATCGAAGATGCGATGCGGGTGAGGGCTCTGTCCTCACGGGGGTTCTTGGTTGTGGAGACACCCTCACCCCGACCCTCTCCCGCAAGCGGGAGAGGGAGCGCACCGCGCCTTGCGGATTGAGCTCGACCCGAACTCATCACATCCTACAGCGAAACGCCCGGCGGAATGTCCGCTTCGGTCACGCCCACCAGCTCCATGTTGGTGATGATCGCGTTGCGGATGAAGCCGAGGCCCTTGTTGAAGTCGATCCAGGTGTTGACGTAGTCGCGCCAGGTCTTGTCGCTCTCGCGGCGGAAGCCGGCGTTGGACGTTGTGGCGAAGATCGGCGTCGGCAGCACGAACTGGCCGAGCGAGGGATTCTTCTTCAGGACGGTCAGCGACAGCATGGTGATCAGGCACTGCGCGTCGACGCGGCCGGTCTGGAGCGCGGCGGTGGCGTCGTCGGCGGACTTCAGGCGCGATATCTGCGCCTTCGGCGTCAGGCGGCTGACGACCTGGTCGTGCGACGAGCCCTGGTCGACGGCGATCTTGACGTCGGGCGAGTTGAGCTCGGCCCAGCTCTTCGGCTTGAAATCCTTCTTGCAGAGGATGCCGAAGGCGTTGTTGAAGACCGGCACCGAGAAGTCGACCACGAGTGCGCGCTTCGGGGTCGGGTTGAGGCCGAAGAAGATGTCGATCTTGTTGGATTGGAGATCGAGCACCGAATTGCCCCAGGTGGTCTCGGTGATCTCGAGCTCGGCCTCCATGTCGTCGGCGAGCGCCTTGGCGATGTCGACGTAAAAGCCCTTCCACTGGCCGCTGGCGAGGTCCTTCATGTAATAAGGCGCGCCGCCGCCGACCGCGCCGATCCGCATCTTCTTGGTGCGGCGGATGCGGGCGAAGGTCGATTCGTTGGGATCCGCTGCGGTCTGCGCCACGGCCGGGGAGGCCAGCGTGGCCGCAGCCATCGCGCCAAGTCCGACAATCGATGCGACATCACGACGTGTAACCATTTTGAGGAATCGCTTTTCTGGTTGGATGAAGGTGTGTGATTGATCTCGCGCGAAAATTCCCATCAATCGGCGTCAGCCGGCTGAAAAATGCTCTGGATCGGACCTTCGCGCACCCTTTTGTTTTGGTTCCGGCAGGATTTCATAGAAAGGCGCTGCCGGGCGGGCCCTGTCAAGACTCGATTGCCTCAGGGATGAGTGGGCCTCGAAGATAGGCACGGAGCCTATCGGCGTGACGCATTCCGAGGCGAATGTCCGCATCTGCGCCTGGTGGCGAGAGTGGCGCGGCGATGCCTGGCACGGCCCGGCGAGCGGCTCGGTTCAAGCTATTTTCGCGAAAAAATTGAGAGGCTTCGGTGGTTCGCTTTAAAAATGCGAACGGCACCTGTCGGTGCCGTTCGCTGAAGTCGACGAGAGGTCGGTCAGGATCGGTCGATCCTATTCTGCGGCCTTTTCTGTAGCCTTTTCTGCAGCCTTGGCGCGAACAGTCGCAAGACGCGTCAACGCGTCGCGGACGCCCGCGCCGTAGGCGGGATCGGCCTTGGTGCAATTGGCGATGTGCCGTTCCTGGATCGGGATGGCCGCCGCTCCGACAGCGCGCGCCGTGTTGTCGAACAAGGCCTGCCGCTGCTCAGCGTTCATCTTGCGAAAGAGGTCGCCGGGCTGCCGATAATGATCGTCGTCGATGCGGTGATCCCAATGTGCCGCTGCACCGTCGATCTCGAGCGGCGGCTCGTTGAGATCGGACTGGTCCGTCCATTCGCCGCGGCTGTTCGGGAAGTAGGTCGGCGTGCCCCCGAGATTGCCGTCGGTCCGCATTGCGCCGTCGCGATGGTAGCTGTGATACGGACATTTCGGCGCGTTGACCGGGATCAGATGATGGTTGACGCCGAGGCGATAGCGCGCCGCGTCGCCGTAGGAGAACAGCCTTGCCTGCAGCATCTTGTCGGGCGAGAAGCCGATGCCCGGAACGACATGAGCCGGCGAGAAGGATGCCTGCTCGACCTCGGCGAAGACATTTTCCGGATTGCGGTTCAGTTCGAAATAGCCGACCTCGACCAGTGGGAAGTCCGCCTTGGGCCAGACCTTGGTCAGGTCGAATGGGTTGAAGGCAAACGCCTTGGCCTGATCGTCGGTCATGATCTGCACGAACATCGTCCAGCGCGGGAAATCGCCGCGTTCGATGCTCTCGAACAGGTCGCGCTGGTGAGTCTCGCGGTCCTTGCCGATGAGTGCTTCAGCCTCGGCATCAGTCAGGTTTTCGACGCCCTGCTGCGTCCGGAAGTGAAATTTCACCCAGGTCCGCTCATTGGCGGCATTGATGAAGCTGTAGGTGTGGCTGCCGAAGCCATGCATATGCCGGAAGCTTCTGGGAAGGCCGCGCTCGCTCATCACGATGGTGACCTGATGCAGGGCTTCCGGTAACAGCGTCCAGAAGTCCCAATTGTTGTCGGCGCTGCGCATTCCGGTCCGGGGATCGCGCTTGATCGCATGATTGAGGTCGGGAAAGCGCAGCGGATCGCGGAAGAAGAACACGGGCGTGTTGTTGCCCACCATGTCCCAATTGCCTTCCTCGGTGTAGAACTTGAGCGCAAAGCCGCGGATGTCGCGTTCGGCGTCGGCCGCGCCGCGCTCGCCGGCGACCGTCGAGAAGCGCGCGAACATCGGCGTCACCTTGCCGATCTCCGAGAAGATCCTCGCCTTGGTATAGCCTGAGATGTCATGGGTGACCGTGAAGGTCCCGAAGGCGCCGGATCCCTTGGCATGCATGCGTCGCTCGGGAATCACCTCGCGATCGAAATGGGCGAGCTTCTCGATCAGCCAGACATCCTGCAACAATGCGGGGCCACGGCGGCCGGCGGTCATGATGTTGAGATTGTCGCTGACGGGAGCTCCCGTCGCGTGCGTGAGGTGGGGGCGTTTATCGCTCATGTCGTACTTCCTGATCGGTGATTGAGGCGCGGATTTGCAACGGGCACGAAGTGCGTTCAGCCGTGCCAATGGGAGTTGCGGATGACGCTGCAGAAATTGCCACGATGGAAATGCGGCTCCTTGTCGGCGATGACATCGGCCTTGACGTTGCCGAACGTCGTATCCGGCCGGTGCTTGATGCCGTCGTAGAAGGCCTGGATGATGTCTTCCTTGAAGTGCGGTGCGCGCGGAAACGCCTTCACGACCGCCGTGCGCTCTTCGTCGGAATATTCGCCGTAGGTCAGTCCGAGAACGTCCATCTCGACGCCTGCGGTCACCAGCGCGACGACAGGGTGCATGTGCTGAGGGACGCCCGGCGTCGTGTGCAGGGCGATCGCGGTCCAGACGGTGTAGGCATCGGCTTCCGAAATGCCGTGGCTACGCAGGAACGCGCGCGCGGCGTGCGCGCCGTCGACCTCGAACCGCTCGTGCTTGCTGCCATGGTGCGGCATCAGGCCGATGTCGTGAAACATGGCGCCGGCGTAAAGCAGTTCGCGGTCGAATGTCAGTCCGCGGCGGACGCCCGCTATCGCGCCGAATTGGTAGACGCGGCTGGAATGGTTGAAGAGCAGGTCGGTTTCGGTGTCGCGGATGTATTCGGTGATGGCACGCGCCAGCCTGCTGTCGGGAATGACGGTGGCCTCGATGATGTCTGACATGATCAGCTCCTGAAACTTCGGTCGCGTGCATGGTAAATCCCGGCTAGTCTGTCTGGAATCGACGTAATACGTCTAAAGCGGACAAATCCGGACCGAGGCGGCCATGGGCGCGAAACCGAAGCCAAGAACGATCGTGATCGTGGCGCTGCCGGGAGTGCAGCTGCTCGACGTTGCCGGACCACTCGACGTGTTTGCCGAAGCGAACGTGCAGGCCGGCTATCCGGCCTATGCCTTGTTCGTGGGTGGCGCGGAGCCGGGGCCGATCCGCAGCTCCTCAGGCATCCGGCTGATGCCTGACCGGATCGTCGACCGTGACTTCCAGGACCCCATCGACACCCTGCTGGTGGCGGGATGCCCGAACGCCGCCGAAGTCCCTGCGGATGGACGCGTGGTCGACTGGCTTCGGCGACGGGCTTCGAGGACCCGTAGATTCGGCTCGGTGTGCAGCGGGGCGTTCTTTCTTGCCGCCGCCGGTCTTCTGGATGGCAGGCGGGTCACGACGCATTGGGCGGTCGCAGACATGCTGGCCAGCAGATTCCCATCGGTCACGGTGGATAAGGATGCCATCTACGTCATCGACGGAAAGCTCCGCACAGCCGCCGGCGTGACTGCGGGGCTCGATCTCGCGCTGGCACTGGTCGAGGAAGATCTCGGACGCGATACGGCCATGAAGGTCGCAAGCCAGCTCGTGATGTTCTTCAAGCGCCCGGGTGGGCAGATGCAGTTCACCCGCAAGGGCGAGGCTGTCCCCGCCGGCCGCGCCGCGCTGCAGGAGCTGCAGCGCTGGGTCGCCGCCAACCCCGGGCTGGATCACAGCGTTGCCAGCCTGGCGACGCGCATGGAGCTCAGCCCGAGGCATTTTGCGCGGCTGTTCCGCGCCGAGGTGGGGGTCACGCCTGCGACCTGGGTCGAAGAGGCCCGCGTCAACGCGGCGCGGCGGCTGCTCGAGTTTGGCAATGAAGCCCCGAAGCAGGTGGCGCTGCATTGTGGATTTGCCGACGCCGATACGCTGCGCCGCGCATTCCATCGTCACGTCGGTGTGACGCCCGCGGAGTACCGTAAGCGATTTGCGCGAATCACGGAGGTTCCAGGCAGCGGACCCTGAGCAGTTGTCAGCGGCCCAAATGGTTCGACGGGCGGCCCCGCCGGGTGCGCGGGACCGACGCATACCCGCTTGCTTTCCGGGCCCTTTGGCCCCAAATAGGGGCCGGGAGATTGGCGGTGGACGAGCCACTCGCCAACCGGGTCAGGTCCGGAAGGAAGCAGCCCTAACGAGGTCCGGATCGGGTCGCTCGTCAGTCTCCTACTTGTTTTTCGAGCGAATTGCGCCGGCGCAAAACCGCCAGCGCGCTCCTTTCCGCAAACGCCGGCTGAAAGACATTCCATTGCGGATCGACCGATGACCGACGCCGGCGCCCCTCCCAATTCCGATAGCGCCAGCCAGGCCGGCTTTGCCCTCGGCGCCCAGCCGGGAACGCCCTACCGGGTGCTCGCGCGGAAATACCGCCCTTCCTCGTTCGACGATCTGATCGGCCAGGAGGCCGTGGTCCGCACCGTCTCCAATGCGTTCGAGACCGGCCGCATTCCGCAGGCCTGGATTCTCACCGGCGTCCGCGGCGTCGGCAAGACCACCACCGCGCGTATCCTCGCCCGTGCGCTCAACTACGAGATGCCGGATAGCTCGGTGAAGGGCCCGACCGTCCACATGCCGACACTCGGCGTGCACTGCCAGGCGATCATGGAAAGCCGGCACATGGACGTGCTGGAGATGGACGCGGCCTCGCATACCGGCGTCGACGACGTCCGCCAGATCAATGACAGCGTGCGCTACGCGCCGGCCAGCGCCCGCTACAAGGTCTACATCATCGACGAAGTCCACATGCTGTCGACGGCGGCGTTCAACGCCTTCCTGAAGACGCTGGAGGAACCGCCGGAGCACGCCAAATTCGTGTTCGCCACGACGGAGATCCGCAAGGTTCCGGTCACGGTGCTGTCGCGCTGCCAGCGTTTCGACCTGCGCCGGGTCGAGGCCGACGTGCTGATGAAGCATCTCGCCAACATCGCGGCCAAGGAAAACGTCGAGATCGAGCCGGAGGCGCTCGGAATCATCGCGCGCGCAGCGGAAGGCTCGGTGCGCGATTCGCTCTCGCTGCTCGATCAGGCGATCGCGCATGCAGCAGGCACCGTGAAGGCCGATGCTATCAGGCAGATGCTGGGGCTCGCCGACCGCACCCGCGTCATCGACCTTTTTGACTCTCTGGCGCGTGGCGACATCGCCAGCGCCTTCAGGGAGTTCCGCGACCAGTACGACGTCGGCGCCGATCCGATCGTCGTGCTCTCGGATCTCGCCGAGTTCGTCAATTTCGTCACCCGCGTGAAGATCGTGCCGGCGACCGCCGACAACGTCGCCTATGGCGAGACCGAGCGCGTGCGCGCGCGGGATTTCGCCTCGAAGATCTCGATGCGCGTGCTGTCGCGGATGTGGCAGATGCTGCTCAAGGGCATCACCGAGGTGCAGGCCGCGACGCGGCCCGCGGCAGCCGCCGAGATGGTGCTGGTGCGCATCGCCTATGTCGCCGACCTGCCGACGCCGGACGAGGCGCTCAAGATGCTGGAGCAGGGCGGAGGCGGTTCGCCGGTCGTGAGCGGTGGCGGTGCCGCGCGTAGCGCGCCGGCCGCGCCGGTTGCGTCCGCTGCGCCCGTTCGCATGCCGAATTCGTCTCCGTCGTCGTTTGGCGGCGGCGGTGGGGCCCGTCCGCAGATGGCAGCGCCCGCTTCTGACCCGCAAGGCGCGACGCCCGCGCTGCGCGTCACGAGCTTCACCCAGCTCGTCGCGCTCGCCGGCCAGAGGCGCGACCTCATGATCAAGGGCGCGCTCGAAGGCGACATGCGTCTCGTCCGTTTCGAGGAGGGCCGGCTGGAAGTCGCGCTCGAGCCCAACGCCTCCAAGACCATGATTTCCGACCTCGCGCGAAAATTCGAGCTGTGGACCGGGCGCCGCTGGACCGTGATCGTCTCCAACGAGCAAGGCCAGCCGACGCTGCGCTCGGTGAACCACGCGGCCAAGCAGGAACATGCGCGCACCGCTGAGGCCGATCCGCGCGTGCGGGAGGTGCTGTCGCGTTTTCCGGGTGCGAAGGTCGTCGAAGTCCGCAGGCTTGCCCCCGAGGCGCCGGCATCCGATATTAACGCCGACTATGGCAGTGACGATCCGCCCGACGGTTCCGACGGCGACGATCTCTAGAGCCTAGCTTTCCAAGGACAGCACCGATGGTCGATATTTTCGGCATGATGAAGCAGGCGCAGCAGCTGCAATCCAAGATGCAGGAGATGCAGGACCAACTCGCCAACGTCGAGGTCGAGGGCATTTCCGGCGGCGGTCTCGTCGCCGTGCGCATGACCGCGAAGATGGACGTCAAGGGCGTCAGGATCGATCCCTCGCTGATGAAGGTCGAAGAGCGCGAGGTGCTCGAGGATCTGCTCGTCACCGCGTTCGGTGACGCCCGCCGCAAGGCGGAGGCCGCCATGCAGGAGAAGATGCAGGCGCTCACGGGCGGGCTCAGCCTGCCGCCGGGGATGCTCGGCCAATAGTATGGGCGCTGTTGCGGGTCCTGAAATCGAGCGGCTGGTCCAGCTTCTCGCGCGGCTGCCGGGCCTCGGTCCGCGCTCGGCGCGGCGTGCGGCGCTGCATCTGATCAAGAAGCGCGAAGCGCTGATGATGCCGCTGTCCTCGGCCATGCAGGTCGCGCTCGACAAGGTCCAGGTCTGCAAGACCTGCGGCAACATCGACACGCAAAGTCCCTGCACGGTCTGCCTCGATCCGAAGCGCGATCCCTCGATCATCGTCGTCGTCGCCGACGTTGCCGATCTCTGGGCGTTGGAGCGGGCCAATGCCACTCAAGGGCGCTACCATGTGCTGGGCGCGACGTTGTCGCCGCTCGACGGTGTCGGCCCGCAGGACCTCACCATCGAGGCGCTGGTGGCGCGCGCGCATGACACGCAGGTGCATGAAGTCATTCTGGCGCTGAATGCCACCGTCGACGGCCAGACCACGGCGCATTACATCACCGACCTGCTTCAGGACGCCAACGTAAAAGTAACCCGGCTCGCCCATGGTGTGCCGGTCGGCGGCGAGCTTGATTATCTCGATGAAGGTACGCTATCGGCCGCGATGCGGCAGCGCACCTTGTTCTAGCCATCCAGACTTACGGAACGAACGACATGACGAAACTTTTCGCCACACGATGGGCTTTGGTCGCAACGATGTTGATGCTGGGGACACCGGCCATCTCCGCGCAGCAGGACGACGGGGCTCCGCCGCCGGCGAAGCCCGGCAAGCTGATCAATGCCGGCGAGGTGCTCTCGGGCGAGCTGAACACGATGAAAGTGCGCGACGTCAAGAACGTCGGCAAGCGGGTCGCGACCTACCAGATCACCACCGAACCGCGCCGGCTGCCGCCGCCGAGCGGGCTGTGCAATCTCGAGACCGGGCCCGAGACCTTCCAGCTCGTTCCCAGCGGCGACGCGCAGGCCGCACAGCTGAAGACGTTCGCCGGCAAGGAGATCTCGGTCAAGGTCGACGAAATCGCCTGCGCCAGCGATCCTGGCCAGATGAGCGAAGCTGTGATCACGAAGTGGAGTTTGATCAAGAAGCAGTAGGGACCTCCGCTGTCATTGCGAGGAGCTCTTGCGACGAAGCAATCCAGACTGTTTCCGCGGCGGCAGTCTGGATTGCTTCGCTTCGCTCGCAGTGACGATTGCGGTCGAGACTAAACCCTTATCGGGCCCAGCGCGTCAAAGTGCCCGCGCTTCTGCAGCCAGACCAGCAGCACCAGGCTCGGGATCGCCACCAGCATGCAGATCACGAAGAACAGCGGCCAGCCGGTCGTATCCGCCACGAAGCCGGCGCCTGATGAGAGATAGGTCCGCCCCACCGCGGCAAGCGCGGTGAGCAGCGCATATTGCGTCGCCGTGTGCAGCGGGTTTTGGCAGAGCGCCGAAAGATAGGCGACGAAGATCACGGTGCCGATGGCGCTGGTGAAATTCTCAGCTGTGATGGCGAAGGCGAGCGCCCATTGGCTGGTGCCGACCAAGGCCAGCCAGGAGAAGGAGAGGTTCGCGAGCGCCTGCACCACGCCGCCGATCCAAAGGCTGGTCGCAAGCGAATAGCGCCTCGCGACGAAGCCGCCGGCAAAGCCGCCTATCAGCGTCGCCGCGAGGCCGACGCCCTTCACGATCGCCGCATAGTCGTTGCGGGAGAAGCCGAGGTCGATCACGAACGGCGCGGTCATCGTTCCGGAGAAGGCGTCGGTGAACTTGAACAGCACGACGAAGGCGAGCGCGGCGAGCGCGTCCTTCCGCGTCAGGAATTCCGAGAAGGCGCCGATCGCCGCGCGCAGCACGCGTGCGAACGCGGTCTCCGTTTGCGTCGCGGTTTCCGCCCGCACCGACTGCTCGGGCTCGGTCGCGACCAGTGCGGTGATCGTCCCGATCAGCACCATTCCCGCCATCACCACATAGCCCCACATCCAGGCAGATGTGCGGGTGATGCCGGTGCTCTCGAAACCCGAAACGATGAACAGCGCACCGGCGGTCGAGACCAGCATGCCGATGCGATAGGCCGCGACATAGGACGCCATGCCGGCGGCCTGCTCGCTATCCGGCAGGCTCTCGACGCGGAAGGCGTCGACCACGATGTCCTGCGTCGACGAGGTCGTCGCCACCAGCAATGCGCCGAGCGCGACGAAGAACGGCGAGCGCGCGGGGTCGGTCAGCGCCAGCAGCAGGATCGCGACGATCAGCAGCGATTGCGAGAACAGCAGCCAGCCGCGCCGCCGCCCGAACGCGCGCGTGAACAGCGGCACGTGCAGCGCGTCCACCAGCGGCGCCCACAGGAATTTCAGCGTGTAGGGCGTGCCGACCAGCGCAAACAGCCCGATGGTTTTGAGATCGACGCCAGATTCCCGCATCCACACCAGCAGCGTCGAGCCCGACAGCGCCAGCGGCAGCCCGGACGAGAAGCCGAGGAACAGCACGATCAGCACCCGCGGTTGCAGGTAAACGGCAAGGCTGTCACGCCAGGAGGAGGGCGCGTCAGCGGTGGCGGAAGAGGTCGCGTCGGGTGCGGTCATGGGAGGGTGTTAGCAGATTCTGGCGGCCACAAGCGAGGTGTCGTCGCCCGGCTTGACCGGGCGATCCAGTATTCCAGAGGCAGGAGTTATGGGGGACCTGCTATCTCCGGATAAAGATCATTCCAGTCCGGATTGTCTTTCTCGATCAGCGCGATCTTCCATGCTCGCTTCCATTTCTTGAGTCGCTTCTCGCGCCTGATCGCGTTCTCGGGATCATCGAACTGCTCGAAGTAGACGAGCCTGACGACGTCGTACTGCTCTGTGAAGCTCTCAATCAGCTTTGATTTGTGTTCCGCTACCCGGCGGATGAGATCATTGGTCACGCCGATATAGAGGGTGCCGCCGATCTTGCTAGCGAGTATGTAGACGTAGTAGCTGCGCGTTCCCATTTGGCGTCTCTGGAATACTGGGTCGCCCGGTCAAGCCGGACGACGACAGCCGAGATTGTGGCGGCAGTCTCGAACAGGTCACTCCCCCGCCTGGAGAGTCCTTGGGAACAGCTCCGGCGCGCCGGTCGCCACCAGATGCGGGCCTTCGGGTGCGTCGGTCTTGCTGAAATCGAGCTCCTCGATCCGCCCCGCGCGCTTCTCGATCTTGTCGGCGGAGATCAGCACCTGCCGCACGTCCTCGTTCGCGTCGGCAAAGTGCTTCTGCAATTTCACCACGCGATCCCTGAGGCGGCCGAGGTCGTCGCCGAGCTTGATCACTTCGGTGCGGATCTGGTCGGCGGCATCGCGCATGCGCGCGTCCTTCATGATCTGCTGCATCACCTGAATCGCCAGCATCAGCAGCGAGGGCGACACCAGCACGACACGGGCGCGATAGGCCTTCTGGATCACGTCGTCGAAGCCGTCATGGATCTCGGCGTAGACCGATTCCGACGGCACGAACATCAACGCCATTTCCTGGGTCTCGCCGGCGACGAGGTATTTCTCGGCGATGTCGCTGACATGCTTCATCACGTCGCTGCGCAGCCGCTGCGTGGCGACGCGCCGTTCCTCGTCGGTGCGGGCATCGTGCAGCGCAGTCATTGCTTCCAGCGGGAATTTCGCGTCAATGCAGAGCGGACGCTGGTCGGGCAGGAACACGACGCAGTCGGGCCGCTTGCCGGTCGACAGCGTGAACTGGAACTCGTAGGCCCCCTTCGGCAGACCGTCCTGAACGATCGCCTCCATCCGCGCCTGACCGAAGGCGCCGCGCGACTGCTTGTTGGCGAGCACGTCGCGCAAGGATGTCACCTGCGTGGTGAGGTCGGTGAGGTTCTTGTGCGCGCTGTCGATGATGCCGAGCCGCTCGTGCAGGGCGCGCAGGCTATCCATGGTGTTGCGCGTGGTGTTTTCCATCGATTGGCCGACGCGGTGGGTCACCGAATCCAGCCGTTCGTTGACCGCGCGCGCCATGTCGGCCTGGCGGCCGGCGAGCGTCTGGGTCATGGCATCGACCCGGCCCGAAGCCTCGCCCTGGGCGTGCAGCACTTGGCTCAGGCGCTCCTCGAGCTCGTCGGCGCGGATGGCGTTGGCCATCGCAAGTTCCGCGCCGCGCCGTCCAGAGCGCGCGATCACGACGGCGATCGCCACCATCAGGATGAGGACGAGCGCGCCGAAGCCGATCAGCGCGTCCACGGTGCGCACCGGCCAGTCGCCGAGCATGAAAATGATCTCGTTCATGCCCCTGCTTCTAACCGATTCGCTTCGCGGCACGAACGAATAGCGAACATTTATGGTAAATGCCCCGTTAATTTTTACGGTTAACGAAACCTGAAGTTTTATGGTTAGCGGAAGGTTAACGGGGTTCCGGGCCGGATTGACCGCATCGGGCGCGCGGCTTAAATCGCGGCCATGGCCCTCAGAGAAATCATCATCCTGCCCGACAAGCAGCTGCGTCTGGTCTCCAAGCCGATCGAGAAGGTCACGCCGGAGATCCGCAAGCTTGCCGACGACATGTTCGAGACCATGTACGACGCGCCCGGCATCGGGCTTGCGGCGATCCAGATCGCGCAGCCGTTGCGGCTGATTACCATGGACCTTGCCAAGCCCGACCAGGACGGCGAGACCAAGCTCGAGCCGCGCGTCTTCATCAATCCGGAAATCATCGCCTCCTCCGAGGAGCTGTCGGTCTACGAGGAAGGCTGCCTGTCGATCCCCGAATATTACGAGGAGGTCGAACGTCCCGCGAAAGTGCGCGTGCGCTTCACCGATCTCGACGGCAAGGTGCACGAGGAGGACGCCGCAGGCATCTACGCCACCTGCATCCAGCACGAGATCGACCATCTCAACGGCGTGCTGTTCGTCGATTACCTGTCAAAACTCAAGCGCGACCGCGTGATCAAGAAGTTCGAGAAGGCCGCCAAGCGCGCGGAGTGAGGTTTAGTGCTGCCTCGTACTCCCCTGCACTCCCTCCCCCCTTGTGGGGGAGGGCGGGGGAGAGGGGTAGCCCAGGCGGAAGTCTGTCCATGATCCGAATCAAATGCGTGCCGCGAAAGCTCAAACCGAGAGAGCGCGTCGTGTGGCACCCCTCTCCCTAGCCCTCCCCCACAAGGGGGGAGGGAACGTACCGAGTGCTTGTCATGCCCCTCCGCCTGATCTTCATGGGCACGCCCGATTTCTCCGTGCCGACGCTGCTCGAGCTCGTCGCGCATGGCCACGACATCGCGGCCGTGTATACGCGCGCGCCGAAGCCCGGCGGCCGGCGCGGCCTGCAATTGCAGTTGACCCCGGTGGAAGAGGCCGCACGAAAACTCGGCGTTCCCGTGCTGACGCCGAAGACGTTGAAAACCGAGGGGGCGCTGGCAGAATTTCGTGCCTTCGACGCCGATGCGGCCGTCGTCGTCGCCTATGGCATGATCCTGCCGCAGGCGATCCTCGATGCGCCAAAGCTCGGCTGCTACAATCTGCATGCTTCGCTGTTGCCACGCTGGCGCGGTGCTGCTCCCATCAACCGCGCGATCATGGCCGGCGATGCCGAGAGCGGCGTGATGGTCATGAAGATGGATGTCGGCCTCGACACCGGCGACGTCGCCATGGCCGAGCGCCTTGCAATCACTGACACCATGACTGCGGTCGATCTGCACGACCGCCTGTCCCGGCTCGGCGCCGATCTGATGGTGCGCGCCATGGCCGCGCTCGCCCGCGGCGGGCTTCAGCTCAAGCAGCAGAGCGAGGACGGCGTCACCTATGCGGCCAAGATCGACAAGGCCGAAGCGCGGATCGACTGGACCAGGCCGGCGCGCGAGGTGCTGCGCCACATCCACGGCTTGTCGCCGTTCCCCGGCGCCTGGGCCGAGCTCACCGGGGTGAGCGAGAACGCGCGCGTAAAAATCCTGCGCTGTGAATTGGCGAAGGGTTCGGGTAGGCCGGGCGAGGTGCTCGACGATCACCTCACCATTGCCTGCGGCGATGGCGCAATCCGCCTTATCGAGCTCCAGCGCGAAGGCAAGGCGCGCATGCAGGCCGCGGACTTCCTGCGCGGCTTGCCGCTGAAGCCGCCGATGCGGCTGGCCTGATGCCACGCTACAGGCTCACCATCGAATATGACGGCGCGCCGTTCTTCGGCTGGCAGGTGCAGGAGACGCTGCCGTCGGTGCAGGGCGCGTTGGAGGCTGCCGTCAAGGCGATGACCGGCGCGGATGCGCGCGTGCACGGCGCCGGACGCACCGATGCCGGCGTGCATGCGCGAGGCCAGGTCGCGCATGTCGATATCGACAAGGAGTTTCCGCAGGGCCGTTTTCGCGACGGCTTGAATGCGCATCTGCGCCCGCATCCGGTCGCGGTGCTCGAGGCGGAGATCGTGCCTGATACCTTCGAGGCGCGCTTCTCGGCCGTGAAGCGTCACTACCGCTACCGCATCGTCAACACCCGCGCCAATCTCGCGCTCGATGCCGGCCACGCCTGGCGCGTGCCGCGCCGGCTCGATGCCGACGCAATGCACGCGGCGGCGCAGCGCCTGCTCGGCAAGCACGATTTCACGACGTTTCGCGACACTGAGTGCCAGGCCAAATCGCCGGAGAAGACGCTCGACCAGCTTGACGTAGAGCGCAACGGCCGCGAGCTGACGGTGATCACCTCGGCGCGCTCGTTCCTGCACAGCCAGGTGCGCTCGATGGTGGGGTCGCTGGTGTGGGTCGGCGAGGGACGCTGGACCGCCGACGATCTCTCCGCAGCGCTCGCCGCGCGCAACCGCGCCGCCTGCGGCATCGTCGCCCCGCCGGACGGGCTGTATCTGATGAAGGTGGATTACTGAGAGGAGGGCGTTTGCTGTCTCCCCGGGCATGACGGCGGAGTGAGTAGCTGGCAGCAGAGCCTACCCAAAATACCTTGCCAAAATCCCGCGATACACCTGCGTGAGCTTCTCCAGATCAACCACCGGCACGCGCTCGTCGATCTGGTGCATGGTCTGGCCGACCAGGCCGAACTCGATCACCGGGCAGTAGCTGGAGATGAAGCGCGCATCCGAGGTGCCGCCCGAGGTCGACAGCTCCGGCTTGCGGCCCGTCACGTCCTCGATCGCGGACACCGCGAGTTCGGTGAACGGGCCGGGCTTGGTTACGAACACATTCGAGTTCGAGGGATCCCAGACGATGCGGGCGCGAATGCGGTTGCCGCAGGCTTTTGTCAGCCGCGTCTCGACCAGCTCGCGCAGGCTCGCCTGGCTATGGTTGTCGTTGTAGCGGATGTTGAATTTTGCGCGAGCCTGGCCGGGGATGACGTTGCTGGCGGTGTTGCCGACGTCCACCGAGGTGAATTCGAGGTTGGAGGCCTGGAACTGCGCGCTGCCATGGTCGAGCGGCTCGTCGGAGATCGCGACGATCAATCGCGAAATGTCCGGCACCGGATTCGCCGCTCGGTGCGGATAGGCGACATGGCCCTGCATGCCGTCGACGTAAAGCGTTCCGGATTGCGAGCCGCGGCGGCCGACCTTGATGGTGTCGCCGAGCGTCTCGACATTGGAGGGCTCGCCAAGCACGCAATGATCGAATTTCTCGCCGCGCTCGGCCGCCCACTTCAACAGCTTGATGGTGCCGTTGATGGAGACGTCTTCCTCGTCGCCGGTGATCAGGAACGAGATCGAGCCCTTTCCGTCTGCGCGCGGCTTATCGTCGTTCGCGGCGAGATGCTCCAGCACGGCTGCCACCGAGCAGGCGATGCCGCCCTTCATGTCGACCGCGCCGCGGCCGTGCAGAAAGCCGTCCTTCACCTCGCCGGAGAATGCGCCGACGCTCCAGGCGCTCTCGTCGCCCGGCGGCACCACGTCGGTGTGGCCGGCGAAGGTGATGTGCGGCGCGTCAGTGCCGATCCGCGCATAGAGATTGTCGACGTCGGCCGTGCCGGGCTCGCTGAAGGTGACGCGGTGGCACGTGAAGCCGGCCGCAGTGAGAGCTTTTTCGAGCACGCCCAGCGCACCGGCATCGGCCGGAGTTACCGAGGGGCAGCGGATGAGATCGCGGGCAATCGAGAGAGCATCGGTCATGCGCCCCGCTTAACATGCATGCCGCCGGGCGGGCTAGCGCTCGGCGGGACAAATTCGATCTCGCCCTGCTGGTCCCAGCCCTTTGCAGGAGCAGAGGCGGTCGTCGAAGCGGAAGAGCTACCAGGTCCAGTCCATGCCAAAGGCTCCGGGCGGGAGAGGTCGCCCGGATGTTGGTGCCGATGGAAGGAAGGAGGGTTCGATGCAGCCAGCAGCCGGGCCGTCGCCCTTCGAGGGCCGCTGAAGGAGCGGCCGCCTCACGGTGACGGTGAGGGAGATTTAATCCCGCAGCAGCTCGTTGATGCTGGTCTTCGAGCGTGTGCGCTCGTCGACGCGCTTGACGATGACGGCGCAGGCGGTGCTCGGGCCGATCTGGCCGTTCTTCATGGGCTTGCCGGGCAGCGCGCCGGGAACGACGACCGAATATTCCGGCACCTCGCCGATGAAAATCTCGCCGGTCTCGCGGTCGACGATCTTGGTCGAGGCGCCCAGGAATACGCCCATCGACAGCACCGCGCCCTTGCGCACGATCACGCCCTCCGCGACTTCGCTGCGCGCGCCGATGAAGCAATCGTCCTCGATGATGACGGGTTCGGCCTGCAGCGGCTCGAGCACACCGCCGATGCCGACGCCGCCGGAGATGTGCACACGCTTGCCGATCTGCGCGCAGGAGCCGACGGTCGACCAGGTGTCGATCATGGTCGACTCATCGACATAGGCGCCGAGATTGACAAAGGACGGCATCAACACGACGTTGCGGGCGATGAAGGCCGAGCGGCGCACGATCGAGCCGGGGACGGCGCGGAAACCGGCGTCGCGAAAGCGGTTCTCGCCCCAGCCGTCGAACTTCGAGGGCACCTTGTCCCACCAGGTCGCCTTGCCCGGGCCGCCGGGAATGGCACCCATGTCGTTGAGGCGGAACGAGAGCAGCACCGCCTTCTTCAGCCATTGATTGACCTTCCACTTGCCGTCGGTGCCGCGCTCGGCAACGCGGGCCTCACCCTTGTCCAGAATCTCCAGCGCCTGATCCACGGCCTCGCGCACCTCGCCCCTGGTCGAGGTCGAGACGCCGTCGCGCGCCTCGAAGGCGCCGTTGATGGTGGATTCGAGGGCTTGGAGGGACATCGGCATTTCCTCTAGGGAATGGGAATTTTGATGGATTGGGGCGCTTTTTCGGGATTTGGGGGACGGAGTCAAGCTTGGTTCGCTGTCATCACCCGCCTTGCGCGCAAATGCGCGCTGGAGCGGGTGATCCAGTACGCCGCGGCGGTCGTGATGAATCGAGACGGCGGCGATGACCGGATACCCGCCTTCGCCGGGTATGACGGCTCACCTGGGATGAGGCAACCTGCCTAAAAACCCCGCCAGATCATCCGTGACGTGGTCGACATGGGCGGCGTCCCGGCCTTCCAGCTCCCAGTCCTCGCGCACCACCTCCCTGGTGCCGTCAGGCACCACCAGCACCGTCGTCATGCCGAGCTCGTGCGGGACGGTGAGGTTGCGGGCGAGGTCCTCGAACATGGCCGACCGTATCGGGTCGACCGAATGGTCCAAGAGAAATTTCCGGTAGGTCTGCGGCGCCGGCTTCGGCTCGAATTCGGCCGCGATGATGTCGAACACGCCATCGAAATGCGCAGCAAAGCCCAGCCGCGCCAGCACCGCATCGACATGGTCGACCGAGCCGTTGGTCAGGATCAGCTTTCGTCCCGACAGTTTTGCGATGGCCTCGCCCAGCGCCGGGTTCGGCTCCAGCGGCGAGTGGTCGATCTTGTGGACGTAGGCGAGATAGTCGTCGGCGCGTACGCCGTGCAGGGTCATCATGCCGCGCATCGTGGTGCCGAAGCGCTGGTAATAATCCTTCTGGATCTTGCGCGCTTCCACCGGCGTCAGGTTCAGCCAGTTGCAAACGAACTCGGTGATCCGAGCATCGACCTGCTGCCACAGATTGACGTGGTGCGGATACAGCGTGTTGTCGAGGTCGAACACCCAGGTGTCGACATGGGCGAAGGCGCGGGGTGGGGTCATCACAGCTTTCTCAATCACGGCATCGCAAACCGCAGCGTCTTGCCGCCGCTTGACATGTCTACCGCGCCGAAACCCGTCGCCGCGAAACCGCGTGCGCCGCAATCGGTCTGCTCGTGGGTCTCGAACTTGGTTTCGCGCGTGCAAAGTTGCTTGTCGCCGCCCCAGTTCAGCGGCTTGTCCTTCAGCTTGACGACGCGGTTGTCGGCGTCGATGGCCTCGGCGAAGCTGAAGATCTGCCTGGGCTGGCCGGCCACGTCAGGGTGCAGGCAGGTCTTGGGATCGATGCGATACCAGCCGCGGCTCGTCACCGACTTGCCGTCGTCGGTGGCGACCGCTGCCATCACCTTGTGCGGGGTGTCGTTGCACCAGGTGAGGCCGGTCGGAGACGGCGTCTGCACCGCATCGACCATGGTCTTGAAGAGGTTCGGCGACGACACGATGTCCGACGACAATCCGCGACTCTTCAGAAAAGCGGCCAGCGCGCCTTGCGTCTTCGGCCCGTCGACGCCATCGATCGGCGCGGCATCGTAGCCTGCAATCACCAAAAGCCGCTGGATGGCGGCAAGGCGGGCCTGCTCGTCGTCATATTCGGAATCCTCCGCGAGATAGGCGACGAGATTGCCGTCCGCGCCTTGCGTCGGCGTGATCTGCGTGAAGGCGGCCTGGGTCTGGCCGCTGCGGCACTGCCGCGCGGCCGCGATGACGAAATTGTCCTGCGCGACGCACAGCGTGTCGCTGCCGTTCTGCGGGATCGGGGATGCGCCGTAGACGCCGAGCGCGCGGGCGTTGAGCAGGATGCGGTCGGCGGAGAGTGTGCCCTGCACCACCACGCGACAGGTGGCGGGATCGATCCTGAACCAGCCGCGCGTGGCGGTCGCCGCCTTGTCGTCGATGCCGATCGCGGCCTCGACGACATAGGACATGCGGTTGCAGATCTTGAGGTCGGCGAAGGCCGGCGCGGAGGAGAAGACAAACGAGATGGCTGCGGCAGGGAGCGTCATCAGGAAGCGCGTGAGAGTGGAGCGGCGCGGTGGCTGAACTCTCCGCTCGACCATGACGGCGTCTCTCGGTTTCTCATCTCTCACTTGTGGATCAGCGTTCCGGTGCCCGTGTTGGTGAAGAGTTCGAGCAGTACCGCGTGCTGCATCTTGCCGTCGATGATGACGACGCCCTCGACACCCTGTTCGAGCGCGTAGATGCAGGTCTCGACCTTCGGGATCATGCCGCCGGAAATGGTGCCGTCGGCGATTAGCTTTCGCGCGTCCTTGACCGAGAGCTGCGGGATCAGCTTCTTCGACTTGTTGAGCACGCCGGGTACGTCGGTAAGCAGCAGCAGCCGCTTTGCCTTCAGCGCGCCGGCCACGGCGCCTGCAAAAGTGTCGGCGTTGACGTTCAGCGTCTGGCCCTCTTTCGAGGTCGCGAGCGGTGCCAGCACCGGGATCAGCTCGTAGCCGATCAGCTGGTTGAGCAGCGTGAGGTCGACTTTCTCGGGGTCGCCGACGAAGCCGAGATCGACCGCCTTCTCGATGTGCGAGTCCGGATCGATGATGGTGCGCGTCGTCTTCGACGCCTTCACCATGTTGGCGTCCTTGCCTGACAGGCCCACGGCTTTGCCGCCGGCTTCGTTGATGTAGCCGACGATCTGCTTGTTGACGGAGCCGGCCAGCACCATCTCGACGATCTCGATCGTCGCGGCATCAGTGATGCGCAGGCCGGCGGCGAATTCCGAGGCGATGCCGAGCCGCTTGAGCATGGTCGCGATCTGCGGGCCGCCGCCATGCACCACCACCGGATTGATCGCGGTCTGCTCGAGCAGCACGATGTCGCGGGCAAAATTCTTCGCGGCCTCCTCGTCGCCCATGGCATGGCCGCCATACTTGATGACGATGGTTTCCTCGTCATACTGCTGCATGTGCGGCAGCGCTTCGGACAGGATGCGGGCCTGGTCGAGCGGTGAGATTTCGGTCATGAGGCGGATCTCGCTGGCGGGATACTCGGGCGGCGTTCTATCTGATTGGCGGGCGAGGCGCAAAGTGGTCTTCGTGCCCCGACGCAGCCGCTACGGACCGCGCTTCACCACCACCGTCGCGAGCGTCACCACCAGCCAGCTCAAAATCATCACCGTTCCACCCGTCGGCGCCGCATATGGAAACAGCGAATGGCCGGCATATTGCCGCAAGGTGAGGTCGCCCGCGAACAGCGCGGCACCGAGCACAAAACCGAACGCGGCGATCAGGCCAATTCCGCCGTGCAGAAGGCGGTGCGCGAGCAGGGCTGTGGCCGCAAATACGGCAGTTGCATGAAACAGCAGCATGGCGCTCGCCGAAGCAAGCCGGCTCGCATCGCCACCGTGGGCGGCGGCGGCGGCGAGCGCGACGCCGGCGGCGCCCATCAGACCGGCAAACCCGATCAAGAGGCGAGCCATCACTTGGTCCGCTCCTCCAGCAGCTTCGCCATCGCGGCGCGCAGCTCGGCCATGCCAGATCCGGAGCGGGACGAGGTCGTCAGCACATCCGGAAACGCGGCGGGATGTTTGGCGAGCGCAACGCCGGTCTCGGCAATCCGCTCAGCGAGCTCGGCGGCCTTCACCTGGTCTGCCTTGGTCAGCACGATCTGGTAACTGACCGCGGAGCGGTCGAGCGTCTTCAGGACTTCGTGGTCGACCTCCTTGAGGCCATGCCGCGCGTCGATCAGCACGTAGACGCGCGCGAGCGAGGCGCGGCCGAGCAGGAATTTGTGGATCAGCTCGGTCCAGGACGCGACCTGGCTCTTCGGCGCCTTGGCATAGCCATAGCCGGGCATGTCGACGAGGCGGAGCTCGGTCTTGCCGGGGACCTCGAAGAAGATCAGCTCCTGGGTGCGGCCCGGCGTATGCGAGGTGCGCGCGAGCGCGTTGCGGCCGGTCAGCGCGTTGATCAGGCTCGACTTGCCGACATTGGAGCGGCCGGCAAAGGCGATCTCCAGCCCCGCCATCGGCGGCAGCGTTTCAATCGAGGGCGAGGCCCAGATGAACTGCCAGTCGCGGGCAAACAGCTTTCGCCCGACCTCGATCAGCTTCGCATCTTTGTCGTCATTCATGCGAAAGCTTTCGGTTGTTACCGTGTCATTGCGAGCGAAGCGAAGCAATCCAGGGTGCCTCCGGGGAAACGGTCTGGATTGCTTCGGAGCTTCGCTCCTCGCAATGACGGAGAGCTACGTCGCCTTCTTCGCGAACGTCGCCTTGAGATTGTCGAACAGCTCTACCTTCACGCCGTTGCGGCGCATGATGAAGCTCTGCTGGAGCACTGAGAGCGTGTTGTTCCAGGCCCAGTAGATCACGAGACCCGCCGGGAAGCCCGCCAGCATGAAGGTGAAGATCAGCGGCATCCAGTTGAAGATCAGCTGCTGGGTCGGATCCGGCGGCGTCGGGTTCAGCTTCATCTGGAACCACATCGTGATGCCCATGATGATCGGCCAGATGCCGAGCGCGAGGTAATGGCCGAACAGCGGCAGCGTGGTCGGATCGAACGGGATCAGGCCGAACAGCGTGAAGAGATTGGTCGGATCCGGCGCGGACAGGTCCTTGATCCAGCCGAAGAACGGCGCGTGCCGCATCTCGATGGTGACGAACAGCACCTTGTAGAGCGAGAAGAACACCGGGATCTGGATCACCACGGGAAGACAGCCGGCGACCGGGTTGATCTTCTCCTTGCGGTAGATCTCCATCATCTCCTGCTGCTGCTTCACCTTGTCGTCGGGGTAGCGCTCCTTGAGCGCCTGAAGCTGCGGCTGGACCGACTTCATCTTCGCCATCGAGGCGTAGGACTTGTTCGCCAGCGGGAAGAACAAGAACTTCACGATCACGGTCACGAGCAGGATCGAGATGCCGAAATTGCCGAAGAAGCGGTAGAAGAAGTCGAGGCCGAGGAACATCGGCTTGGTGATGAAGTAGAACCAGCCCCAGTCGATCAAGAGATCGAAATGGTTGAGGCCGAGCTCCTTGTTGTAGCCGCCGAGGCCGGCGAACGGGAACACGCCGACGACGCCGGCTTCCTTGGCGCCGGCGAACAGCCGCGCGTTCGTCGTCGTCGTGCCGCCGATCGGGACGGTCTGCTCGCTTTGCAGATAGTCGGTCTGGTATCGGATCTGGGTGCCGGGTTCGGCGACAAAACGGGCCTTGAGCGTTGCCGACGTGTCGGGAAGGAGCGCAGACGCCCAATATTTGTCGGTAATACCGAGCCAGGCATTGGTGACGTTGTTGAATTCGAACCCGTGTCCGCCGTTGCCGATCGCGGGTGCTTCGCCGACAGCCTTATAGGCCTTCTCCTGCAAGCCCTGCTCGCCCAAATAACCGATCAGGCCTTCATGCAGGATGTAGTAGCCCGAGACGTGCGGCGTGCCGTGGCGCGAGATCAGCGCGAAGGGATAGAGTTTGACCGGCGCGTTGCCGACATTAGTCACCTCGTCCTTGATGCTGAAGAGGTAGTGGTCGTCGATCGTGACGGTGCGGCGGAAGGTGAGGCCTTCGCCATTGTCGTATTTCAGCATGACCGGCGTGGACGGCGTCAGGCTGTTGGTGCCCTCCTGCTGCCAATCGGTGGTCCGGTCGGGCACCTTTGTGCCGCCTGTCCCGGCCACCCAGCCAAATTCCGCGTAATAGGGCTCTGCAGTGCCCGACGGCGAATAGAGGATGATCGGCGGCGACTTCGGGTCGACCGTTTCGCGATACTGCACCAGCGCGAGATCGTCGATGCGCGCACCCTTCAAGGCAATGCTGCCGGTCAAGCGGGGTGTATCGATCTTGACGCGGGGGGAGGCGGCAATCGCCGCCTCGCGGCTGACGATCGGCTGGCCCGGCTGATTGGCGGTCTGGGGAGCGGAGGGCGAGCCTGCGGTGCCGGGCTGCGGCGTGGCGCCCGGCGTCCCGGAAGCCGTCGGCTGCGGCGTGGTCTTCTGCAGCTCGGCCTGCGTCTGTTGCTGGACGCGCTGCTTCTCCATCGCCGGCATGTTGTAGAAATATTGCCAGGCGATCAGCACGAGGCCCGACAGAATGACGGCGAGGATGGTGTTGCGGTTATCGGTCATCATTCTCGTCATCAATCCGGTTTGCGGCTGGTCGCAGGAGCGGGGCCGGGCTTTAAGCCGTCGGTTCTTTGGCCGTCGGTTTTTGGGCCGCGTCCCTTGTGCGTATGCCGCGCGGGCTTCGCGAACGCTATGCGCAGATCGTCGAGCATGGTGGCGAAGCCGCGCGAGAGCGCGTCCCTTCGGCCGACCAGCACATAATCATGATGGGGCTGCATCGACACCGGATCGAGCCGCTTCACCAGTTCGCGAAGCCGGCGCCGGATGCGATTGCGCTCGGGGGCGTTGCCGTTCTTTTTGGTAACGGTGAAGCCGATCCGGATCGGGCCGCTGTCGTCACGGCCACGGCTTTGCAGGACGAACGCGGGACTATTCACCCGCGCGCCATTGGCAACGGCGAGGAAATCCGCTCGCTGCCTCAGCCGATCCATGATGAAATCCCAAAAAGGGGGTCCGGCTCAGGCGCTCAGACGCTTGCGGCCGCGAGCGCGGCGTGCGGCGAGAACCTTGCGGCCGCCGGCAGTAGCGAGACGGGCACGGAAGCCGTGACGGCGCTTGCGCACCAGTTTGCTGGGTTGATAAGTCCGCTTCACGGGTTTTTCTCCGCTGACCGGGCAATTTGCCTGTAGAATTGATGATAAAGTCCGGAAGATGCTGCCCAAAACGGGCCCGCTTTCGGCCCCAAGAGAGCCGCTCCCGGCGTTACACCGGGTCATCGCGGACAATTTGGCCGGCTTATATGCGAGCGCCTCCTTTTCGTCAACGCCGCACAAGCGCTCTGATCCGGTGAATATCGCTGTTTGTGCGGGGTTTTTAACCCTCGAGGTAGCGATTAGCGATATCCGCGCTTACATCCCACCTCGGCAGATTAGCGATCTGTAATTTGACCGGCCCCCGGGCTGGTCGCATCCTCCATCAGCCAGGCCAACAGGGGCGAATACGTGGCAGCGACAGACCTCCAGCCGATCCAGGATCAGGATCAGCGGGACCCGCCGGCGACGCAGCCGCGCGGGACGCGCGGGCTTGGGTTATCCGGCAAGCTGTTGCTGCTCACTGTTCCCCTGGTGATGATCGCGGCCGTCCTGCTCTACGTGCCTGCCATCGCCAACTTCTGGGTCAACCGGCTGAACGACCGCGTGGCGGCGGCCAACACGGCGGCGCTGGTGCTCGATGCAGCTCCGCTCGGCATGGTTCCCGATTCGCTGTCGCGCCAGATCCTGAAAAGCATCAATGCCCGCGCCGTCGCCATCAAGATGGGCCAGCAGCGCCGTCTGCTCGCCAGCGACAATCTGCCGACCGCCATCGAGCACGACATCGACCTGCGCGACATGACGGCGTGGGAGGCGATCACCGGCTCGTTCCGGATGATGCTGGAGACCGGCAACCAGGCCATCCGGATCGTCGGGCCCGGGGTCGGCAACGCCCAGTTCATCGAGATCGTGACCGACGAGCTGCCGCTGCGGCAGTCGATGTACCGCTTCTCCCGCAACGTCGTGGTGGTCGCGCTGATCATCGCGGCGCTGACCGCGGGCCTCGTCTATCTCGCGCTCCATTATCTGTTCGTGCGCCCGATGCGGCGGTTGACGGCGAGCCTGGTCGGCTTCCACGAAAACCCCGAAAGCTCGGCGGGGATCATCGTGCCGAGCCAGCGCAGCGACGAAATCGGGGTCGCCGAGCGCGAATTGTCGGACATGCAGCGCGATTTGATGTCGATGCTGCATCAGAAGAGCCGGCTTGCCGCCCTCGGCCTCGCCGTCTCCAAGATCAACCATGATCTGCGCAATTTGCTGGCCTCGGCCCAGCTTTTGTCGGACCAGCTCGCCAGCGTGCCGGATCCGCGGGTGCAGCGCTTTGCGCCAAAGCTCGTGCGTTCGCTCGAGCGCGCCATCGCCTTCTGCCAGTCGACCTTGTCTTACGGCCGCGCCCAGGAGGCCGCGCCCGATCGGCGCATGATCCTGATCGAGCCGGTGGTGCTGGAGGTGCGCGAGACCGCGGGCCTTGCCAGCGATGCCGCGATCGTCTGGGTCGCCGCGATCGAGCGGGGGCTCGCGGTCGACGCCGATCCCGACCAGCTGTTCCGCGTGCTGCTCAACCTCGTCCGCAACGCCGCCCAGGCACTGGAAAGCCATTCGTCGGCCGAGGGCGGCGCGCAGCAGATCCGGATCACGGGAAAACGCGAAGGCGCCGTCGCCATCCTGGAGGTCTCCGACACCGGCCCCGGCGTGCCCCAGAAGACCCGGGACCATCTGTTCGAGGCGTTCCAGACCTCCGGCCGCCCGGGCGGCAGCGGCCTTGGCCTTGCCATCGCCGCCGAGCTCGTCCGCGCCCATGGCGGCGACATCCATCTGGTCGAAGGCACCCTCGGCGCCACCTTCCGGATCGTCATCCCCGACCGTCCCGTGGAACTCCTCTCCATCCGCAACGAGCGGGCAAGGGCGTAGTCGGCCGGAAGCCCACCGGAAACCGTCGTTGCCCTGCAAAATCTCCCCAATCCGGACCTTGCCAATTCGGGCAAGAGCGGTTAGTCAGAGCGCTCTTTCGCACCCCTTCGGCGTTGTCCGGAGGGTGCATGTAGGCCTTGCCCGCATTGCTGTTCGCGAAAAACGCGCCCGTAGCTCAGCTGGATAGAGCATCAGACTACGAATCTGAGGGTCGGACGTTCGAATCGTTCCGGGCGCGCCATTTGGTACTCATCTCCGAATGCGGTTTGGCCCCGATTGACTGGCCAGCTCGGCTCTCTCCAGCACATCCTTGCACCCTTTAATGCAGGCTTTCCGAAACGGCTCATGGATCCCTCCGGAGTTTGCGATATCGTCCCGATATAAATCGTATCCGGTTAAATCGGGTGCGATCTAAATGTTGCGACGAAAGGATGCAAGCATCGCCGGCGACCTGCCGGGCGTCAGTCGCGCGATAGGGACAGTCCCGCGAGAAGCGGAGCGTATGCGGCGAGCCTGCGGGATACGAACTCCGTGAAGAGCCGTACGCGCTTCGTCTTGCGGGTCTCCCCGTGTGTGAGAAGCCAGAGCGTTCCGTACATGTGCAGGCCGGTGCCCGGCACCCTCACCAGCAGGGGGTCGGCATCGCCAATGAAGCACGGCAGCGTCGTGATCCCGAGCCCTTGCCGTACTGCAACGATCTGCGCCTCGGCGTCCGTGATCCTGAATGGAACCCCCGTGGTGCGAACCTCACCCTCGCTGGCCCAGTCGGGTATTCCATGAATGCTGATGACGATCCACCGGATGGGATCCGGCGCGCCCGTACGACACGCGGCTAGTCGATCCCTGGACATGTAGACGCCGCCGAACAGCTCCGGTCCCTTCATGCCGTGAAGATTGAGCGGCAGGGTTTTGCGGTCGTAGACGACGCGGATCGCGACGTCGGCCTCTCGGTTGGTCAGATTTGCCAGCTCGCCGAACGACAGGATTTCCATCTCGATGTCCGGATGCAGACGCGCGAAGTCGGCGAAGTCCGGCATGAGCAGGTGTGTCGCCAGCGGCGGCGCCAGCGTCACCCGCAGAAGCCCGCGCACGCTCTGGTCGCGCCCGAAGACGCGCGTCTCCAGCAGGTGCGACGACGCTTCCATCTGGTCCGCGAACTCGAGGACCTCCTCGCCCGCAGCCGTCAGGCGGTAGCCCGAAGGCAGCTTTTCGAACATTTGGACCCCGAGCCGTTCCTCGAGCTGGGCGATGCGTCGCAGCACGGTCGCGTGATTCACACCGAGGCGCTCGGCGGCAGCCCGCACCGAGCCTCCGCGCGCGACGGCAAGAAAGTAGCGAACGTCATCCCAGTCGATCATGGTGCGATCCCGCACCGCGCGGTGCGCCTTCCAAAGCCCGTATCTAACGTCTCGTACAGCAGTACGGGCGGTCATTCCAGCCAATGTCCACAAGCACGGACCAATTCCCCCGAACGGCGGACACCGATCGTCGCCCTGCCGTCAGTCGTCCGCGCGGATCGATTTCGCACCACCGATGTGCGCGCTTCCGCACTCAACGCCTGACGCCGACCGACCTATGTCGAGGTTCTCGGGGGCAGATGCCGTCCCGACATCACGAAAGGAGACGTTGTGCGAAAGCTAGACGGTAAGGTTGCAGTTATCACGGGTGGCGCTACCGGCATTGGGCGCGCCGCAGCAAAGCGCTTCATCGAAGAAGGCGCCTTCGTCTTCATCTTCGGCCGCCGACAGGAGGCGCTCGACGCTGCTGTCGCCGCCCTCGGGCCCAATGCCCGCGCGGTGAAGGGCTCGGTCTCGGATGAGGCCGACCTCGACCGACTCTATGCGGCGGTGAAGTCCGAGCGCGGAACCCTCGACATCGTCTTCGCCAATGCAGGCGCGGGAAGCCAGCTTCGGCTCGGCCAGATCACCGCCGCGCACATTGACGAAACCTTCGACACCAATGTGAAGGGTATGATCTTCACGGTCCAGAAGGCGCTGCCGCTGATGGGCCGGGGCGGTTCGATCATCCTGACCGGATCGAGCGCCGGCACCACGGGCGCCCCGGCAATGAGCGCCTACAGCGCGAGCAAGGCGGCCGTGCGCAACCTCGCGCGGACCTGGGCGGAGGACCTGAAAGGCAGCGGCATCCGGGTCAACGTGCTGTCGCCCGGGGCGACTGCGACCGAACTCGCGAAGGAAGCGCTGGGCGAGGAGGGCCAGAAGGTCTTCGCCTCGATGACTCCGCTCCAGCGCATGGCCGATCCGGCGGAGATCGGGGCCGTGGCGGCCTTTCTCGCATCGTCGGACAGCAGCTTCATGACCGCCAGCGAAGTCGCCGTCGACGGCGGCCTGGCGCAACTCTGACCCCGGTGCGGTCCCGTGCCTGGCCCACACACAACGAAAGATAAAAGATCATGAAAAAACTAGAAGGCAAGATCGCAGTCATCACCGGCGGAAGCAGCGGGATTGGGTTGGCCACAGCCAAGCGCTTCGTGGAAGAAGGTGCGCACGTCGTAATCACCGGGCGACGCGAGAAAGAGCTGAGGGAGGCTACAGCCTTCATCGAGCGGAACGTTACGACCGTCGTGGGCGACGTGTCGCGCTTGGAAGATCTGGACCGGCTCTACGCCGTCGTGAAAGAGAAACATGGTCACATCGACATTCTCTTCGCGAACGCGGGCTCCGGCACAATCGCACCGCTCGCGCTAGCGACTGAGGCCCATTTTGACCAGACCTTCGACGTGAACGTGAAGGGGCTGTTCTTTGCCGTGCAGAAGGCCCTTCCCCTCTTCAAAGACGGCGGTTCGATTATCCTGAACTCTTCGGTGTCGAACGTGTTGGGGCTGCCGGGGTTTAGCGCCTACGCCGCGAGCAAGGCGGCTGTGCGCAACTTCTCGCGCGCTTGGACGCTGGAGCTGAAAGACCGGAAAATCCGCGTGAATACGATGAGCCCCGGACCAACCGAGACTCCCGCCCTGGAGACAACGACCGGCCTTACCCCCGAGCAAGCCGAGCAAGCGGCCGCTCAGTTTGCTTCACAGATCCCAATGGGTCGCAGGGGCAAGCCAGAGGAAATCGCGGCTGCCGTCATGTTCCTCGCCTCCGATGAAAGCTCATTCATCACCGGCGTGGATCTCGCCGTCGATGGCGGCATGGCGCAGGTCTGACCCCGGCATCAACACTAGATCGGAGAAACATCATGAGCTACGCAATTATCGGCTTCGGCAATATCGGCCAGGCTCTGGCCAGGGCGTTTGCCCGCAACGGCATCGAAGTATCCGTTGCAACGACGCGCGACCCGGAAAGCTTTGCATCCGCCGCGGCCGCGATCGGACCCACGATCATTCCCAAAAAGCTGGCAGAAGCGGCCAAGGCAGACATCGTCTTTTTGGCCGTCCGTTTCGAGTCGCACCAGGAGGTCGCGAAGGCGCTGCCCACCTGGCAGGGGAAGACCATCGTCGATGTGACCAATGCCTACGGCGTGCCCCCTGAGAAACTGGGAGGACAGCCTTCTTCCAAGGCCGTCGCGCAGGCCTTCGCTGGCGGTAGACTGGTCAAGGGCTTCAACCATTTGGGCGCTGCCGTCCTCGGCCAAGATCCGGCCGCACATGGCGGCAGGAGAGTCGTGTTCCTGGCGAGCGACGATGACGCTGCCGCCGCGGAGATTGGCGCGCTTGCGGAAAAGCTCGGCTTCTCGCCGATCAAACTCGGCGGGCTTTCGGAAGGTGGACTGCTTGTGCAGGCGCGCGGAAATAGCTGGGGTCAACTGATCTTTAAGGACCTGGTCAAGTTCGACTGATGAACACGACGTCCCCACCGTTGGGGACACGACGCACGGGATCGGATCGAGCGCGATCCGATCCGAGCGAAATGGAGAAATGGCTACGGTTCGGGACGGCAGACTGACGAGCATCCGGGAGTACATCGACACGCAGGCCGCATGCGGACGCTTGCGAAGGAGCCAGGCCGAGAGAACGTCGAAGCCGTCTCGGTGGACCTCGTCGATGGTCCATTTCGGGATGTTGGCAAAGTCGACTTCCGCAACAGCGCCGAGACGAACGCGCCGTGTCCGCTTAGCCATGACGGTTCTGTTCAGTGGTTCGGGAGATGACCTTCCGAGAGGTCATTCAACCCTCTTTGGTGATTTTGTTCTGGAAGATTTACGCGCGCGTACGTCTCACCGCCATCCCAGCGCAGGCGCGACCTGTGTCAGGATCGCCTCGATTGAGTGCGCGCAGTAGTCCACGCCGAGCTGGTTCGGCACGGTCAACAGCAACGTGTCGGCCTCGGCGATCGCCTCGTCCTGCCGGAGCTGTTCGATCAGCGCATCCGGCTCGGCGGCATAGCTGCGGCCGAAGATTGCCCGCGTGCGCGGGTCGATGAAGCCGATCTGGTCTTCGCCTTCGCCGCTCCTGCCGAAATAGGCGCGATCGCGATCGTCGAGCAGCGCGAAGATGCTGCGGCTCACCGAGACGCGGGGCTCCCTGGTGTGGCCGGCTTCCTTCCATGCGGCGCGATAGCTACGAATTTGCGCGGCCTGCTGCACGTGAAAAGCTTCGCCGGTCTCGTCGTTCTTCAGCGTCGAACTCTGCAAGTTCATGCCGAGCTTGGCGGCCCAGATCGCGGTGGCGTTCGAGCCGGCGCCCCACCAGATCCGCTCGCGCAGGCCTTCTGAATGGGGCTCCAGGCGCAGCAGCCCCGGCGGATTTGGAAACATCGGCTGCGGATTGGGTTTTGCAAACCCTTCGCCGCGCAAGATGTCGAGAAAGGCCTCGGCATGTCGCCGGCCCATGTCGGCATCGCTCTCGCCGTCGGCCGGTTGATGGCCGAAATAGCGCCAGCCGTCGATCACCTGCTCGGGCGAGCCGCGGCTGATGCCGAGCTGAAGCCGACCGCCGGCGATGAGATCGGCGGAGCCTGCGTCCTCCGCCATGTAAAGCGGGTTCTCGTAGCGCATGTCGATCACGGCCGTGCCGATCTCGATCTTGCTGGTCCTGGCGCCGACGGCGGCGAGCAGCGGAAAGGGCGAAGCAAGCTGTCGCGCGAAGTGATGCACGCGGAAATAGGCGCCGTCCGCGCCGAGCTGTTCTGCCGCAACCGCGAGCTCGATCGATTGCAGCAGCGTATCCGCCGCCGAGCGGGTCTGCGACTGCGGCGAGGGCGTCCAGTGCCCGAAGGAGAGGAATCCGATTTTTTTCATGGAGGCAACATATGGATGACGGCAAGAATTTGCGACACCTCGGCCGGAGGAAAGATGGCGACAAGTGTGGACCCGTAAGCGCCTCCTAGAGGAAGCAGGCACGAGCTTGGACTGCTCGTGGAGTTTTCAGATTTCGCAGCGCGTCAAATTCAAAGCCTTGAGCAAGCCGCCGAACGCCTTGAGCCGACAGGGCTCGGTCTCGCTGGCAGACTTTGCGCGCTGAACATTGGCGGTCCGCTTGACAACAATTGGCTTTGGCTTCGGCTTGGGAGGTTTGGCGGCCGCGATCGTCTTCGGATCGGGCCGATGACGGACGATCGGTTCCGGCGCGGGCGAGCGGACATGGATGTCTTGCGGAGCACCGGGGTTTTTGACTGAAGCTGCCTCTGTCGGCATCGCGCTGCTCGCGGCGGCAACCTCGAGGCGATCGGCCTTCGCCGACGCGTCATACGAAGCAGAGATGTTTGCGCGCCGCTCGGCAAGCGGCTGGACGGTCGCGACGACGCGACGCGGTGGCGCGCTCAGCTCCATTGCCGACAGCACTCCGACACTGAACAGGATCAGAAGGCCCAACAACGCCATTCTCAGCATAATGCGCCTCCGATCCAGGTTCGTGCCGTCGGAAATTCTCCGCGGCAATGAGGCGACTTGTCGACGGCTGCCGACGCGCGAGGAATCATTTGCCGACAGGGTTAACGTCGGCGATGCTCCCGCACGTGCCAAGAATGCTCCCGCTCAGGTGTTGGCAGGCCGAATCTGGTCACAAGAAGGACTGTGAAGCCTGAGCTGAACACCACGAGAGCGATCATGTCTGCTGTTTGGGGGAAGCCTGACGCCGCCCGACGGATTGGCCAACAGCGGCTTTTGACCCAAAGCGGCAGTTGCGCCTCCTTCGATGCGCCGAAATACGCATCAGGAGATTCCGCGCGTCTCTCGCCGGAGGAGGTCATGCGATTGCGTCGGGTGTGGTGCCCCACACCGGGACGTACACAGTGGACGAGGCCACCAAGATCCACGTCAACATAGAGACGAGTTCATATTCCAAACTGTTCGGAGCGAATCCACGCACGCCGGCCGGCGTCACGCTAGTGCTGGTATTCAAACGGGGAACCTACGCGCGTCGCTGACGCGGGTCGCGGACCTAGTTGTGACCGGAAGCGCCCGTCACCCTTCCGGCACGCCAGCGAGGCGGAAGCCTTCACACGCGCGCTCGACCCCAGCAAGGTAAATCGGATTGTCGCTTTGTTGAGCAGCAAGAAAGCGACGGATGGTGAAACCCGAGTTGAGCGCAAGTCCCGTTCTTGCAGCATTTCGCGCCTCATCGAGCGCGCCGGTCAGGCCCAATGCAGCGGCGAGCGACAAATGAGCGAGAGGAAAGTTGCGGTTCGCCTCGGTGCTTCGTCGCAGCCAACTGACGGCTTCGACGTCCGAACCAAGCTGTAGCTTGGCCACACCCACATAACACGTCCACTGGTAGGCTTCAACGTCGCGAGGGGAGAGACGTAAAGCCTCGCGTATATGGCCTTCGGTCTCGGCAGCGCGACCCATGCAGAACTTGGCGAGGCCAAGGGCAGCATGAGCGTTGGCCCTATTCGAATCCAGCGCCAACGCATGCTCGAATTCGCGGATGCCTTGGGCGGCCCGGTTCGTAAAGATCTGGACGTAACCCAGGGCCAAGTGGGCCGAAGTACGGTTTGGCCTGATGGACAATGCCCTATTCGCCATCGCCTCGGCAGCTGCAAGCCGCGCAGGCCCGTCATCCGTCGTAAAGCTGGTCGCAACTGCCGTATCAACACTTGCCAGGCCAATCATTGCTTCGACGTTGCAGGGGTCGAACTCTAGAGAGCGTTCGAAGAAGCTCCGCGCTTGCGTCACGCATTCAAGGCTAAACCCCTTCATCAACCAGGCCCGGCCTTGGAAGTACAGGTCCATCGCATCGGGATGCACCATACGCTCGGCTCGTCGCGCCTCAGCCTCGATGAGCTGGGCACCTAATGTATTGGCGAGCCTCGCTATGATTTCGTCCTGCATGTCGAACAGGTCTACGACAGGCTTCTCGAAGCGCTCGGCCCAAAGATGCCGGCCGCTCTCAGCATCGATCAACTGCACGTTCATCCGAAGCCGACTGCCGCTGCATTGCACTGAGCCTTCGAGCACGTAGCGAACGTTTAATTCGCGGCCAACTTGCCGTACATCGACTGCTTTACCCTTGTACGAGACGGCGCTGTTCCGTGCGATTACAAATGAACCACTGATGCGCGACAAGTCCGTGGTCAAACTGTCGGTTACACCATCCGCGAAATAGTCCTGCTCACGATCACCGCTCAGGTTCGTGAAGGGTAGCACGACGATGGATAGGCGCGGCGGCGTGTCGCCGGTTCGCTCGACTGCGCGAACCGTCTCATTTGCGGGCCTCCGGGCTTCCTGCACTGCACCAACGAAGCGAAAACCTTTGCGCGGCAATGTTTTGATCAACTGCTGTTTCTCGCCGGTGTCACCGATGGCGCTCCGAGCGGCATTGATGCGCGTCGTCAGAGCGGCGTCCGAGACGATGCGACCATTCCAGACGCCAGCGATGAGGTCGTCCTTACTGACGACACGTTCCCTGTTCCGGATCAAATAGTTCAGAAGGTCGAATACCTGCGGCGTGACAGCAATCGTGTCGGCTCCCTGCCGCAGCTCCCGCCGGTCCGTATCCAGCGTGAAGTCCGCAAAGGAGTAAAGCAAATGCGTCCTCCTATTGTACGATCGCACCCCAGCAGAGCTGCGATGTAAGCAGACGGTAAGAAGAATGGAAGCCGCTTGTAAAGCGCTTCCCATGATCTCGGTGCATCCTCGTGCGCGGCTGAACAGTATGAACTGCTCGCCGATCCCGCGTCACGAGGGAGGATATCATGAGTCGGATGGTTGCGCTGACGGGAGCGGCGGCTGCAGCGAGGCTCTTGGTCTGGGTCGTTTGCGTTCTCGCCTCTGCGAACCGCGCTCACGCTCAATGCTCGCCGCGTGATGTGCTGCAGAGGCAGTTGACTCTCAAGGCGACGCCATTTGTCCCAACACGCATGGGTCCAGTAACGTCCGTTTCGGATGTTGCCGAATGGAAAACAATAAGCATCGGGACGTTCCCGGATACGTTTGCTGTCCTCACCGCACTGAGTGCGATTGGTTGTGGCGTCGGTAACTCGGCAGCGGAGGCCCTTGCTCGACCTGCGTTTACCGTTAGCGGCACCAGAACGGCGGTGACGCTTCTGACAGTGACCGCGGCCGACCTGGGCTTCAAGAGTGAGACGGTGCCGTTGCGGCAAATCTACGAACTCGCGCAGCAACTGGGCTTCCGGCTTGCGCCGCCCGAAATCGCTCCGCAGCTCAGACTTCAATATCTGGACCAGCCCGTAGGTGAGTTTCTCGTCATCGGGATGAACCCGATCCGGACATGGGCTGGTGAAGAAGTCATCCTGACCGTGGCAAATGGGGGAGCGGGCCTCATCCTCGTTGGCCAGGATGGTCGCGCCGATGCGGAAATACCAGTGACCTCCCGCTTCGTGTTCCTGCGCTCCTTGCCCACGACGCCAGCGGCGCTGATTCGAAACTGAGATGGCCGAGGGGCGAAATGCTGGCGATCAGAGCGATGAAGCACATGGCGGTTCCAATTTGTCTGCTGCTGCTGCCGTCGACCGCGATACTTGCGCGAGATGATGGGCGCTATGCGAATTCCCCGCTGAAGCCCTGGTTCGAGAGTCTGCAAAGCGAATTCGGGAAGTGCTGTGAGGAGTCTGACGCCTACGTCGTCTCCGAACCCAATTGGAAGTCCGATCACGGACAATATCGCGTTCGCATCGACGACGAATGGGTGCTCGTGCCGGATGGCGCCGTCATCAAGCAACCCAACCTTGCCGGACGGACGATGGTCTGGAAGCACAACATCGATGGACATCCTCGCGTCCGCTGTTTCATCCCGGGCAGCATGACCTGATACGTCGGACCATCCTCTGATGCACCCAGTGCATGATCCAAGTTCGATGGTCCCAAGCATTGAGATCGGTTGCTCAGTTTCGTTAAGACAAGAGGCTTCGTCTCTTTACTGTTACGGTGCGTGCATCCGGAAGTGGCCCTTCTGGGCCTACCGCACCCAATTCCAATGTCTGGTGTCTGAGGAAGATCAGAAGGGACTTCGGGCGCAGCAAAAACGGCGCTCCTGACCCCTATCGGGAGTCGGTAGGCCCAATCTGGCCATCCACCGTTGGCAGATATCGCGGCCATTCGCCGGATCGGATGCCCCGCGGGTCAATACCTCGGTGCGAGGCGACGTAGTCGATCTCGCCACGCGTGGTGCCGATATCCGTCAGTTCTCGGTTGCTTAGGTCGGATAAGGTGGCGCTCAACTTTTGGCGCTCGCGGCGCTCCTGAAAGGCATTCCAACATTTCCAGATGAAATTGGCGACATGCCGGGTCGATACGGATGTCCGTTCCAGCCACGAAGTGCTGTGCGTCGTGGTCGTGGTCATTGCGGTGTCTCCTCGATGGTGTTTTTCCACCGACGAGAGAGTGCCGCGAGATTGGCGGGGACGCTTAACCGGCAGCTTACATTTTCTCTACCGGCGGCTTATTCTCGCGATTGTCGGCGAGGCCAAAGCGCTACCCGGTTACGGGAACCCTCATCCAATGGGATCCGCATCTTGCGCTATCCCTTCGCGGAGTACGTATTCGACAATGACGCGCGCGGGCTGTATCGCGGGGCGGACGCCGTCTTCGTTTGCACCACAGGTGTTCGATCTGCTTGATTAACTCATCTGCCGCATGGTGTGGCAGACGCCACGTGCAAGAATGCGGGGCTGCCGGAGGAAGCGGTGAGGGACTTAGGAAAGCGGGGTTGCCCGAATAGACCGTGCTCGCCGCATCGACGGGCTGATCATCGGGCGCGATTTGCTGCGCTGCATGAGACTGAATCTGGCCCGTTACCGACCTCCGCCAACACAGCCGCTATGTCTGCCTTCAGGAAATAAGCCGATCCCAGCTCAACTCGGGCGGAAGTCAGCCTGTGGCCCATTGGGCACATGGCGGCAGTCTTTGCTTAGCCTGCCCTAAAAGGACGAGAACATTATAGTTGATGTTGAAAAGTGTGAGGATATTCTGACCGGGTGATTGACCGTTCTGGGCAGCTGGAAAGATGCGCAAGACAGTGCACCTGCATGACTGGGCCTGGATAGTTGCGGCAGACACCTATCGGCTGAACTTATTCAGTCAGCTCACCGGGCGAACAGCTCCGAAGGAGCAATCGGTCAGCGATGATCAACTCACCGACGCTATAGGCCAAAGCTTCACGCAGGTGAGCGATGCACGCTTCCGAGAGATGATCGAACTATCGACCGACGCTGCCCTTGAGGCCTACGACAGGGTTGTAACCGCTGCTACCAAGCTTTCGCGCTCCCGGCGCTCCAACTGATTGCCTCGCTGGCGGTGGTGGATAGCGGATTGGAAAGCGAGGACCTCAAAATCGATCGCAGCGGCGCGCTCGCTGACGTCGGCTCTTGGCCCCTTGCCGATACGCAGGGGCGAGCTGGCGATGTCCGGTATTGAAGGCAGAACGGACGCGGCCAATGTCGCGACTCATAGATTGTGACCGCACCCCCGGATACATCCGGCTTTGCATGATGCTCAGCCGCGTTGGCGAAGCCGGGCCACCTCACGCGTAGGCCACCCAGCCGCGGAAGGTGAACCCGGTGTAGAACAGGGTCGGCTCGGAGAAGCCGGCCTCGCGCAGAATCGCCTCATCCTGCGCGGGCGTGAGGATTTCCAGATGGTCGGTAACGGCGTTCCGCGCGGCCGCGGCCTGCTCGGGCTCGACGCCGGAGGAGGCCAGGAACGCAGAGTACCGCGACAGCCACAGCGGGCGCTCCTCATCGCCATCGGGCGCGCTTAAATGGGCGATCACGAAAGCTGCGCGCGGCTTGAGCCGTCGGCGGACCTCCGAGGCGATGCGGCGTCGCTCCTCGACGTCGACGAAGTGCAGCGTCAGCAGGCAGCTGGCGCCGTCAAACAATTCCTGCGGAGCATCGTCGATGTAGCCCTGATGAAGGCGCGCGCGCGATGCGAGCGGGCCCAGGGTTTGCCCGGCAAGCGCCAGCATCGCCGCGGAGGGGTCCACACCGTCGAAGCTCCAGCGCGGCTGCGCTTGCGCAAACGTCTTCAATTCGAGGCCGCCGCCGGCGCCGAGCACGAGAATCCGCGCATCGTCACGCGCGCGCTCGGCCAGAAGAATCGCCGCCATGGACAGCATGGCATTGTAGCCCGGGACGAACCGTGGCGGTCCTTCCGTGTATCTCGCCACCGCTTGCGGATCGGAAAACATGTTCTGAACGTCGATCATGATGTCGTCCTTGCTGAATGGAGCCGATCACGCGCCATGTGCGCTCATGCCCTGAAGCTTTCGGGAGCCGAGGCGTTTGCGCAGATCGTCGCTCAGCATCGCCAGCGTCACCTCGCCAAAGCGCGACAGCAGCAGCGCCTGCGCATCGCCGAATGCCTGATCGAGGGCGGCGTTGACGGCCTGCTCGACGAGACAACCCGGCGCCTCTGTCCGGTTGCCCATGGCCAGAAGCGAGGGACTGCCGAGCGCGGTGTAGACGTCGCGCAGCGTCACCTTCGTGAGGTCGCAAGCCAGCGTCCAGCCGCCGCCATGTCCCTTTTCGGAGCGGACGTAACCGAGGTCCCGAAGGCCCGCCATGATGCGCCGGATCACCACCGGGTTCGTGTCCATGGCCTTTGCCAGGGTCTCGGATGTGAAGGTGCCGGGCTGCTGCGCCATGTGCAGCATGACGTGCAGCACGCCGGATAATCGACTGTCTCGTTTCATGTAACTTTATATGTTACATGATGGCGGCAAGGTCAACTGATTTCGGCGCGAGCCTTCCGATCTCACGGCCTGACCCCGGCCATGGCTGCCGGGCTGGTTTCGTCCCCGCTGGAAATGAGCGACGTTGTTACGCGGATTGACCGGCGCGAAGGCCCGCAAAGAAGCGCGGCCCGTATAAGAAGCGAAGCGCCATCGCGCATGCTTAGGTAAATTTAAGGTTCACGTGCTAACTTAATCTGATGCCAACACGATTTGTATTTGCCGATGAAGCCGGCGACTTCACTTTTAAACGTCAGAACGGTGCGAGCCGATATTTCATGCTCTGCACGTTAACCACCGACGATTGCAGCATGGCAAGCGAACTGCTCCATATTCGTCGCGAGCTATGTGCGGCAGGTGGCGAGTGCGACAAACTGCATTGCACTGAGGATAAGCAGGCAATCCGGGATGAGGTCTACAAGGTGCTTGCCCAACACAAGTTTCGTGTTGACGCTACACTGCTAGAAAAATCAAAAGCGCAACCACAAACCAGAACCAGTGACGCCACGTTCTATCAATACGCGTGGTACTATCATTTCAAGCATGTAGCACCGAAGATACTCACCAAAGATTCTAAGCTCTTGATCACGGCGGCTGCCCTCGGGCAAAACAAGACAAAGGCAGCATTCAAGCAAGCGCTTAACAACACGGTTCAACAGATCGTCCCGCGAAGCCAGTGGGAGGTAAGCTTTCTAGATTCCGCGAAAGATCCGCTCCTGTGGGCTGCGGACTATTGCGCTTGGGCAATTCAACGGAAATGGGAACGCGGGGACGACAAGTCCCACAAGTTGATCAAGGCATCGATCAGCACCGAATACGACCTGTGGTCGCTGGGCCAAGTGCACTTCTACTAAAAGAGACGCGGCCCGCTCTTGGCTGAGTTTGGGTGTAAGCCAAACGGTGCCCGGGGGCACATTCACCAAGTAAGGGCCGCGTCCAAGTATATAACACCCGGTGACCGGTAAAGGAATCGTTTACAACGAAATAAATTGTCGCTTTATATCAAGGGGTTATCCTGACGGGAATATTTTCTCCATCCCAGCCGGGCCCTATTCCCGCCAAATTTCAAACTGAGGCACGACCCGGCGGGATCATCTTTTCTCCGCTCCGCAGCGGCCATTGCCAGGCTTAGGTGTGCTGTTGCAGCAGCAGCCATCGGCCTGATCTTGATTGTGGTGGTGTGGCTACTTGCGAGCACCGTGCTGTCGCGCACGCCGGAGCAGACCGGATCGATGCCCGACGGCGCCGCCCCGGCCGAGGAGACTGTCTCGGCGAAGAGCGCACGACCGCTGCCGGGATCGCTACTCTGGCGTGATCGCAAATTCCTGACGCTCGCGGCCGGCATGAGCCTTGGGCTGTTCGCACAGATCGGCTTGACTGCGCATCTCTTCTCGCTGCTGCTGCCTGCGTTCGGTCCGCAATGGACCGGGCCGGTGGTGGGGTTGATCGGCGTCATGGCGATCGCCGGCCGGACGCTGCTGGGCTGGCTCATGCCTGGAAGCATCGACCGGCGGCTGGTTGCCTGCACCAGCTACGCCGTTCAAATCACCGGCTCGATCACCTTCGTCGCCGAGGCTCGAACGAACATTCCGCTGTTGGTCCTCGGTGTTGTCTTGTTCGGCCTCGGGTTCGGCAACGGGACGTTCCTTCCGCCGCTGATTGCGCAGGTCGAATTCGCTCCGGATGACGTGCCGCGTGTGGTCGCGCTGATCGTTGCGATGTCGCAAGGCGCCTACTCATTCGCGCCGGCGGTCTTTGGTTTGATCCGCGAATGGCTTCCGGCCGGCACGGGCGCCGCGCCCGACTTTTATGTTGCCGCGGCGCTGGTGCAGGGATTGGCGATCTGCGCATTTTGGGCGGGGCGCAAGTCGCGCCGCGGAGCCGATGCGGCTTGATCCACCGCGCAATAGCCAATGCGTCCGATGATGGCATCCTGCTCCTGTTTTGCCCGACGGAGCAACGACTTTTTGTCCGGACGGATCAACGTCTCAGCAAGGCGCCTAAGTCATTGATCCCGCTCATGCCGGTTACTGTGCATGGGGTTGTTTTCGACATTTTTGTTTTGGGAGCACGACAGACTGAGGATGAACCGGACCTGATCCGGCTCGCCCGCTACTTCATCACCCGCAGGCCGTTGGTCGTGAACCGCTGCGTCTTGCTGTCGGGACGCACCGGCCGTCTTGTGCCGGCGGCCTTGCCGGTGCCGGGCGGCTGATGTGCCAGCACCAACTGGTCGGGGCGCGAGCCGATCAGATCGGCGCGGCCCATTTCCTTCAGCGCTTCGCGCAGCACCGGCCAATTGTCGGGGTCGTGATAACGCAAAAACGCCTTGTGCAGGCGGCGCTGCCGCAGGCCCTTGATCGCCTCGACCTTGTCGCTGCCGCCGCGCCGCACGCCGCGCAGCGGGTTGACGCCGGTGTGGTACATCGCGGTTGCGGTCGCCATCGGCGAGGGCAGGAAGGTCTGCACCTGGTCGGCGCGATAGCGGTTCTTCTTGAGCCAGAGCGCGAGGTTCATCATGTCCTCGTCGGTCGTGCCGGGATGCGCCGCGATGAAATACGGGATCAGGTAATATTTCTTGCCGGCCTGTTCGGCCGCGGCATCGAACATCCGCTTGAACTGGTTGTAGGCGCCGATGCCCGGCTTCATCATCTTGTCGAGCGGGCCGCGCTCGGTATGTTCGGGCGCGATCTTCAGATAGCCGCCGACGTGATGGGTGACGAGCTCCTTGATGTATTCGGGGCTCTCGACCGCGAGGTCGTAGCGCACGCCGGAGGCGACCATCACCTTCTTGATGCCCTTGGTCTCGCGCACCTTGCGATAAAGCCTGATCAGATCGTCATGCGAGGTGTTGAGGTTCGGACAGATCTCCGGGAAGACGCAGGACGGCCGCCGGCACGCCGCCTCGACCTTCGGATCCTTGCACGCCATCCGGTACAGGTTGGCGGTGGGACCGCCGATGTCGGAGATGACGCCGGTGAAGCCGGGCGTCTTGTCGCGGATCTTCTCGATCTGACGGCGGGCGTGAAGCAAGCCGCGGCCTTCGGTTCCAATGCATGTGTCGTGGTTCAATCGCAGGAACCATCCGTCTCAACGGACATTCTGATGCAGGGTTTGCGCCGGACCCGGTTCGCGCGCGATCGAGTCAAAAATCTGATATTGCCTCGATCTTCGCCTCTGGCGGATGGGGAACTCGTGAGTACAGTCATAGAGAACTTGCTGTTGCGAAAGCAAAAGCTCGTCGAGCAACTCGAGAAGGCGCCGTCGGTCGAAGACCGCGACAAAATCGAGCATCAGCTCGAACAGATCAACACCGCGCTGGAATTCCTGGACAGGCCTGGCTCGAAAGGCGCGCGATAGCAGCGCTCAGTCGACCTTCAGCGCTTTGGCGTAGACCAGGCCCGAATTGGTGATGTGCGTGGTCATCAGCGCTGCGAAGGAGGCGAACTCGCCGCGGGAAAACAACTCGAGCAGCTTGCGATGCTCGTCGAAGGACGTGCGGGTGCGGACGTCGATCGGCGAGGTCAAATTGGTGCGCAGTGCGGCGACGCGGCCGGAGACGAGCTGATAGGATTCGGCGAGATAGCGGTTGCCACAATGGGCGAACAGCCCTTCGTGAAAGGTGGCGTCGGCGCGGCCATAGGCGATATTGTCTTTGGCCGCAATTGCCGGCTCCATCGCTGCGATCGCCTCGCTCATCGTCGCGATCGCACCGTCGCGATCACAGTGGAAGGCGAGCTCGGCGGCCTTGGGCTCCAGCGCGATGCGGAAGGTGCAGAGCGCGGTGATGTCCTCGGCGCTCGGTGTGAACACGAAACTGCCGACCTGCGGCCGGATCACGACGAGGCCCTGCGCCTGCAGCTGGCCCATCGCCTCGCGCACCGGCGTGCGGCTGACTCCGAAGGAGTTTGCCACCATCTCTTCGGAGATCGCGGCGCCGAGCGCGAACTCGCCGTCGATGATGGCCTGACGCAGCCGCTGCATCACCCGCTGGGACAGCGATTTCGGCGCATCGAGCTTCATCGATCGCATAGGCTCCCTCAGATCACCTTGCCGGGATTGAGCAGATGGTCGGGATCGAGCGCGGCCTTCAGCGTCCGCATCAGCGCGATCTCGGCCTCGCTCCGGGCATGCCCCAGCCACTTCTTCTTCAGCGTGCCGATGCCGTGCTCGGCGGAGACGCTGCCGCCCATCTCGCGCACGAGACCGTAGATGATCGCGTCCATCGCTTCCTTCGGCTGCTGCTCGACGGCAAGGGCGGTCACCCAGGAGACGAGATGCAGATTGCCGTCGCCGATATGGCCGTAATAGACGCTCTCGCATCCCTCGATGCCGTCAGCCAGCGCGGCCTTGCAGCGCGTGACGAACTCGTCCATCCGCGCCACCGCAAGCCCGATGTCGTAGGAGATGTGCGGCCCCAGCACCTGGCCGAACTCGGCGCAGATGTCGCGCACGCGCCAGAAGCTTTGCGTCTGCGCCAGCGATTGCGCCACGGCGGCGTCGGCGAGCAGCCCGCGTTCCATCAGCTGTTCGAGCCAGTTCTGGAAGCGCGGCGCGTCGACGCTCTCGTCGGTGCCTTGCGCTTCCACCAGAACGTAGAGGCCGTGGCCTGCGGCGACCGGCGGCTTGACGCCGGCGCGATTCGTGATCACGTCCCAGTAATCCGGCCACATCACCTCGAACGCCGACAGCAGCGGGCCGAGCCCGCTGCGCGCGGCGCCGAGCAGCGCAATCACGGCGGCATAGTCCTTGAGCGCGCAGAGCGCGGCCATGGTCGAGCGCGGTTTTGGAAACAGCCGCAGCACCACGCGGGTGATGATGCCGAGCGTGCCTTCCGAGCCGATAAACAGATGTTTCAGATCGTAGCCGGCATTGTTCTTCATCAGCTTGTTGAGGCTGGTGATGATGGTGCCGTCGGGCAGCACGACTTCGAGCCCGAGCACCAGCTCGCGCGTCATGCCGTAGCGGATCACGCGATTGCCGCCGGCATTGGTCGAGAGGTTGCCGCCGATCGCGCAGGAGCCGCGCGAGCCGAGGTCGAGCGGAAAGAAAAAACCGGCTTCGTCGGCGGCCTTCTGGATCGTCTCCAGCGGCGTGCCTGATTTCACCGTCATTGTCATCGACGCATGGTCGATCTCCTCGATGCCGCTCATGCGCTCCAGTGAGATCGCGACCCAACCTGCTTCCGGCGATGCGCCGCGGCACAGCCCGGTCAATCCGCCCTGCGGCACGAACGGCAGATGCGCCTGCCGGCAGGTCGCGATCGCATCCGCAACGCCTTGCGCGTCGGCCGGGCGGATCACCGCGAGCGGCGTTTGCGGCAGGCTCGCGCTCCAGTCGTTGCAATTGCGGGCAGGCACGTCGGCGCCAACAAGCACGGCGGCGGCGCCGAGCTTGTCGCGCAACGCGCCGAGCAAATGGTCGGGCCGCCCAATGGGGGTCACCATGTTCATGCGAGACCTCCTCGGAATCTGGCTGCGTCTCATGCGCGCCGGGATGGCGGAAAAGATTTGCACCTTTCTTGTATGTAAGGTACAAGACGAAAAGTAAAGCAAAAACAAGGCTCGGCAAGCCCTCCTCAGATCCTTCGAGATCCGAGGCTTGGTCCGAAGCCGCAGCAACAGGTGGGTGTGATGACGGAGGCAATTCGCGGGTTCTGGGTAGCGTCAGCAACGCCGCTGGCAACCGACGGCAGCGTGGACTCCGCAAAGCTCGCCGCTCACGCCAAGCAACTCTTCGGCAAGGGCGTCGATGGCGTCGTGCTGTTCGGCACCACCGGCGAGGGCACCTCCTTCAGTGTCGCCGAGCGCGTCGCGACCATCGAGGCCGTGCTCAAGGCCGGGGTGGCGCCGGAACGAATTGGAATCGGCGGCGGCTTCCCCGCGATCAGCGACAGCATCGCGCTGACGCGCGCCGTGCTCGGTCTCGGCCTGCGCCACGTGCTGCTGTTGCCGCCTTACTTCGACCGTAGCGTCAGCCCTGAAGGCATCGAAGATGCCTTTGCTGCGATCCTCGACGGCGTCGCCGACGATCGCCTGCGTGCCTACCTCTATCATATCCCGCAGATCTCGGGTGTTGCGATCCCGACCAGCGTCGCCGCGAATTTGCGCAAGCGCTACGGCAGGATGGTTGCTGGGCTGAAAGACTCCAGCGGCGACTTCAAGCAGTTCCAGGCGTTCCGTGCCGCCGCCCCCGAGCTCGCCATCACCGTCGGCAACGAGGTTGACATCACCCGCGCGATCGCCGCCGGCGGTGCCGGCACCATCTGCGGCATGGCCAACATCGCGCCGGAGCTGGTCAAGGCAATGATCGACGGCAAGGATGTCGAACCGCGCATGCAGGCCGCCGTCGACATCGTGGTGAAATCCCCATCCTTCCTCACGACGCTGAAAGCCATCCTCGCGGCACAGACGGGCGATGCGAGCTGGCTGCGCGTGCGGCCGCCGCTCCGGGCCTTGTCCGACGGCACCGCGCTCAAGCGGAAGCTCGACGAGCTGATGGTTCCCGCCATCGCGTGAGATCGCGCAAAACCGCGAGACGTTGCCGCGAATTCGCGCGCTGCCGGCCGGCCCTGGCACGGTGATCCGAATCCGCCATCCTCATGTCATTTCGCCTGCATGCGCCGTTCGTCGATGACGACGTCGGTGTTGATGGCGTAGACGAAGCAGCCGCCATCTCGGCCGTTCCGCGCGGGATCGCTGTTACATTTCGCCAGCGCAGAGGTTTGAGCGTCCTTCAGGCTGGGATCCCCTGCCGAGATGAACAGCTTGCCCCAGGGATGGATCGCGATCGCCTTGGGCTCCATGGCCTTGTCGTAGTTCTGCACCTCAGGGCGCTGCCGCGTGATCCGCCGGATGATCGGAATCTGCGACAAGTCGTACTTACCTGCATAGTGCAGCCGCGGCATGTCTTTCGACATCAGCTCGCCCTCCACAACGATCTCCTCATTCACAGCCAGCAGAGCGCATGGCTTGCCGTACGCAGCTGACACGCTTCAAGCGAACGGTCGCCGGTGACAGACGCGTCTTCATGCTCGCAGGAACGAAAATAGCTTGCACCGATAAGCTCCACTGCTTGTCCCTTGTTGGACTTACAGGCGACGTAGTCCTTGATCAGCGTATCGCGAGAGGTACTCAAAGCGGGGGTTGCCGCCGCGATAATCGCAGCCATCGCTCGTTCAAATTGTGATTTTCGCTCTGCATCGGTCAATGTCGCCATCGCCATGCTTGGCAGCACGAGGAAGATTATCAGGAATTTCATGATTCTCATCTCGCGCCCCAGCCTGAGGCAGAACTGTAGCCCGTCTGATCCTGCAGAAAAAACGATTCGTTGTGCGGACGACTGGGATTTGCGGCATTGCCAAGCAGGGACAGTATGCCTCGATTGTGCTGGTCAATCGGGCGCCGATCGGCCAAAAACGCTCCTGTCCGAAACCCTCCATGGTTAGCCGCCCATGACGATTCCCACCGTCACCCCCGCCGATATCCGCCGCGCGCTGCTCCTGCGCGAGGAAATCGCGCTGCTCGATCTCAGGCATGAGGCTGGTTTCGCCACCGGTCATCCGCTGTTCGCCGCCAACATGGCCGCGGACCGGATCGCGGTCGAAGCCGAGGTGAAGCTGCCGCGTAAAAATGTGCCGATCGTGCTCTATGATGACGGGGAGGGGCTCGTCGCGCCCGGCGCCGAACGGCTTGCCGCCCTCGGCTATACCAATATTTGTGCGCTCGACGGCGGGCTGAAGGCCTGGCGCGCTGCGGGTTATCAAGTATTCGAGGACGTCAACTCCTACTCCAAGGCCTTTGGCGAGCTGGTCGAATCGCGCAGGCACACGCCCTCGTTCAGTGCCGACGAGGTGGCAAAACTCATCGCGGACAAGGCCAACATCGCCATCCTCGACGTTCGCCGCTTCGACGAATACGCCACCATGAACATTCCGGGCTCGGTCAGCGTGCCCGGCGCGGAGCTGGTGCTGCGGGCGGGCCAGGCCGTGCCTGATGCCGAGACCACCATCATCGTCAATTGCGCCGGCCGCACCCGCTCGATCATCGGCACCCAATCGCTGATCAATGCCGGCGTGCCGAACAAGGTCCGCGCGCTGCGCAATGGCACCATCGGCTGGACCTTGGCGCGGCATACGCTCGACCACGGTGCCGACCGGCGCGGCGCGATCGGCCCATTCGAAAGCGGCCCGGCCAATGCACGCGATGTCGCCTATCGCGCCGGTGTCCGCCATATCGGCGCGCGCGAGATGGCTGCGCTTGTCGCGCAGACCGATCGCACGCTCTATCGCTTCGACGTGCGCGACGCGGAAGAATATGCTGCAGGCCATCTCCCGGGCTTCCGCCACTATCCCGGTGGCCAGCTCGTGCAGGAAACCGATATGGCGGCGCCGGTGCGCGGCGCGCACATTGTTCTGACCGACGACAAGGGCGTCCGCGCTGACATGACGGCGTCCTGGCTCGCGCAGATGGGCTGGGAGGTCCATGTGCGGGAAGGCGGCTATGACGACGCGCTCGAAATCGGTCCGCCGCGCGTCCTGCCCAAGCCCGACCCCGCCCACCGCTACCGCCGCCCCTATGAAGGCACCGGCGTCGACGAGCGTGCGATGCAGGCCTATCTCGAATGGGAATACGGCCTGGTCGAACAACTGCGTCTTGACGGAACGCACGGGTTTTACGTGATCTGACGACCGCACCGCCATCTTCTCCCCGTATCCAAACCCTATTGTGCTGCGCATCCGCCGCGGTCTATGAGCTGCGGCAAAGCTGTGACCCACGGAGATTTCATGCCAGCCCCAGGCCAAAGCCCTGAGCGGAACGCGAAGGCGCTGCTGCTCGAAGGCGTCAACGACAGCGCCGTGGACCTGTTCAGAACTGCGGGTTTCACCAATGTCGAGCGCCTGACCAAGGCGCTGGACGGCGAAGATTTGCGGCGGGCGCTCAAGGGCGTGTCGCTGCTCGGCATCCGCTCGCGCACCCAGATCACCGATGAGGTGCTCGCGGCAACCGACCAGCTTCTCGCCGTCGGCTGCTTCAGCGTCGGCACCAACCAGGTCGATCTGCTGGCGGCGCGCAAGCGCGGCATTCCCGTGTTCAACGCGCCGTTCTCCAACACGCGCAGCGTCGCCGAGCTCGTGATCGGCGAGATCGTGATGCTGCTTCGGCGCATCTTCCCGCGCTCGGTGTCGGCGCATGAGGGCGGCTGGGACAAGTCGGCGACCGGCAGCCGCGAGGTACGCGGCCGCACCCTCGGCATTATCGGTTACGGCAATATCGGCTCGCAGCTCTCGACGCTGGCCGAGGCGATCGGCATGCGCGTGATCTATTTCGACCGCACCGACAAGCTCCGTCACGGCAACACCGAGCCGGTCGAGAAGCTGGAAGAGCTGCTGGCGCAGAGCGACGTCGTCAGCCTGCACGTGCCGGAGACGCCGGAGACATCAGGCATGATCGGCGAGAAAGAGCTGCGGGCGATGAAGCCCGGCTCGCTCCTGATCAACAACAGCCGCGGCACCGTCGTCGATCTCGAAGCGCTGGCGGCGGCTCTGCGCGACGGCCATCTCGCCGGCGCCGCCATCGACGTGTTTCCCGTCGAGCCGTCCTCGAATTCGGACCGCTTCAAGAGTCCGGTGCAGGGCCTCGGCAACGTCATCCTCACCCCGCATATCGGCGGCTCGACCGAGGAGGCGCAGGAGCGCATCGGCGGCGAGGTGGCGCGCAAGCTGGTCGATTTTTTCATCACCGGCTCGACCACGGGGGCGGTGAATTTCCCGGAGGTGCAGCTGCATTTGCGGCCCTCCGGCGCGCGCTTCAGCCACGTCCATCGCAACGTGCCGGGCATGCTGCGCCGGCTGAACGAGGTCTTCCTCCAGCGCGACATCAACATCGCCGCGCAATATCTGGAGACCGCCGGCGACCTCGGTTACGTCGTGCTCGACGCCGACCTCGGCGGCCAGGATTCAGGCGCGCTGCTGGAGCAGATCCGCGTCCTCGACGGCACGGTCGGCGCGCGGCTGGTGTTCGAGCACTAGGCTAGATCGCGGGAGGTCCCACGTTCCAGTTGCATCTCGCAGCAAAAGCTCTCTACAGTATGCCATGGTGTTCGACTACGTGTGACAAATCGCGTCGAATTTGAGTTTCAGTTGCGTGAGTGCCGCCATGGAACGGGACGCCGTACTGATCGATCTCGCGCTTCAAGGCGGCGGTTCGCACGGCGCCTTCGCCTGGGGCGTGCTCGACCGTCTCCTGGAAGAAAAGTGGCTCACCATCGCCGCGATCTCCGGGACATCCGCGGGCGCGATGAATGCGGCCGTGCTGGCGGATGGCTGGATCGCGGGTGGCGCCGAGGGCGCGCGCGACGCGCTCGAAAGATACTGGCGCCGCGTTTCGAAGGCCGCGGCCTTCAGTCCGCTCCAGCGCTCGCCGCTCGACCGGCTGATGGGGCGCTGGACGCTCGACACGTCGCCCTTCTACATCCTGACCGACCTGATGTCGCGGGTGCTGTCGCCCTACGATCTCAATCCGACCGGTTACAATCCGCTGCGCGCAGTGCTGGCCGAGAGCATCGATTTCGAGCGGCTCGCGAGCTCACCCATCAAGCTGTTCATCACCGCGACGCGGGTGCGCACTGGGCGCGGACGCATCTTCCGCAACGCGGAGATCACGGCGGATGTGTTGCTGGCATCGGCCTGCCTGCCGACCATGTTCCGGGCGGTCGAGATCGACGGCGAGCCCTATTGGGACGGCGGCTATGCCGGCAACCCGACGATCACGCCGCTGGTGCGCGAGAGCGATGCGCACGACACCATCCTGGTGCAGATCAATCCGACTGAAACGTTCGAGGAGCCGCGGACGGCTGCGGAGATTCTCAACCGTTTGAACGAGATCTCGTTCAATTCGCCGCTGATGAAGGAGCTGCGCATGATCGCGCTGCTGCGCCAGGCGGCGGACCCCGGCAGCGGCGAGGGCGCGCGCTGGGCAAAGATGCGGACCCACCGCGTCAAGAGCGACATGCTGGCGAAGTTCGGGGCGTCGTCGAAGCTCAACGCGGAATGGGAGTTCGTCTCGATGCTGCGCGCCGAGGGACGTCTGGCGGCGCAGACGTTTCTCGACGAGCACGGCGCCGATGTCGGCCAGCGTTCGACCGCCGATCTCGACGTCCTCCTGGCGGAGTGCTGAGGCGTGGGTCTTCTCGGTATTCTCGTCGGGCTCGGTCTGCTCGTCCTGTTTGCCTTCCGCGGCTGGAGCGTCCTGCTGCTCGCGCCGTTCGCTGCGCTCGTCGCGGCGTTGTTCGGCGGCGAGCCGCTGCTCGCGAACCTGACCCAGATCTTCATGGTGAATGCGGCGGGGTTTCTGGCGCAGTTCTTCCCGATCTTCCTGCTCGGCGCCGTCTTCGGCAAGTTGATGGACGACAGCGGCGCGGTGAAGGCTGTGGCGGGCTTCATGGCGCAATGCCTCGGCGAGCGACGCGTGATTCTCGCGGTCGTGCTGGCCGGCGCGCTTGTCACCTATGGCGGCGTGAGCCTGTTCGTCGCGTTCTTCGTCATCGTTCCGATGGCCCAGTCGCTGTTCCGCGCGGCCGCGATTCCGCGCCGGCTGATTCCGGCCGCGATCGTGCTTGGGACGTCGACCTTCACCATGTCGGCCTTGCCGGGCACGCCGTCGATCCAGAACGCGATACCGATGCCGTTCTTCGGCACCACGCCGTTTGCCGCGCCAGGCCTCGGTATCGTCGCGTCCCTCATCATGCTTGGCGCAGGCCTGTGGTGGCTGCAGCGAGCCGAGGCTGCGGCCCGCCGTGCCGGAGAAGGTTATGGCGAGGACGTGCGGGGCGCGGCCGAGCACGCCGCCGATGACGAGCTGGTCCGCGAGCGCGCGACGACCGCACGCGAGTTCGATCCGGCCGAGATCCGGCACGGTCGCCGCAGCGACGGGGCTGCTCCGGTGGCGAGCGCCATCCTGCCACTGGCAGTCGTCGTGGCCGTCAATCTCGTGATGTCACTCCTGGTGTTGCCGCGGCTCGATGTGTCGTATCTGAGCGAGCAGCGCTTCGGCGGAATATCGTTGGCCGCGGTCGCCGGCGTATGGTCGGTCAGTGTCGCACTTGGCGCGGCCATCGTCGCGACCATCGTGCTGAACTGGACCCGGCTTCCCTCGTTGCGGCAGACCATGGACGCCGGCGCCAATGCATCGGTCCTGCCCGCACTCAGCGTTGCAAGCCTCGTCGGATTCGGCGCGGTCATCGCGGCGCTGCCGGCTTTCGAAACGGTGCGCGACTGGGTGCTTGCGATCGAAGGCGGTCCGCTGGTCTCGCTCGCGGTCGCGACCAATATTCTCGCTGCGCTGACCGGCTCGGCGTCGGGCGGCCTGACCATCGCGCTCGACGCTCTTGGCCCGACCTATGTCGACCTTGCCGCGCGCACCGGCGTCGACCTCTCGCTGATGCACCGCGTCGCGGTGATCGGCTCGGGGACGCTGGACATCCTGCCGCACAATGGTGCCGTGGTAAGCCTGCTCGCGATCTGTGGCCTGACCCATCGCGACAGCTATTTCGACATCGTGATGGTCGGCATCGTGACGTCGCTGCTGGCCCTGGTGGCCGTGATCGTTTTGGGCGGCGCGTTGGGATCGTTCTGAACGGAATTCTGGCATGAGCGATTGACGGAGGAGCGAAGGTTGCATTCAATGCGGCCAACTGTCGAACGCAACAGGCCGGGGTGAAAACGATGACGCGAGCGAGTGCGAAGCTGTGTGCATTGCTTGTAGGTACGGCAGCTGCGCTGGGCGCAAGCAGCGCGTCGGCAGTGACCATGGCCGAGGATGCAGACACGGTCTGCAAGGGCCTCGTCGGCGGGACCGATGCCGTGAAGATCGATTCCGCAACGTTGCAGGCGCCGTCGCAACTGGCCGTGGCCGAACGCGGCCCGACGCCGTCGGGGCGCGTCACGCCCGCCAATCCCGGCTTCTGCAAAGTGCTCGGCCATATCGATCCCACCGATCCCAAGGCGCCGCCGATCAAGTTTCAGGTCAATCTTCCCGTCGAATGGAACGGCCGCTCGCTGCAATATGGCGGCGGCGGCTTCAACGGCGTGCTGATCACCGGTTTGACGTTGCCGCCGGCCTACCCCTTCGACAAGCCGTCGCCGCTGGCGCGCGGCTTCGTCACCTACGGCACCGATTCCGGACATGAGTCCAAGCCGGGCGAGCCGCCGCAGCTTTTTGCGCTCAACGACGAAGCCTTCGAGAATTTTGCGCACCGCGCTTACAAGAAGGTGCGGGACGTGGCCGTGGCGCTGATGGAGCGCGCCTACGGCAAAAGGCCTGAGAAGATATACTTTATGGGTTCGTCCGAAGGCGGCCGCGAAGGCCTGACGATGGCGCAGCGCTATCCCGACGACTTCGACGGCATTTTTGCCCGCGTGCCCGTCATCAATTGGGTCGGGCTGCAGCATGCCGGCACCCGTTCGGGTCTCGCGACCATGGGCGACGGCTGGATCAATCCGAAGCAGGTGAAGCTCGTGGGCGACGCCGTGCGGGCCGCTTGCGACAAGGCCGACGGCTCCGATGACGCGCTGGTGCAGGACCCCGTCGCCTGCAAGGCGGCGTTCAAGGTCGAGACCCTGCGCTGCACCAGCGGCAAGACGGGCGACCAGTGCCTCACCGACGCGCAGATCAAGGCGGTCGACACGCTGCATACGACCTACAAATTCCCGTTCGCGCTGGCCAACGGCCTCGACGATTATCCGGGCTGGGGCGTGTCGGGTGAGGACACGCCCGCGGTTGGCCCGACTGGCGGCTGGGTCGCGTGGTGGCTCGGCACGGCACCGCCCGCGCAACCGCCTGCGGCCAATAACGGCATCGCCTGGATCTACGGCGCCGGCGGGATTCAATATGTGTTCGCGCGCGATCCCAAGCTCGACGTGACGACGTATAAGCCCGAACAGCACAAGGCGCGGTTGCTCGAGGTCTCCAGCCTGATGGATTCCACCGATCCCGATCTCAGCCGCTTTCGCAGCCGCGGCGGCCGGCTGATCATGCTCGAGCACATGGCCGACTATGCGCAGAGCCCCTATGCCGGCATCCGTTATTTCGAGAGCGTCGAACGCAAGCTCGGCAAGGCCGAGACGGCCGAATTCGCGCGGCTCTACACCGCGCCCGGGGTCGACCATGTCGGCTCCGGCGCGCCGGCCAATGTCGACATGCTGAGCGCGCTGGTCGACTGGGTCGAGAAGGACAAGGCGCCCGGCGACCTCGAAGTCGCCGAGCAGAAGGTCGAAGCACCATCGTTTGCGACGCTTCGCGCGCTGCCGCTGTGCCGCTGGCCGGCCTGGCCGCACTACAAGAGCGGCTCGGTGACGGAGGCGGCAAGCTTCACCTGCGCGCCGTGAGGTCCGGGGACGCCGACCGCGGTTGCGGCGGTCTCATCCCGCCGCCATCGCCTGTGCGCCTCCCAGCAACTGTGCATTCAGCCGCCCGCCGGAAAACAACATGTCGTCCAGAGCCTCGTCGATATCGGCGGAAATGACGGAGTTACCGCCATCGCGCGCGAGGCTCGCCTGCGCCAGCCGTCGCATCAACTCCTTGATAAAAGCGCAACTTGTACCCGCGCTGCGCCGGGCCGCCTCGGCGACAACCGCGTCGTCGAGCGGCAGTCCTCTGCCATAGAGACGGACCAGCTTGCCGCGGCCGGTCTCATCGGGGAGCGGCACTTCGATGGCCTGATCGATGCGGCCGGGACGACCGGCGAGAGCGCTCTCAAGCTGCTGGGGACGGTTGGTGATCAGCACGAACAGGATGTCGGCGTCCTGCTTCAAACCGTCCATTTCGTTGAGGAGCCGATTGAGCAGCGGTTCCTCGCAGCCGCTCATGCTCTCGCGTTGCCGTGCGATCAGGTCGACGTCTTCGATAACCACCATGGCGGGCTGCAAGAGGCGGGCAAGATTCATATAGGCGCCGAGCAGGCCGATCTGCTCGGCCGTGATGATTAGCGTCGTATGTCCGGGCAGATGGGTCGCAAGATAGCGAATGGTGTGTGTTTTGCCGGTGCCGGGCGGTCCGTAGAGCAAAATGCCCTTGCGGGTCGATTGCCCGAGGTGGCGCAGCATGTCTCGCGTCCCTACGAAGTTCAATACGTTGCGATCGAGTAGTCGCAACGTCTGCTCGGGCAGGATCACCTCGTCACGCCCGACCGAGGGAAGTCTGTGCACTGTGATTCCGCGAGAACGGCCGCGATAGTCGGAATCGACATCGAGCGATAAAATTTTGCCACGATAGGTGCGCGCGGCCTGCACTGCGTCCTCCAGTGCGGTGAAGCATTGTTGGACAAGTGCTGCTCCCGCGACCCCGGCCGGCACCATGATTTCGATCCGCACGCCGGTCTCGCGGCCATATTCCCGATGAACGGTCAGCAGCATCGCGTAGCGAAGGCCGGATGCAGAGCAAAGCCAGAGACCATTGTCGAGGCACTTGGCCGGTGTCTGCTCGCCAATGTCCACGTCGTTGTACTGAAGTGGTGCAATCGCCACCGCGAAACTATCGTTCTGCATCAGTCGGGCCATGGATACCGTTTCGTGACGATTCTCGGCGATGCCTAGCAACCGGATCGGCGAGGCGAATAGGCGGTCGATGGCAGTCTGGACGTCTGCTCGCATGTGGCCGGGAAACTGGCGGACCGTGGTTACGAGCTGGCTACGCGAGATGTCGGAGAAATGCCAATTCAAGACACCGAACGCATAGTTGAACTCTTCCTCGGGTAGTTCTTGGGATTCGGCTACTGCAGCGAGCACGCACTCGGCGCACAGCCAGACTGTGCGGTTCGTCAAATGAACTTCCGATTTTGCGGTAGGCTGGTCGCAAAGCCCGCAGCACGGCTTCGCCGTTTCGCTCGTAATCAGGAGAGGATGGCCGGCGAAGGCGATGCGCCGACGGGCAGACTCCAGTAGTGCGTCCGCAACGGATGGTGGGTAAGGACCACAGACAGCGGTCGCGTGCTTCTCGATGCTGGCCATGACGGAGGCTGCCTCGTCCTCCGACTTGCCAAAGATACGGCGCAACAGGTCGACGAAAAACTCGCGCGGAACGTCTCCGTCGTTATGCAGGACGAGTTGAATCGGCACAATCTCGTTCATTAAATGCCTCTTACACAACTTAAAATAGATAAGAACGAAAAGGGAACATAAAAAGAAGCGGCCGTCAAGCCTGATAGCTGCGACAAATTTCGAGTGATGGGCGAGGTCCTAATGCGCTGGCCCGCCAGCCGCCTTCACGCGCCGCGTCAGCAGCACCGCAATCGCGGCGAGCACCAGCACCACGCCGATCACGGCAAACGTGTCGGAATAACCCATCACCAGCGCCTGGCGCTTCACGGTCTTGCCGAGTGCGATAATGGCCTGCTCGCGCGCGGCGTTCGGATCGGGGACGCCGTGCGCCATGAAATACTCGGTCATCTGCGCGATCCGGGTGCGGACTTCCTCGCGGCCGAGCGAGACCGACTGGCCGATGATGTTGGAGTGGAATTGCTCGCGTTTGGTGATGATGGTGGCGAGCGTCGCCGTGCCGATCGCGCCGCCCAGGTTGCGGAACATGTTACTGATGCCGGAGGCCGCTGCCGCGTCCTGCGGTGCGATGCCGCCGGTCAAGACCGAGGTCAGCGGCGTCAGCACCATGGCTTGTCCCACGGCGCGCACGATGTTCGGGATCCAGAGCTGGTCGCCGGCATAGTCCGGGGACATCGCCGTGTTCATGAAGCAGCTGTAGGCGAAGATCAGAAGCCCGGTGATCGCGATATAACGCGTGTCGAAGCGCCGCATCAGTTTCGGGATCAGCGGGATCAGCACGAGTTGGGGCAGGCCGGTCCATGCCAGCACATTGCCGATCTGCTCGGCATTGTAGCCCTGCGCCTGGCCGAGATAGGCGGGCAGCATGTAGACCGAGCCGAACAACGCGAAGCCAACCATGGTCATGGCAACGGTACCGAAGCCAAAATTGCGTTGGGTCAGCAGGCGCAACCGGATCAGCGGCTTCTCGATCGTGAGCTCGATCGTGATGAACAGCGTGAGGCTGACGGCCGCGATCACCGCCAGCTTGATGATGAAGGGTGAGGAAAACCAGTCGTCCTTGTTGCCTTCCTCGAGCACGGCTTGCAGCGCCGACAGACCGATCGCCATGGTGACGATGCCGGCCCAGTCACCATCCTTCAGAAGGCCGAGCTGCATCTTCTGCCGCTCCAGCGTCAGATAGAGCGCGCTCACCATGACAGCGGTCGGGATCACGTTGACGAAGAAGATGGTGCGCCAGCCGTAGTTTTCCGTGAAATAGCCGCCGATGGTCGGACCGATCGCCGGCGCAAAGGTGACCGACAGCGCGAAGATCGCGAGCCCGACGGGCTGCTGCGGCTTCGGCAGCTTGGTCAGCACCAGCGTGAACGCCATCGGGATCAGCACGCCGCCGGCAAAGCCCTGCAAGCCGCGCATCGCGATCATCGACGGCAGATCGTGGGTGAAGGCACAGGCGACGGAGAACGCCGCAAACAGTACCGCGCTCGCCAGCATGTAGCGGCGGAACGAGAACACGCGGCTCAGATAGTCGGTCAGCGGGATCACGATGATCTCGCCGATCAGATAAGACGTCGAGATCCAGGAGCCGTTGTCGGCGCCGGTGCCGATGCCGCCCTCGATGTTGAGCAGCGAGGCGTTGGTGATCTGGATGTTCAGGATCGCCATGAACGAGCCGATCATGGCGGCAAGCACGGCGATCCAGGTCGCGGCACTCGCACGGTTGGGATCGGCGACCGGGCGATCAGACGTCGCGGCCGGTGTTGCTTGCGTCGAAAGTGAGAGGCTGTTTGACATGGCACGACCCTCCGGAGACGAGCTTCGCTTTGGGCGCGGCGGCCGCATTGGCGGTCGGCGCGGTCGAACGTGTTGCGATGGTCGGGATCACGGACATGCCGGGCCGGAGCGCAATTGCGGGCCCGTGCCGGGCGTCGAGCGCGATCTTGACGGGGATACGCTGCACCACCTTGGTGAAGTTGCCGGTGGCGTTGTCGGGCGGCAGCAGCGCGAACTCCTGGCCGCTTGCGGGTGCGATGGAATCGACGTGACCGTGCACGACGTGGCCCGGGAACATGTCGATCTCGATATCGACGGCCTGTCCGGATTTCACGTTGGTGAGCTGCGTCTCCTTGAAGTTGGCGACGACATATGTGCCCTCGGCCGGCACGATCGACATCAATTGCGTTCCGGCCTGCACGTATTGGCCGACGCGCAAGCTGCGATTGCCGACCACGCCTTCAATAGGCGAGACGATCGTGGTGTAGCCGAGATTGAGCTCGGCCTGGCGCTGGAGCGCGTATGCGCGGACGGCCGCGGCCTTGGCCTGCAGGATCTCGGCCTTCAGGAGATCGACCTGCTTCAAGGCGGAGGTGAGATTGGCGATATCGCGCTGGATCGCCGCATCGGCGCCGGCGTCGCGCGCCTGCGCCTGCTGCGCGTTCTGCACGCTGCCAAAGCCCGTCGCCGCGAGATCGGTGTAGCGCTTGTTCTCCTGCTTGGCGAAAAGTTTCGCGGCATTGTCGACATCGATGGTCGCTCTCGCCGCTGCGATCACGGCCTGCTGCACGTCGAGCTGCGCTTCCTTGCTCGTCACTGTTGCATTGGCGGCAGCGACGTCGGCCTTGGCTTGGTCGAGTGCGACCTTGAAGTCGCGGTCGTCGATCCTCGCGAGTACCTGGCCGGCCTTCACATGCTCGTTATCGCCAATCAGGACGCGGTCGAGATAGCCGCTGACCTTCGGCGCGATGGTCGTGCTGTCGGCCTTCACATAGGCGTCATCGGTGGAGACAAGGAAGCGGCCGACCGTCCAATAATCGTAGCCGTACCAGCTTGCGCCGGCTAGCGCGGCAGCCGCCGCGCCTGCCAGCAACAGCTTGCGAAGGTTCAGCTTTCTTGTGCGGGCGGGGGATTGCGTGGCGGGCAGAATGCCCTCCAATGCATCGCCTGGAATCACGACGGCTTCGGACTTGGACGGGTTGGTGTGCACGGTCATGACCGGCTCCCCTGAATTAGGAAACTTGACGATTTCCAAAATAGAACTAGCTTTGGGACTGTCAATGGAATGACAGGCATCATTCAAAAGCATGGCTCAGGCAAAACCACCAAGTGAATGCCGCCCGCGCGGGCGGCCGCAATTGCGCAGCGACGAGGAGACGAAGCAGATCGTCTTCGAGGCCGCCCGCCACGCCTTCGCCGTCGACGGCTATGCCGCGACAAGCACCGAAGAGCTGGCGCGTGGCGCCGGCATCTCGACCAAGACACTCTATAGGCTGTTTCCGGGCAAGGCCGTGCTGTTCGAGGCGATGTGCGCGGACCGGCTCGAGCGGTTGCTCTCTGCCGTCGATCTCCAGGCCAGCGACGAAGTCGACATTGAAGTCGGCCTGCGCGCCGCGCTGCTGGCCTGCGCCGATCTTGCGCTCGATCCAGAGGTCGTGGCGTTGCAGCGCATGGTGCTTCAGGAATCGGCCGCTTTCCCCGAACTCGCCGCCAATTTCTACAGGAACGGCATTTCGCGAACCGCCGCTGCGCTCGCGCGCTGGCTCCGGGTCCAGGTCAAGAAGAAGCTCATCGCGCTCGACGACGTCGACGAGGCCGCCGGCATGCTGATCGGCATGGTCGCATCGGCGCCGCAGCGCGCGGCGATCTATGGCGGCCTGCCTCTGCCGTCACGCAAGCAGATCGAGCGTCGGGTGCAGACCTGCGCGGCTTTGTTCCTCGGCGGCTGCCGCGCTGCGTCGGCCTAGCAAGTCCTTTTGACAACTCGGTCGGCCTCGGCTATCTACTTCGCATGCGAACTAAAGCGGCCGGCGCGAGGCATCATCGGCTGATCTACCTGCTGAGCGTTGCGCAGCGGCGCTTGCAGCGCTGGATGGCGGCGCAGCGTTCGAGCGAGGTGACGCCGGCGCAGGCGGGACTGTTGTTCATCCTCGGCAAGCAGGACGGCGTGCTGATGGGCGAGGCGGGCGCGGCGCTCGATCTGGGGCCCGCCGGCATTTCCGGCCTCGTCGACCGCACGGCAGCTGCAAAACTGATCGAGCGGCGCGCCGATCGCGAGGACGGGCGCGCCTGGCGCGTCTGGCTGACGCCGAAGGGCCGCACGGCGCTCGCACAGGCGAAGGCCAACGCGGCAGAGGTCAACGCGGCGTTGACGGACGGATTTACCAGCGCGGAGATCGACATCGTCGCGCGCTGGCTGGCGAGCATTCAAGAGAAATTTCCAAGAAGGCTTTCAAGAGAGCCTTCAAGAGATCCAGAGGAATAAAGGAGAGACCCATGACAGAGCACGTCCGGATCGAGAACAACGGCGGAATCCTCACGCTCACGCTGGCGCGCTCCGACAAGAAGAACGCGCTGACGGATGCGATGTACGGCAAGCTCGCCGATGCAATCGAATCCGCCGAGTTCGATCCGTCGGCCCGCGTGATCTTGATCCGCGGCGAGGGCGACATGTTCACCGCCGGCAACGACGTCGGCGAATTCGCCGCGGTCGCAGCGGGCAAGTCGGAAGGAAGCCGCAACGTCGTGCGCTTCATCCAGTCGCTGGCGCGCTGCACCCGGCCGCTGGTTGCCGCCGTGCAGGGCCGCGCCGTCGGCGTCGGCACCACGATGCTGCTGCATTGCGACCTCGTCGTGCTCGCCGATAACGCGCAATTGTCGACGCCCTTCGTCAGCCTTGCCTTGGTGCCGGAGGCCGCGTCCAGCCTGCTGATGCCCGCGCGCATCGGCCACGCGCGCGCCTACGAGATGTTCGCGCTCGGCGAGACGGTGCCGGCCAAATCCGCGCTGGAATGGGGGCTCGCCAACCGCGTGGTGCCGCTCGACAAGCTCGATGCCGAGGCGCTCGCGCTGGCGCAGCGTCTTGCCCGTCAGCCGGCCGGCGCGCTCACCGCCACCAAGAAGCTGATGCGCAATGGCGAGGCGCTCGTCGCGCAGATGAACGCCGAGGGCGAGCAGTTCGGACTGCGTCTGCGCACCGCCGAGGCACGCGAGGCCTTCACCGCTTTCGCCGAGCGCCGCCCGCCCGATTTCACCAAAGTTGCTGATATCGGGGCCGCATGATGAAGATTTGTCGGGCCGGAAGCTCACGGCAATTCGATTAAAACCTTAACGGAACATTGGCATGTCGCGGGGCAAGGTGGCGCTCGAAAGATTAGGCCCCCGACCCAGGCCCCCCGACACCATGGCAATGTTCAAGAAATCGGTAAGTTCGCTCCTCCTGACATTGATGGCCCTGCTGGCTGCCGGTGCGCTGGCCTCCACGGCGATCCAGATGGTCGGGGCGTTCGGCCGCTACAGCGACAGTCTCGAAACCGCGCGGCTTGCCGCCGCCGACAAGGCGATCTTCCATGGCGTGCTGGCGCTGCGCAACAATCGCGGCGATGCGCAGAGCGCGATCCTCGGCGAGGACGACCCGCGGACAAAACTCGAGGCGGCGGAGAAGGCCGAGCAGGTCGGCTATGACGCCATCGGCGCCGCGCTCGCCACAGTCGACTTCGCCCGCCGCGACGAACTCGCGGGCACATTGAAGCAGCGCTGGAGCGACGCCGCGCCGCAATTCCAGCTGTTCTACGACGAGGCCAAGCGTCCGCGCGCGGAGCGCAAGATCGAGCGGACCAGTTCCTGGTACGATGCCGTCACCAAAGTCATCGAGACGGCGAACCTCGCCTCCACCGCGGTGTCGAACCGCGCCTGGACGGACGATCCCTACATCGCGCGCATGATCCAGGTCCGCCGCTTCGCCTGGCAGGTGCGCGACCGCTATGGAATCCATTGTTCGTCCCTTCGATCCAACGTCAACAGCAGCAAGCCGCTCGACGACGCGCAGAAGCGGTCAGTGGCGCAGTGGGATGGCACGATCGCCTCCGGCTGGGCGGGCATGGGCGAGTTGCTGGCTGCGCCCGGCGTGACGGCGGAACTGGTTACGGCAGCGACGGACGCGAAGGCCAAGACCGATGGCGTCCTGAAGCAGATCGGCGAGCTCACCAAGAATTTCGACGGCAGCGGCAAGCCCGCGCTTCCCGCCTCGGAATGGAACACGCTGTGCCAGTCACCCTTCCCGTCGATCGTCGCGGTCGCGAACAAGGCGCTCGACCAGTCGATCGCGCGGGCGGAGACGGTGCAGGCCAAGGCGCTCACCAATCTCGTCGTGCAGTCGCTCGCGTTCCTGCTCGCGCTGGCCGTGACCCTGGCCGGCGTGTACGTGGTGCGCAACCGCCTGATGCGCCCGGTGCGCGCCATCCTGGACGCCATCGCCAGGATCAGCGCCCGCGACTACGCCACGCCTGTTCCGCAATCCAGACATCCCGACGAGTTCGGCACCATGGCGGCCGCGCTCGAAAGCCTGCGCGAGAGTGCGGCGACCGCGGAACGCCTGGGCCTGGAACGCGAATCGCAGCAGGCGCTCCAGCTCGCCCGCTCCGGCACCGTCGATGCGGCCTGCCGCAGCTTCGACGACACCGTGCAAGCCGTCATTCACAGCGTTGCGGCGTCGACGAAAGAACTCGATGCCACCGCGACCGACGTGCGCTCGCTGGTTTCGGAATCGAGCAGCCAGACCGCGGCGGTCTCCTCCTCCGCCGAGCAGGCCACCAACAATCTCGAGACCATCGCAGCCGCGACCGAGGAACTTTCCGCGTCCGTTGGCGAGATCTCCGCGCAGGTGCAGGCCAGCGCCCGCGAGGCCCGTGAAGCCGTGTCGCAGGCAGCGCAGACCAATGCGACGGTCGAAATCCTCGATCAGACCGCTAACCGCATCGGCGAGGTCGTGAAGATGATCAACGCCATCGCAGGGCAGACCAACCTCCTGGCGTTGAACGCCACTATCGAGGCCGCGCGCGCGGGTGAGGCCGGCCGCGGCTTCGCCGTGGTCGCCGGCGAGGTCAAGAGCCTCGCCTCGCAGACGGCGACGGCGACGGAAGAAATCTCCCGCCAGGTCGCGGAGATCCAGGGCGCGACCGGCCAGGCGGTCACTGCCATCCGCGCGATCGGAGGCGCCATCAGCGGCATCGACGAGAAGATGACGGCGATTGCCGCCGCGGTCGAACAGCAGCGCGCCGCCACCACCGAGATCTCGCGCAACTTCCAGCAGGCCGCGCAGGGAACCCGCGAGGTCACCGATACCATCGGCAGCGTCGCCAGGCTCAACCAGGAGACCGGCAACGCCGGCTCGGTACTGTCGGTGTCCGTGAAGAAGATGTCGGCCGACGCCGATCGTCTCCGCGTGGCGGTCGAGGGCTTTTTGGGTGCGGTGAAGACCGCGTAGCTTCGACAATCCTCTATCCCCACGTCGCGCAATCGGCATTGCCGCCGCTGCGCGCGGCGGGTACATCTGTGACGCTGCACCAGCGCCGCGGCAGATGTCGAGAAGATCAGGGATGGAGAGTTCGATGCCGGTCACGCCACACCACACGGCCCAGCGCCCTTATCGCGGCGTGTTCCCGGTTGCACCCACCATCTTCGACGAGCGCGGCGAGCTCGACCTTGACGGACAGCGCCGCTGCATCGATTTCATGATCGATGCCGGCTCGAATGGTCTGTGCATCCTCGCCAATTTTTCCGAGCAGTTCGTGCTCACGGATGCCGAGCGCGAGACCGTGATGCATGCGGTGATGGAGCATGTCGCGGGCCGCGTTCCCGTGATCGTCACCACCACGCATTTCAGCTCGGCCGTATGCGCTGCACGCAGCCAACAGGCGGAGGCGGCCGGTGCCGCCATGGTGATGGTCATGCCGCCCTATCACGGCGCGACCTTCCGCGTGCCCGAGAAAGGCGTCGTCGAATTCTTCAAAGTGCTGTCGGGCGCGATCAACATTCCGATCATGATCCAGGATGCGCCGGTGGCCGGCACGCCGCTGTCGGTCGAGCTGCTGGCGCGGCTGGCGCGCGATTTCGCCAACATCCGCTATTTCAAGATCGAGGTGCCCGGCGCTGCTTCCAAGCTCCGCAGCCTGATCGAGGCAGGCGGCAGCGCGATCGAGGGTCCCTGGGACGGCGAGGAGGCGATCACGCTGCTCGCCGATCTCGATGCCGGCGCCACCGGCGCGATGACCGGCGGCGGCTATCCCGACGGCATCCGCCAGATCATCGATCCCTATTTCGCGGGCAAGCGCGAGGAGGCGAAAGCCGCCTACGAACGCTGGCTGCCGCTGATCAACTACGAAAACCGCCAATGCGGCCTGATCGCCTGCAAGGCGATGATGCAGGCCGGCGGCGTGATCAAGTCGGACGCAGTGCGGCATCCGTTGCAACCGTTGCATCCGGCGACACGGGCAGGGCTGCTGGAGTTGGCCAAGGAGCGCGATGCAATGGCATTGCGGTGGGGGAAGTAGCCTCCGCCGTCGTCCCGGACAAGCGCGCCCTGGCCTGATCCCGCCAGCTGCCATCTGGTTGAAGGCGTCGAATTAACGCGGTTCGCGCGGTTTCCCGCAAGCCGGCGATGACATATTGTACGCTCGTTGTACGCTCGCCAACCAGGCCCGCGGAGCATCTCAAGACATCGCGCAACAGCTCTTCATTATGCCGCTATTCCGAGCCAGGCTGGAGCGAGCCGACGAAACAGGGAGGCAGTGCCATGACGATGAGGCCGGATCCCACCTTTCACGCATCGCCCAAGCTTGCGATGGAAGCACCTGCGGAGAACTTTGCCTACACGTTGCTGCTCAGTCCGGATTTCTCGAAACCGGATGCTCTCGCGGTCATCGACGTCAAGCCGGGATCGCCGACCTACAGCCAAATCGTCCACACCGTGACGATGCCCAACAAGGGCGATGAGTTTCATCACTTCGGCTGGAATGCCTGCTCCTCCGCCTTGTCACCGCTCGCCGGGCATGCCTTCATCGAGCGGCGCTATCTCATCATCCCCGGGATACGCTCGTCGCGGATCTACATCATCGATACCAAGCCCGATCCGACCAAGGCCAAAATCCACAAGATCATCGAGCCTGAGGAAGTCTTCAAAAAGACCGGCTACTCGCGGCCGCATACCATCCATTGCGGGCCGGACGGCATCTATGTGAGCACGCTGGGTGGCGGGGGCAAAGACGGCACCAACGGGCCTCCAGGCGTCTTCATCATGGATTGCGAGACGTTCGAGGTCCTCGGACGATGGGAGATCGACCGCGGTCCGCAGACGCTGCACTATGATTTCTGGTGGAACCTGCCGCGCGATTACATGGTGACGAGTGAATGGGCGTTGCCGCCGCAGTTCGAGAACGGGATTGTCCCGGAAGATCTGCTCGCGAACAAATATGGCCACCGTCTCCACTTCTGGGATCTTCGCGCCCGTCGCAATGTGCAGACCATCGACCTCGGCGCCAATCATCAGATGGCGCTGGAGGTACGGCCGGCGCACGATCCGGTTCGCGAATACGGCTTCGTGGGCGTTGTGGTCGACACCACGAATCTCGAAGCCTCGATCTGGACCTGGTGGCGCGAAGGCGGAAAATTCCATGCCGAGAAGACGGCGACGATCCCGCCCGAGCCCGCGCCAAAAGAGAAGCTCCCGCCGCTGCTCCAGGGCTTTGGCGCCGTACCGCCGCTGGTCACCGACATCGACCTGTCGATGGATGACCGGTTTCTCTATGTCTCGTGCTGGGGCACGGGTGAAATGCGCCAGTACGACGTGAGCGATCCGCGAAAGCCGAAGCTTGCGGGCTCGGTTCACATCGGCGGCGTCGCGCGCCGCACCCCCCATCCGAATGGCAAGGCATTTGCGGCCGGTCCGCAGATGGTCGAGATCAGCCGCGACGGCAGGCGCGTATACTGGACCAATTCGCTCTATTCCACCTGGGATGACCAGTTCTATCCCGATGGCGTTCCGGGTGTGGAAGTCATGGCCAATGTCGGTCGCAATGGCGGCCTCGAGCTCGACAAGGACTACTTCGTGAGCTTCCCCGACGGATATCGTGCGCACCAGATCAGGCTGGAAGGCGGCGATTGTTCGACGGACTCGTTTTGCTACCCGTCGGCCTAGATTGGGCACACGCAAGCCTCGGCGGGCTGTGGCTCGCTCTTGTTGCGAGCGGTCTCTATCACGGGGGCAATCCGGGAATGGGCTGGCCGCTCGCCGTTTCGGCCGGGCTCATGGACAAGAGCCCGCGCGCGCTCTTTCGCGCGTTGTGGGCTCTGGCGGCCGGACATCTCCTGGCAACATTTATCGTGCTGCTGCCATTCGCGTTCCTGCTCGTGCTGGCCGAGTGGCAGCGTCCGATCCAGCTCGGCGCGAGCCTTCTCGTCATTGGTTTCGGCGTTTATCGGCTGGTCGAGCGGCGCCATCCGCGCACGCTGGCACGAATTCCGCCAACGCAATTGGCGCTCTGGTCATTTGCCGTCGCCATTGCCCACGGCGCCGCCTTGATGCTTGTGCCGATCTATCTCGGGCTCTGCCAGGCCTTCGAACTCGATGCCGGCCACGAGGCCGCTGGCGCGCTGATCAAGGCAAGTCTCGGGATGGCGGTGCTGGTGTCTTTGGTGCACGTTGCCGCCATGGTCGGCGCCGGCGGATGTCTGGCGTGGCTGGTCTACCGCCATCTGGGATTGAAATTCGTCTCGCGAAGCTGGTTCAATCTGGATGTCATCTGGGCGACCAGCCTCATTCTGGTTGGCGTTGTGGCCCTCGCCTTCAATCTCGCGAGCTGGCACTGACGCTTGACTGCGTCAAAGCCCACTCGCCGATGATGCGGAAGCGAGCCTTGGCGTCACCCTGCCTGAACAGCGCGACGCGATCGATCGCTAGCGTGTTGAGACCGAGCGCAGCAAACCTTGCCCGCAGCATCTCCAGAATCGGGCCGCGGCGCTCCGCGTCCAGCCGCCCCGTCAGCGTCATGTGGAAGCGAAATTCCTCCATCACGTAGGGATAGCCCCAGCGATCGAGATAGTCGCGCTGCCGCTCGCTGAGCTTCTCGGGCTTCCGCCGCCCGCGATCTTCCGCCGTCATAGCCGGACGGAATGAATCAAATGCGCGGACGCAATCAGCGGCGAGCTCTTGGAGCGCATCGACCGGCTCGGCCGGAGTGACCGCAATAAAACCACTGATGGAATCGACGATCGGCCGGATCACCGGGATCGTCCGCGCCTCGTCGGCAAAGGTTGCGCAGGCCGCCAAAAGCTCCGCTTCAGTCTTGCCGGGCGCGAGCGCCATCGGCGCCTTCAGCGTGCCGTGAAAGCCGTATTTGCGGGGATCGGCTGTGATGTCGCGCCAATCGGGCGCGGCATGCAGCGTGTCGTTAGGGAACGGCAATTCGTTGCCGGTATGGGCATCGTAGCCGAGCAGCTCGGCGCCGAAGCGGGAGAGGGCGCTGTTGCTGCCTGCGGCAAAATAGATCGCGTAGCGGGAAAGACCTGTCATCGCCTCAGCATAACCGGTTTAGGCCGCAACGACAGCCTCGCGCGGCGTTGCCACTGCTGGGAGCAGCCGCGTCGCATCGGTGAGATGCACGAGCTTGCCGCCCGCGATGACGGCCACGAGTCGCGGTCGCAGCGGAATGCTGTCGTCGACCAGCAGAATGTCGGCGCGCCGTCCTTCCGCGAGCACGCCGCGATCGGCAAGGCCGGTCGCGCGCGCGGGTGCGGCGGAGACCAGGTTCCAGGCCTCGGTCAGCGGCAGCACGCCATCGGCGGCGAGGCGAAACGCAGCGAGCAGCTGCGCTGGATAATAATAGTCCGAGGCCAGCACCGAGCAGAGCCCCTTGGCGATCATGTCGGATGCCTTGGTCCAGCCCGTGTGGCTGCCGCCGCGCACGACGTTCGGCGCGCCGTAGACGATGGCATCGCCGTGGCTGGCTGCCTCCCGCGCCGTCTCCTCGTTGATCGGAAACTCCGCGATTGCCGCGCCCATGGCGCGAAAGCCCTGGCGCATCGCAGGCGTCGCATCGTCATGCGAAAGCATCCGCACCTCGGCGGCGCGGGCAGTCGCGGCAAGCCGCGACACGGAAGCCGGGACCTCGCTGGCGCGCGAAAGCACGTGTCCCACCAGCCGGTCGAATTCCTCGCCCGACAGGCCGGTACGCTCTACCATGCGGTTGCGCTTGCGAGGCTTGGCCATGTCCCCGACCGTGCCGTCCATGTGGTCGTTGAAGGCGAACAGGTCGACGCGACCTTCGGCGAGCCATTGGCTCATCTCCTGCTCGGCATCGAGATTGTAGGTCTCGTGGCGCAGGTGAAAGCGGGTGTCGGCCGCGAATTGCGGGCGTTGCCATTCGATCGCCGCCATCAGGCTGCGAGCATTGTCGGCGCTGCGCAGGCCCGGCTCCCACGAACAGGTCGTGGCGTGAAACACCGTGGTGATGCCGTTGCCGATCGCCTGGCGGTCACTGTCGGCGAGCGCCACATCGATCGGGAAGTCGACACCGGCACGCGGCATCATCTGCCGCTCGAAGGCATCGCCATGCAGATCGACGATGCCGGGCAGCACCAGCAGGTTGCGCGCGTCGATCGCAAGCCGCGTCCGGCCGCGAGAAGCGTCGAGCTGCGCAATGTCCGTTCCGGATATGAGAAGTGAAGTCTCGACGAGCTCGGAGCCGATCAAGGTCCGGCCGCCTTCAAGGAAAATGTCTGTCACGCGACCGCGCTTCGTTTGTTGCTGCCAAGAGGACTGTCGAGAGAACTGTCGAGAGAACTTCCCCGTGCTTCATATGTCGAGAGGAAATCTTCAATCCCGAGCTTGCGGAAATCGGGCAGTGCTTCACGCAATTTGTCGTGATCCCAGTCCCACCAGGCGAGCCTGGCGAGCCGCCCGGCGATCTCTTCCGAGAACCGGCGGCGGACGATGCGCGCCGGATTGCCGGCGACGATGGTGTAGGCCGGCACGTCCTTGGTGACGATGGCGCCTGCCGCGATCACCGCGCCGGTGCCGATGTTGCGGCCCGGCAGCACGATCGCGCCATGGCCGATCCAGACGTCATGGCCGATATGGATGTGATGCTGGCGCCGCCAGTCGAAGAATTCCGTATCGTCGCTCTCGCCTTCGAAGTAGGCGCTCGAACGATAAGTGAAGTGCGCCTGCGTGGCGCGGTGCATCGGGTGATTGCCCGGATTGATCCGTGTCATCGCCGCGATCGAGCAGAATTTTCCGATGGTGGTGTAGGTGATCTGGGCGTCGTTCACGACATAGGAGTAATCGCCCATCGTCACGTCGTGCAAAATCGTGCGCGCGCCGACCTCGGTGTAGGCCCCAAGCCTGGTGTCGTACAGCCTGGCCGAGGGATCGATGGTCGGCTGGACCGAAAGAGTTTTGGCGGCCATGTTGCATCCGAACGAGAGGGCGGGCATTTCTCTTCGAGCGGCTTGATGACAATGTCATGACGACGCGATGACAGGGGATGAACAGGCGATGAGGTGTGTAGGATCGCCGCACCGCAACGCGCGTGTCACACAAGTGTCAAGCGCCGGCGTTAGCGGTGGGCCCAAGCTACTCTGGAGCCCTGCATGCTGGTGGTTGAAGGTCTGACGTGTCGCTTCGGCGTGAAAGCCGCGGTGGACGACGCTTCGTTTCAAGTTTCCCCCGGCGGCTTCGTCGGCGTGATCGGGCGATCCGGCGCCGGCAAGTCGACCCTGCTGCGGACCATCAACCGCCTGGCGACGCCGGCGCAGGGCCGCATCCTGTTCGACGGCATCGACGTCACGGCGCTGCGCGGCAAGGCGTTGCGGCAGTGGCGGGCACGTTCCGCGATGATCTTCCAGCAGTTCAACCTGGTCGGCCGGCTCGACGTGCTCACCAACGTGCTGATGGGACGACTCGCGACGATGCCGACCTGGCGCTCCCTGACGCAGACCTGGCCCGAGCAGGACAAGGTGCTGGCGATGTCCGCGCTCGAGCAGTTCGACATCGCCCCGCTCGCGGCCCAGCGTGCCGACCAGCTCTCCGGGGGCCAGCAGCAGCGCGTGGCGATCGCCCGCGCGCTGGTGCAGCAGCCCGACATCATCCTCGCCGACGAGCCGATCGCCTCGCTCGACCCGCGCAATACCAAGATCGTGATGGATGCGCTGCTGCGCATCAACAAGCATTTCGGCATCACCGTGCTCTGCAATCTTCACTCGCTCGATCTGGCGCGCAGCTATTGCGACCGCCTGATCGGCATGGCGCAGGGTCGCGTGGTGTTCGACGGCGCGCCGGCTGAGTTGACCGATCACGTTGCGCGCGAGCTCTACGATCTCGAAGCCGCCGAAATCATGGGCGGCATGCCCGCGCCGGTGCTCCAGGGCGTTCCGGCACTTGGAACGGCGGCCGCCGCCTGAGCCGTGCCTGTTTGGCTTTCAGTTCTTGCGTCAACCGACCCCAACCGATGAAGAGGCTATCATGATCACTCGTAGACTAGTTCTCGCCGCCGCGCTCGCGTTCACGACCTCAGCCTCCGCCGACGACTGGAAAGCCAAATATCCTGAACTGACCTTCGCGGTCATTCCGGCGGAAAACGCCTCGGGCGTTACCGAGCGCTGGGCGCCGTTCATGAATTATCTTTCCAAGGAACTGGGCGTGAAGGTCACGCTGCGCATCGCCAACGACTACGCCGCCGTCATCGAAGGCCAGCGCGCCGGCAACATCCATATCGCGAGCTATGGCTCGGCCTCGTTCGCCCGCGCCCGCCTGACCGGCGTCAAGACCGACGCCTTCGCCAACGACATCAACGCGGACGGCTCGACCGGCTACTACTCGGTGTTCTTCGTCAAGGCGAACAGCCCCTACAAGAGCGTCGATCAGCTCAAGGGCAAGAACCTTGGCCTGGTCGATCCGAACTCGACCTCCGGCAACAACGTGCCGCGTTTCGAGCTCGACAAGATGGGCATCGCGGACGCCGACACCTATTTCGGCAAGGTCGTCTTCACCGGCAGCCATGAGAATGCGATCCTGGCGCTCGCGCAGGGCACCGTCGACGTTGCGGCCAACCAGTGGACCAGCGATGACGATTCGACGCTGGCGCAGATGCTGACCAAGGGCATGTTGAAGAATGCCGACGGTTCGCCGATGAAGAAGGACGATTTCCGCATCATCCACAAGTCGGCGCCGATCATCAACGGCCCCTACGCCTACAATTCAGACCTGCCGGAAGAGGCGAAGGCGGCCATCGCGAAGGCGTTCTTCGACGCGCCGGCCAAGGACAAGGCGGCCTTCGACCGTCTCCAGGACGGCCAGAAGAAAGGTTTTCATCCCGCCACCACCAAGGACTGGGATGGCACGATCGAGCTGATCAAGTTCGTCGATGCACTGCGTAAGAAGAAGGCGTCCTGATTTCAGGACGATGGCATTGGAGCCGGGTCGATGGACCCGGCTCTTTCTCTTTGATCGACCATTTTTCCTGGCCAGATGACCGTCGCGGTTTCGATCCTCCCCGAGCAGCAGCTCGCCGTGCTCAACGCCGCCTATCGCCAGGCGGTCGCGCGCAAGCGGCTCCGACTCCTGTTTGGAGCCGTGATCTTCGCCGCAGCACTGTTTCTTGCCGCGATCGGCGCGGAAGTGAACCTGCGCACCCTGTTCGCGCATTACGGCAATTTCCTCAGCTATTTCGACCGCATCTTCGCGCTCGACAATGGCCAGCGGGTTTGGACCGATGTCGGCGAGTGGCTGTGGGGCTGGCGCAAATGGCTGAGGATGCTCGGCGAGACGCTGTTGATCTCCTATGTAGGCACGCTGATCGGTGCAACGTTCGCTTTCGCGCTCAACTTCTTCGCGGCCGAAAACACCTCGCCGTCGCCCTGGCTGCGCTTCACGGTGCGCCGCCTGCTCGAATTCGCCCGCACCGTGCCCGGTATTGTCTTCGCGCTGATCTTCGTGATCGCCTTCGGGCTCGGGCCGATGGCCGGCGTGCTCGCGATCGCGATCCACTCCACCGGCGCGCTCGGAAAACTGTTCTCGGAGATCGTCGAGAACGCCGACATGAAGCCGGTCGAAGGCATCCGCTCGACCGGTGCGAGCTGGCTCTCCTGCATGCGCTTTGCCGTCGTGCCGCAGGTGACCGCGGGCTATGCCAGCTACGCGCTGCTGCGCTTCGAGGTCAATGTCCGGGAAGCCTCGGTGATGGGTTTCGTCGGCGCCGGCGGCATCGGCCAGGAGCTCGTCGTCGCCATCCGCAAGTTCTATTACTCGGACGTCAGCGCGATCCTGCTCACCATCATCGTCGCGGTCTTCGTCATCGACATCAGCACCGGCTGGCTGCGCGGCCAGCTGTTCGGCAGGGAGACGCGGACGTGACGGGGCGGCAGGAGATCGACACCGCAGCGCTTCGCGCGCGCTATCCTGAAATGTTCGACCGGCCGGCCTCCGCGCGGCTTGCGATGCCGGCGATGATCGTCGCGGCGTTCGCAATCCTGGTCTACGGCCTCGTCGATCTCGATTTCTCGCCGTCGCGGTTCTTCGCGGGCCTCAACCAGCTCGGCTGGATCAGCCTGATGATGATCCCGCCGGATCCCGGCTCGTCGCTGCCGATCTATCTGAAGGCGCTGGGCGAGACGCTGTCGATTGCGCTGCTCGGCACGACGCTTGCCGCCGTGTTCGCGCTTCCGGTCAGCCTGTTGGCCGCCCGCAACGTGGTGCCGTCGAGCATTCTGCGCTTCCCGGTGCGACGTTTCCTGGATTCGATTCGCGGCGTCGATACCCTGATCTGGGCGCTGGTGTGGATCAACGTGGTCGGGCTCGGCCCGTTTGCCGGCGTGCTTGCCATAGCCGTGTCCGACTTCGGCGCCTTCGGAAAACTGTTCTCGGAGGCGATCGAGGGCGCCGACCAGAAGCAGGTCGAAGGCATCCGCGCGTCCGGCGGCAGTGCGCTGCACGAGATCCGTTTCGGTTTGCTGCCGCAGGTCCTGCCGGTCATCGCCGGCCAGGTACTCTATTTCATCGAGTCGAACACGCGCTCGGCCACCATCATCGGCATCGTCGGCGCCGGCGGCATCGGGCTCCAGCTCGCTGAGCAAATCCGCGTGCTGGAATGGCAGAAGGTGTCGTTCCTGATCCTGATGATCCTGGTGGCAGTCGCCGCGATCGATTTCGTCTCAAGCAAGCTGCGCTTCGCCATCATCGGGCGAAGGGCGGTGGCTTAATCGCAGACACCGTAGCCTCCATTTCATGGTTGCTACGACTCCACCAGAAATTCCACCCGCTCGGCGGCGAAGCGCGAATGCTTGGTCACCAGCGGCTTGCCGTCGAGGTCGTGGTCGGTCGCGTCGACCACCAGGATCGGACGTCCCAGCGCCAGATCGAGCCGTGCGGCGTCGGTTGCGTCGACGATGCCGGCGGTGATGCGGGTCGCGCCGCGCCGATAGTCGCGGACGCCGTAATGCTCGAGCAGTTTCGTCATCGAGCGCGTCGCGGCGAATACATTGCCCGCCCCCGGAAACAATTCCGCCGACAGCCAGGTGGTGGAGACGCAGATCGGCGTGCGGTCGGCGAGGCGCATCGCTTCGATCCGCACCAGTGGTGCGCCGGCCTTCAATCCAAGTTCCCGCGCGAGTTCGCGGGTCGCGGCATCATCGGACGCCTCGATCAACCGGCCATGCGGTTCGCGGCCGTCCGCGCCGACGATCTCGGAGAAGCGGGTCCGCGAGCGCAGCGGATAGGCGAGCTTCTGCGCCTCGACATAGGTTCCGCTGCCACGCTCGGCCCGCACGATGCCGCGCTCGGCAAGCGCGGCCAGCGCGCGCCGCACTGTGTGGCGGTTCACGCGATAGGTTTCAGCGATCTCCATCTCGCCCGGCAGCTTGTCGCCGGCCACAAAGCGGCCGTCGGCGATGCCGCGCTCGATGCCGTCGGCAACGAGGCGCCACAACGCGACGCCCGAGGAGGCTGTGTCCTGAATGCTCATGTGGCCGGGAAGCTACTCCAGAAATCACGCCTTTGTCACGAAACAGTCATGGCGCTCCCGTATCAAGTTGTCTAGTATCATAGACAACTTGGATTCGGCAAATTCGGCAAACAAGTTCGGTGGATTTGGTGACCCAGCACAACAATCAGCAAGCCCGGCGCAAGGCCGCAATGGCCGTGCTGGCGCACGCGGAGGCGGGCGAGATCGCCGCTCGCCTCCGCGCTCTCGCCCTGCCGGCGCATCAGGATCTGCGCGCGCCGGAAAACGGCCTCGTCATGCTGCGGGGCCGGGTCGGCGGCGACGGTGCGCCGTTCAATCTCGGCGAAGCGACGGTGTCGCGCGCCGCGGTCAGGCTGGCGAGCGGCGAGGTCGGTTTCGGTTACACGCTCGGTCGCGACGGTGAGAAGGCGCGGCTGATCGCGCTGTGCGATGCGCTGGTGCAGTCCAGCGATTTCGGCGGCGCGGTGGAGCGGGAAATTATCGCGCCGTTGCGTGAGCAGCTTATGGTCAGGCGCAAGCAGGCGGCGGCCGAGACCGCCGCGACGAAGGTTGATTTCTACACCATGGTGCGCGGTGAAGGGTGAGATCATGACCACGATTGCGGAACTGCCGCCGGGGTTCGCTGACAAGGTGCTGTCGGCGCAATCGACCTTTCGTTCGGTCATGGACGCGATGGCGCGGCCGGGGTCGGTCCAGCGCATCGTGCCGACATCAGGAGCGCCTCATATCATGATGCGCGGCACCGCCGCGATCGCGCTGACGCTGTTCGACCACGACACGCCGCTCTGGCTCGATGCGCGCATGTCGGAAAGCACCGACGTGACAAAATGGCTGAAGTTCCACACCGGCGCGCCGGTGGTGCAGGATTCCTCGATCGCAGGCTTCGCGCTGATCAGCGACGGCGGAGCACTGCCTTCGCTCGAGCGCTTCGCGCTCGGCACCAGCGAATATCCGGATCGTTCGACCACATTGATCCTTCAGGTCGAGAGCCTGGACTCGGGGCGCAGCTTCGAGCTGCGCGGCCCCGGCATCGACGGTGTCGCGACGCTCCAGGCCTCGATCAGGCCGTTCGACCTGTTCGAGCGCCTGCGTGTCAATGAGACGCTGTTTCCGCGCGGCACCGATGTGGTGCTGGTCGCCGATGACGCCGTGGTTGCGATCCCCCGCACCACGCGTGTCGTGAACAAGGGAAGCTAGCCGCATGTATGTCGCAGTCAAAGGCGGCGAACGCGCCATCGAGAACGCCCATCGCCTGCTCGCCAGTGCGCGGCGCGGCGACCAAAGCGTTGCGGAAATTTCCCTCGACCAGATCTCGGAGCAGCTTGGCCTCGCCGTGGACCGCGTCATGAGCGAAGGCTCGCTCTATGACCGCGAGCTCGCGGCGCTCGCAATCAAGCAGGCGCGTGGCGATCTGATCGAGGCGATCTTCCTGGTCCGCGCCTTCCGCGCCACGCTGCCGCGCTTCGGCGCCAGCGAGCCGGTCGAGACCGGCGCGATGCGGGTGCAGCGGCGGGTGTCCTCGACGTTCAAGGACATTCCCGGTGGCCAGATCCTCGGCCCGACCTTCGATTATACCCACCGCCTGCTCGATCCCTCGCTCGCCGAGGGTTTTGTGCCGGAAGCGCCCGCGACGGCCGAAGCGTCGACAGCGCCAACGCCGCGGGTGACCGACATCCTCGGCCGCGACGGCCTTATCGAATCCTCGCCGCAGGCCGAGGAGGGCGCCCGCGTCGGCGACCTCACCCGCGAGCCGCTCAATTTTCCCGCGGATCGTGACCTGCGCCTGCAAAATCTCGCGCGTGGCGACGAAGGTTTTCTGCTGGCGATGGGCTATTCCACCCAGCGTGGTTATGGCCGCAATCATCCTTTCGCCGGCGAGATCCGCTTCGGCGAGGTCGAAGTCGAATTTTCGGCGGAAGACGTCGGCTTCGCCGTTCCGCTCGGCTCGATCGAGCTCACCGAGTGCCAGATGGTCAACCAGTTCAAGGGCTCTGCGACGGAAGCGCCGTGCTTCACCCGCGGTTATGGCCTCGCCTTCGGCCAGAGCGAGCGCAAGACCATGTCGATGGCGCTGGTCGACCGCGCGTTGCGCGCGCGCGAACTCGGCGAAGAGGCACTCGCCCCGGCGCAAGATGAGGAATTCGTGATGTCGCATTCGGACAACGTCCAGGCGACCGGCTTCGTCGAGCATCTGAAGCTGCCGCATTATGTCGACTTCCAGTCCGAGCTCGGCCTGTTGCGCAAGCTGCGCCAGGAGTTTTCTGAAGCATCCGCCGATGCCAATGCCGACGCCATGAAGGAGGCCGCGGAATGAACGCGCCCACCTACAACTTTGCCTATCTCGACGAACAGACCAAGCGGATGATCCGCCGCGCGATCCTCAAGGCGATCGCGATCCCCGGCTATCAGGTGCCGTTCGCCAGTCGCGAGATGCCGATGCCCTATGGCTGGGGTACCGGCGGCGTGCAGGTGACCGCTGCGATCCTCGGGCCCCAGGACGTGCTGAAGGTGATCGACCAGGGCTCCGACGACACCACCAACGCGATCTCGATCCGAAAGTTCTTTGCCAAGACCGCCGGCGTCGCCACGACGACGGCGACGGAAGATGCAACCGTGATCCAGACCCGCCACCGCATCCCGGAGACGCCGCTGCACGAGAATCAGGTGCTGGTCTATCAGGTGCCGATTCCGGAGCCGCTGCGTTTCCTCGAACCGCGTGAGACCGAGACGCGGCGCATGCATGCGCTCGCCGAATACGGCCTGATGCATGTCAAGCTCTACGAGGACATCGCCCGCTTCGGCCATATCGCGACGGCTTACGCCTATCCCGTGAAGGTCAACGCGCGCTACGTGATGGACCCGTCGCCGACGCCGAAATTCGACAATCCCAAGATGGACAATTGCCCGGCGCTGCAATTGTTCGGCGCCGGCCGCGAGAAGCGCATCTATGCGATCCCGCCCTATACGCAGGTCGTGTCGCTCGACTTCGAAGACCATCCCTTCGAGCCGTATCGCTTCAACGCGCCCTGTGCGCTATGCGCGGCGGAAAATTCCTATCTCGACGAGATCGTGACCGACGACAAAGGCGGGCGCATGTTCGTCTGCTCCGACACCGACTATTGCGAGGGCCGCCAGGCCGCGGGCCATCACGGCAGCCTGAGCGCCGCGCCGTACAAGGAGAAGGCGGGCTCACATGGTTGATCAAGACTTGGCTGATCCCGACATGCGCGAAAACGACCAGCCCCTGCTCCTCGCCAAGTCACTCAGCAAATCTTATGGCCGTATCGCCGCGTGCCGCGATGTGTCGTTCTCGCTCTATCCCGGCGAAGTGCTGGCGATCGTCGGCGAATCTGGCTCGGGCAAGTCGACGCTGCTCCAGCTCCTGTCGGGACAGCTCGCAGCCAGCGGCGGCCAGGTGTCCTATCGGACGCGTGACGGCGTCACCCGCGATCTTGCCACGCTGGGCGAGGCCGAGCGGCGCTTCCTGTTCCGCACCGATTGGGGTTTTGTGCACCAGGATCCCGCGCAGGGTCTGCGCATGGCGGTCTCGGCCGGCGCCAATGTCGGCGAGCGGCTGATGGCGGTGGGCTGGAATCACTACGGCCGCATCCGTGATACCGCGTCGGACTGGCTGAGTCGCGTCGAGATCGACACCGCACGCATCGACGATGCGCCGCGCACCTATTCCGGCGGCATGCGCCAGCGTCTTCAGATCGCCCGCAACCTCGTCACCGAGCCGCGTCTCGTCTTCATGGACGAGCCGACCGGCGGCCTCGATGTTTCTGTCCAGGCCCGCCTGCTCGACCTCGTGCGCAGCCTCGTCGCCGAGCTTGGTCTGGCCGTCATCATCGTCACCCACGATCTCGCGGTCGCGCGCCTGCTGTCGCACCGCGTGATGGTGATGAAGGGGGGCCGCGTCATCGAGACCGGCCTCGCCGACCAGGTGCTCGACGACCCCCGCGAGCCCTATACCCAGCTCCTCGTCTCCTCGATTCTGCCGCCATGAGCCTGCCAGGAAGAGTTTTCTAATGACCGCCATGATCGACATCGCCGACGCCAACAAGACCTTCACGATGCACCTGCAGGGTGGCATCGAGCTGCCTGTCGTCAGCGGCGTGACCTTCCACGTCAATCCCGGCGAATGCGTCGTGCTGTCGGGGCCGTCAGGCGCCGGAAAATCGTCGATCCTGAAGATGATCTTCGGCAATTATCGCTGCGACTCCGGCCGCATCGGCATCCGCCATCGCGGCGCGGTGATCGATCTCGCCACGGCCGATCCGCGCCAGATCCTCAACGTCCGCCGCGCAACCATCGGCTACGTCAGCCAGTTCCTGCGCGCGGTGCCGCGCGTCGCGACCGTCGACGTGGTCGCCGAGCCCCTGATCGTCAACGGCCTGGCGCGCGCGGAGGCGCAAGCCCGTGCCGGCCAATTGCTGCATCGTCTCAATATCCCCGAGCGGCTCTGGCAGCTTCCGCCCGCGACCTTCTCCGGCGGCGAGCAGCAGCGCGTCAACATCGCGCGCGGCTTCATCTCGGATCTGCCGATCCTGCTGCTCGACGAACCAACCGCCTCGTTAGATGCCGCAAACCGCGCCGTCGTGGTCGAGCTGGTCGCCGAAAAGAAGCGCCAGGGCGTCGCCATGGTCGCCATTGTCCATGACGACGAAATCCGTCATCTGATTGCCGACCGCATCGTCGACGTCACCAGCTTTGCCGCCGCCGCCTGAAGGAAGAGGGAAATGAACGCCAAGCCGAACGACATCGTGATCGCCAACGCCAGGATCGTGTTGGCGGAACGGGTGATCGAGCAGGGCTGGCTCGCTCTCGCGGACGGACGCATTGCCGAGATCGGTGAGGGCAGGGCGCCCGCGGGCGCCGAGGATGCCGGCGGCGATTTGATCATGCCCGGCCTGATCGAGCTCCACACCGACCATCTCGAAGCGCATTACGTGCCGCGGCCAAAAGTGTTCTGGAATCCGGTTGCTGCCGTCGTCTCCTATGACGGCCAGCTCGCGACATCGGGCATCACCACGGTGTTCGACTCGCTCCGGGTCTGGCGCGAGGACGGCGCTGAAGAAGTCGATGGCCGCGCCGGCGTGCTTGCCGCCGCGATCGCGACCGCGCGCGATGCCAAATTGCTGCGCGCCGACCACTTCCTGCATCTGCGCTGCGAAATCCCGATGCCGAGCGTGGTCGAGGAGGCCAAGGAGCTGATCGACCGTCCCGACGTGCGGCTCATGTCGCTGATGGACCACACGCCCGGCCAGCGCCAGTTCCGCGACGAGGTCAAGCTGCGTGACTATTATCGCGGCAAGGGTGGCGGCAAGACCGATGCCGAGCTCGACGAGCTGTTCGCGAAGCGCTTCGAATATCAGAAGCTTTATGCCGCGGCCAACATGCGTGAGATCGTGGCGCTGGCGCATGAGTACAAGATCCCGCTCGCCAGCCATGACGACACCACCGAGGAAAACGTCGCGGACGCCCTGCGCGATGGCGTTTCGGTCGCCGAGTTCCCGACCACGCTGGAGGCCGCGCGCAGCCTGCACCAGGCCGGCATCGACATCCTGATGGGCGCACCGAACGTCGTGCGCGGCGGCTCGCACTCCGGCAACATCGCCGCGGTCGATCTCGCCCGCGAAGGCCTGCTCGATATTCTGTCGTCGGATTACATTCCCTCGAGCCTCCTGATGGCTGCGCTGCATTTGCCTGAGCACGTGCCCGCCATCAGCCTTTCGGCGGCGGTTCGCACCGTGACGAAGGCGCCTGCGGAAGCGGTTGGCCTCACCGATCGCGGCGAGGTCGCGATCGGCAAGCGCGCCGATCTGATCCGCGTGCACGTCGCGGGCAGTGTTCCCGTCGTCCGCAGCGTCTGGCGCGAAGGAAGCCGTGTCGCATGAGCGAGACTGTGACCATGGCGCAGGACGCGACAGGCGGGATTGGACCCGGGCGGCTCGTGCTCGTGGTCGGCCCCAGCGGCGCCGGCAAGGACACCTTGCTGCGGCTCGCGCAGGCGGCTTGTGTCGATGATCGCGACGTCGTCTTTCCGCGCCGTGTCGTGACGCGCGAATCCTCCGCTGACGAGGACAATGTCGCGGTGAGCGCCGACGAATTCCGGCGCGCGCGCGAGCACGGCGATTTTGCCGTGCATTGGGAGGCGCACGGGCATTCCTACGCTTTGCCGCTTGAGATCAACGACGATATCCGTGCCGGGCGCGCTGTCGTCATCAACGTTTCACGCACCATCATTGGCGCACTGCGTCAAGCGTATGCAAACGTCGTCGTGGTCGCGATCACGGCGCCGCCGGATGTGCTGGCGCAGCGGCTTGCCGCCCGAGCGCGCATTAGCGACGGCAACGTCGCGGAGAGGCTGTCGCGCAGCGTCGACGCGTCGGACAATGCCGATGTCACCATCCTCAACGCGGGCAGCGCCGAATATCACAGCGGCCATCTCGTGCGCGTGATCAGGAATGAATGCTGGCACGAATAGCGGCCGGCGCACCAAGGAGGCTGGAATGTCGGTGATCGAAACGGTCGAGCAGCTGGAGGCCATCTACGGCGTCACCAACGACGCCTCGACCGTGAAAGTCGCCGACCACGTCACCCCGCTCTATCGGGTCTTCATCGAAAAAGCGCCGTTCGCCGCGCTTGCCACCATCGGACCCGAGGGCATCGACTGCTCGCCGCGCGGCGATCTCCCCGGCTTCGTCCGCATTCATGACCCGAAGACGCTGATGCTGCCGGATCGCCGCGGCAACAATCGCGTCGATTCCCTGCGCAACATCGTGCGTGACCCCAGGGTGTCGCTGATGTTCCTGATCGCCGGCTCCGGCAATGCGGTTCGAGCCAACGGCCGGGCGCATCTTTCCATCGATCCCGAATTGCTCGCCTCGTTCAAGGTCGAAGGCAAGGCGCCGCGTAGTGTCATGGTGATGACGGTCGACGAAATCTACTTCCAGTGCGCCCGCGCCATCGTCCGCTCCGACCTCTGGAATCCCGACAAGCGTATCGACCCCAAGACGCTGCCGACACCGGGGCAGATCCTCGCCGAGATGAGCGAGAACAAGATCGGCGGTGCGGAGTATGACCGAATCTGGCCGGAGCGCGCGGCCGCGACGATGTGGTGACGCTCTCTCGTCTTCCTCGTCCTGCTCGTGCGGGGAGAGGGGCTCTGAGGTCGCGTGACGTGCTCGGCCTGCATGGTTCGAGACGCCCGCTTTGGCGGGCTCCTCACCATGAGGATCATCTCGCCGCGAAACGCGACCTCATCCTGAGGGCCCGCCGTGAGGCGGGCGTCTCGAAGGATGGCCGCAGGCGAGCTCCCCGCCACGTTTTTCTTCATATGCGATAGCCCCGTCCTGGAGGAGAGAGTGAAGGGGGAGCTCGCTGCGAGTGCTGCCCCTAATTGAACGCCATGCCGCCGCTGAGCGCGACCGTCTGCCCGGTCATGTAGGCGTTGTCGACCAGAAGCATCACGGCCTTCGCTACTTCTTCCGCCGTGCCGAAGCGGCCGAGCGGAATGCGGCTGACGAGCTGCGGCTGGCCACTCATCATGTCGGTCTCGATCAGCGACGGCGCCACCGCGTTGACGGTGACGCCTTCCTTCACCAGCCGCGCCGCATAGCCGCGCGTCAGGCCCTCCAGGCCGGCCTTGGACGCGTTGTAGTGCGGTCCGATCGCGCCGGCGCCGCGCGCGGCACCGGAGGAGATGTTGACAATGCGGCCCCATTTCTTCGCGCGCATCGTCGGCAGCACCGCCTGCGTGCACAGGAAGACGGATTTCAGGTTGACCAGGATCGTCCGGTCGAAATCGTCCTCGGTGAGATCGTCGATGCCGCGCGTGATGGCGATACCCGCATTGTTGACGAGGATGTCGATGGGGCCGAGCTCGGCCGTGGCGCGGTCGACCATCGCGGTCACGGCCTCGCGCTGCGATACGTCCGCAGCGACGGCGATGGCGCGGCCGCCGCGCTTGCCGATCTCATCCGCCAGTTGCTCGGCCTGCCCGATCCGCTCGCGGCAGTTGATCGCCACGGCCGCACTGGCCTCGGCCAGCGCGCGGCAGACCGCAGCACCGATTCCGCGCGAGCCCCCGGTGACGAGCGCGGTGCGTCCCTTCAGAACCTCCGCCATGATCGGGCCTCCCTGTCAGCTGTTGCTTATGGAGCGGACAGTACCACGGCCGGCCGTGCACCGGCGTTGAACTCATCGCGAGATAAATTCGTTTACCTGCGCTCGCAGCGGGAGAAGTGCCGATGCGCGCCAGTGGCAAATATGGATACCCATTTCATTGACCGAACGCGTCAATCCCTCGATATTCGCAGCATCGAAACTGCTCCTCGAGCCGAAGCCGCGATATGAGAACCGATCACCAGCGCAACAATAACGATATGCATGCGTGCATGACGCGGCGCTGTTTCTCGGCGGCAACCGGCGCCTGTTGTTGCTGCTGAGCGCCACCTCACAGCACCTCACGCAGCAAATCTCAAGACAGGAACGCCGAGCCCCCGGCGAGCGAGCAGTCATGTCCCAAACTCGGTCGAACGCCTACATCATCGAAATCCACGACCGCGCCGCCGGCATCGTCACGAGGGATCAGCGCGGCTTTCGCTTCTTCTCCTCCGAGCGCCTGTTCGACAGTCTCGAAGGCCGGCAGTTCCGTTCGGCGCGCCAAGCCGAGCGTGCTGCCCGTGCCGTGTTCTCCGAACGAAGCCGGCGCGCGAATTCCCAACTTTTCGCCAACTGATCCCACCGAAAGGGCCACGTCATGATCAATCGACGACACATTCTCGCAACGACGCTTCTGCTCGCGGCCGCCTTTGCCGCACCGGCGCGCGCTGAGGACAAGCCGGTCGAAATCCGCATCGGTACGCAGAAGGGCGGCTTCTTCCCTGCGGTTCGCCAACGTCAAACGCTCGAAAGCGCCTTCAAGCCGCTCGGCATCGAGATCAAATGGATCGACTTCCAGTTCGGCCCGCCGCTGCTGGAGGCCATCAATGTCGGCAGCGTCGATTTCGGCTTTGTCGGCGATACGCCGCCGATCTTCGCGCAAGCCGGCGGCGCCAGGATCCGCTATGTGGCGGCCGTGAAGTCCGACGGCGACAATCAAGCGATCATCGTGCCGAAGGATTCGCCGATCAAGACGCTGGCGGACCTCAAGGGCAAGCGCATCGCCTTCGGCAAAGGATCGAGCGCACACAATCTCCTGGTCGTGGCGCTCGAAAAGGGAGGCCTGTCCTGGTCCGATATCACCCCGGCGCCGCTCGCGCCGGCCGATGCGACGGCGGCCTTCGTCAAGGGCTCGGTCGATGCCTGGTCGATCTGGGATCCTTATTTGGCGCTCGCCGAATTGAAGGAGAACGCTCGCGTTCTCGTCTTCGACAAGGATGTGCACAAGCCGAACGCCTACTACATCGCCAACACCGATTTCGTCGAGAAGTATCCCTCGTTGGTCGCAAAGCTCAATACGGCCTTTGCGTCTGAAGGCGTGTGGGCGGAGTCGCATCACGAGGAGGTCGCAAAGGCACAGGCCGAGGCGACCGGCGTCGACATCGAAGCGGTCCGCCGCTTCGTCAATCGCTCCACCTATCGCGTGGTGCCGCTCGACGCCGAGGTGACCAAGAGCCAGCAGGCGGTCGCCGACCGTTTTGCAAAGCTTGGCCTGATTCCGAAGCCGGTCAACGTGTCCGACATCGTCTGGAAGTGGACGCCGGGTTCCTGAGCGAAACGAGACTCAACTCCGGCGGCGCACCCTGGTGCGTGCCGCCTTCTTTGCGGCGGCTGAGCGGACGTTGGCGCCCTTGGTGCGGCTCGCCTTGCGCGCCGCGGCCGAACGCGACGCAGCCGTTCGCCGGCCCGCGGCACGCTTGCCCTGCTTCGACAATGCACTGCGCGATGCGGTCGAGCGCGGCTCCTTTTTCAAAACCTCCTCGACGGCCCGCGACACGCGCGGCCGGCGCTTCGGAGTGCGCTTGCCCTGGCCGACCTCGTAGGCATATTTGGCGCTGCGGCGCGTCGCCTTCTTGACGCGTCCTTTTCGCGGCGGCGGCAGATCGACGCCGGCCCGGCGCGCCTCGGACAGACCGATGGCGACAGCCTGCCGCGTCGAGCGCGCGCCGTGCTTGCCTTTGCGGATCTTGTCGATCTCGTCCTTGACGAATTCGCCGGCCTGCGTGCTTGCCGATTTACCGGCACGCTTGTCTTGTCTGGCTTTGCGAATGACTTGCTGTCTTGGCATAGGTCCAGTTCCCTCTGGATTTCACAGGGATGTCTGACCGCAACGCGCAAGATGGACGATCGATCCTTTCAGTTCCTGAGCGCCGCCAGCAATTCATCCGGGCGTTCGGCCATGATCATGTGGCCGGCGCCCGGCACGACGACGGTCTTCGCATGCGGGATCGCCGCCGCGAGCGCCTTGCCGGCCTTCACTGGTGTCATCATGTCTCGCTCGCCGAGGATGAGTGTGACTGGCACCTTCACGCTCGCGGCGGCTTGAAGCGCATTCGCGTAAGCATTGCAGGCCGACAAATCCCTGAACAGCACGCCCGGCTCGCAATGCTTCAACACGGCCTGCGCGCCGCCATGCATCCACAGGCCCGGTGCGAGGCTGCCGCCGAGTTCGGCGTTGAAGCCGAGGCCCCAGATCGAGACCATGTCGAGCGCGTCCTGGTCGTTGGCCTCGGCGGCCTTCAGCAGATCCGGGCCGACCGTCATGGTCGCGGCCGTGCCGATCAGGCTCAGTGCGGAGACTTTTTCGGGATGCCGTGCCGCCGTCTCCAGCGAGATCAGCGATCCCATGGAATGGCCGATCAGATGCGCCTTCGTAACTCCGGCCGCATCGAGCAGCGCGGCCGTCCAGTCGGCCATCTCGGCGATGCTGCCAAGCGAAGGCCCGGACGAGCGGCCGTGACCGGGCATATCAGGCGCCAGCACGGCAAAACCGTGATGGGCGAACCAGCGCGTGTGCAGGGCCCAGGTCGAACGATCGAAGCCGGCGCCATGGAGGAAGACGACCGCAGGCAGGAACTTGTCGAAGTCGCGGCCGCCGGTTGCGACAAACACCTCGGCGCCGTTGACGGAAAGCTTCATGGTGTCAGACCTTTTGCGAGATGCGCAGCGCCTGCGCAAGATCGTCGATGATGTCGCTTGCCGCCTCGATGCCGACCGACAGCCGTACCAATTCCTCGCCGATGCCGGACGCCTTGAGTTGCGCGGCGTCCATCTGCTGGTGCGTGGTCGAGGCGGGGTGGATCACCAGCGTCTTGGCGTCGCCGACATTGGCGAGATGGCTGATCATGCGCAGCGATTCGATGAACTTGCGGCCCGCGGGCCGACCGCCCTTGATGCCGAAGGAGACGATCGAGCCGGCGCCGCGCGGCAGCAACTGCTTTGCGAGCTGGTAGTCCGTGTGGTCCTCCAGCGAGGGATGCAGCACCCAATCCACGGCCTTGTTGGCTTTCAGCGCTTCCAGCACGAGATGCGTGTTCTGGATGTGGCGGTCCATGCGCACGCCGAGCGTCTCCACGCCCTGCAACAGCTGGAACGCGTTGGTCGGTGACAGGCAGGCGCCGAAATCGCGCAGGCCTTCGGTGCGCGCGCGCATGATGAAGGCAGCTGTGCCGAACTGCTCGTCGAAGACGATGCCGTGATAGCCGCCATAGGGCTCGGTCAGCACGCCGAATTTTCCGGATGAACGCCAATCAAACCGGCCGCCGTCGATAATGGCGCCGCCGATGGCGATGCCGTGGCCGCCGATCCATTTGGTCGCCGAATGCATGACGAGGTCGGCGCCGAGCTCGATCGGACGGCTGAGATAGGGCGTGGCAAAGGTGTTGTCGATCAGCAGCGGGATCTTCGCATCATGCGCGATCGCCGCGACCTTCGGAATGTCCAGCACCTCCAGCCCGGGATTGCCGATGGTCTCGCCGATTACCAGTTTCGTGTTCGGCTTGATCGCCGCGCGGAATGCATGGAGATCGCGCGGCTTCACAAAAGTTGTGGTGATGCCGAAGCGCGGCAATGTGTGCGCCAGCAAATTGATCGTGCCGCCATAGAGCGAGCTCGATGCCACGATGTGGTCGCCGGCGTTCAGAAGCGTCGCGATGGCTAGATGCAGCGCGGCCATGCCGCTGGCGGTGCAGATCGCGCCGACGCCGCCCTCGAGCGCCGCGAGCCGCTCCTCCAGCACGCCGGTGGTGGGATTGGAGATGCGCGTATAGATGTGGCCGGCACGCTCGAGATTGAACAGCGCGGCGGCGTGATCGGAATCCTGGAACACGTAGGACGTGGTCTGGTAGATCGGCACCGCGCGGGCGCCGGTCGCGGGATCCGGATGCTGGCCCGCATGCAGGCTCAGGGTCTCGAAGGCGGGCGGTTTTGGCGCGGGCATGCGTGGCCTCGTTGGTCAATCGGCGGAGGCGGCTCTTGTGCCACAAAATGGCGGGGAACGTCAGCCCATTGACTCCGGCGCGCCGCGGCTCGCAACGAGAGTGTGATGCGAGCCCGTGGCTGCAACGGCAGGACGCTCCTTTCTCCTCGCATGCGGGGGAGTGGACCATCCGCTAGGCCATGACTCAATAAGCGGCTGGCCGCCTGATGTCCGGTTTACCGCCAACATCGGCCGAAGAGCGGATGGCCTCCGAGGTCGCAGATGGGCCAGGAAGAGACATTTCGCTCGTGCTGCGCGTCATGCGATCTGAGCCAGTCTCGCGCGCCGGTGCCCTTCGATGCCCCGGCGGTTGTGTGAAACCTCCGCGCGTTCATAAATCGTGAGTTGTGTTTGCCGTTGATCAGATCATGCTCTTGCGATCGACTAGGTCGCGTGGGGCCGAATCCGACATCTCCTGCTGGGTTCTTCGCTCGGCAACGCAACCACACGCAAGGTTCGAGCCGAGCTGACGCGGCTCCAAAAGGTATCAGTCAGCCCCATCTTGGCATCTTTTCGCGACACGTCAGTGCCGCTGCTTGAACCCGCTGCCGCAACTGCGACATCCCCGCTGTGCCACTACCTATCAAAATTTAGGGCTCAGTTCCTGGGCGGTTGCAGCGATCAGTGCTGTTCACGAAGTACCATATTTCGTTAGGTTTCTCGGGCCTTCGCGACGCCGCGATGGCCACCAATGTCTCGATCTCCGGGAGGGAGAGACATGATGCAGCGATCGCCTATTCTCTCTTTGGCGGCTGTCGCGAGCTTCGCCGTCCTATGGTTTGTTCTGGATGCCGATCCGTATTTTAGAAATGCGGCTGCCACTACAACAACAGCCATGCCACCCGAGGTCGTAGCTCCCGAGCCTTTCAGAACGGCCCACGCCGCTAACAAAAGGACGATGAGGATACTTGCACTGGATCAGGCTAAGCATCTCGCTTTCTGGACGTCCGTTTTGAAGAATAGAAAGCAGGCCTGTGGTGCTGTTGTTCGGACCATGTATCAAGGCGGCAGCGAATCTGGGGTCGATGCTTGGCGCATTGGCTGCCGGGACGGCAACGAATATTCGATAACTATTAATCCGGACGCGCAAGGCTCTGAGGCAGAGTTTCCGGTTTCGGTTTGCAGTGGAACCGCTTTCGCCCGAAGTGCGGAATAGCCTCGTCATTGAGCGTTCAGCATCCGGGAGATCGCCTCTATATGCCAGCTGCTATCCGCTGTCCCGGCGCGTCCTCGCCAACGTGCGAGGATGATCATGACGATGACCCGATCACGACGTGAAACGGTGGAGTTCGAGCACCCATTTCGGATCACAAGCTTCGAGCGGATATTACCGGCTGGCTCGTATGAAGTGATTACCGACGAAGAATTAATGGAAGGAATGGAAGAATTATCATTTCCGTCCTTTCGGCCTGTCGCCACCATGATGATGGTGCCTGCGCCGCCACCCCGCAGCTCTTTCGTCGAGATGGTGGCCATCAGTTCGATCGATCTGTCCGACGCTCGGGAGCCGATGCGATCGTATTCCGTTAATGACGCGCCTGTCGACCTCGTCAAGCATCGGACTGCGCTGAACATTAACATTCGCCGGACGCTGGCGGAAATCGAGCGCAATGCGAAGGTGTTGCGCAGTCTGAATCCGCAGCCTGAACCCGCTGCGAAGCCATTGGCAGGCGCGCTGCCGGAGCCGAAAGGGCCAGGCCGCGACCTACGCATCGATGCTTGCCGCGGCATCGCGCTCTGGTGCATCTTTCTGAATCATTTCCCCAACAACATCGGAAGCTGGCTGACGCTTCGGAACTACGGTTTCAGTGATAGCGCGGAAGTATTCATGTTCGTCTCCGGGGTGACCTGCGCACTGGCTTACGGCAGCGCACACTCGCGCGACGGTTGGCCCGGCGTCATCACCCGTACGCTGTGGCGAAGCTGGGATATTTATGCCGCATTTCTACTGCTCACCGTGGCTTGCGCCATCATGGTCTACCTAAGCGGCGGTGGCCGGATCGCGGACGAGAGCAACACGCGCCTTTTGCTGGAACATCCGGGTGCGGCGCTCGCGCATGCGGCGATCCTGCAATACCGTCCGGTCAATACCGACGTCTTGCCGATCTTCGTGGTTTATCATCTTTTGTTTGCACCCTTATTGTGGTTGCTGCTGCGAGCGCCGAACGTGACACTCGGCGCGTCGCTCTTGCTTTATGTGCTGGTGCACGTCTTCGGCTGGACCGTCCCGGCATGGCCCGACAGCGTGTGGTTCTTCAACCCGCTGGCTTGGCAGTTGCTGGTTGTGCTCGGCGCCTGGTGTGTCATTGCGGGCAAGGGAGTCGGACCTTGGATGACCTGTCGCATGGCACTTGTACTTGCAGTTCTCTATCTGACGTTTAGCCTGATCGTCGCGTTGAGTTGGTGGCTCACGGTACTGGAAGATCTGGTCCCACAAGCGCTCGCCTATGTGGTTTACCAAGTCGACAAATCGGATCTCGCCCCCTTGCGGCTGCTGCATTTTTTGGCGCTTGCGATTTTGGCGGTATGGCTCGTACCTCGCAATTGGCAAGGACTGCCGATGCCACTGATGCGCGCAGCGATCCGCTGTGGGGAGAACTCGCTGGCAATCTATTGTCTCGGTGTTCTGCTGGCGCTCGCCAGCCAAATAGCGCTGGTCGACATCTCGAATGGTCTTGCAATGCAGATCGCGCTCAGTCTCGCAGGCATCCTGCTGATGATCGCCGCCGCAACGCTGCTGAGCTCAATCCGGATCAAACCCAGCGGCAGCCACGATTGACTTGAAGACCTGAGGGTTAGAGAGGCCGAGATTTGACCTGAAAAGAGGCTGCCAACGAGACAGCCCCACGTCTTCTGTGGGTCAAAAGCGTCGGTCTAGCGCTCCACCGCAAACTTCCGGTCTACCTCGCTAAACCGACATGTAGCGGCACCGCCTCAGCGGTGGCGATGGGTCACAAGCCGCGGATCACGCCCGAGGGGGGAGACTTCCGGTTTGCGTTGGCAAGCCGACGTTATGAGTACACGTCCTAGGCAACACCGCCCCGGATCGCCTGCTCGATCGCGCGCGCCTCCCGCAGCAAAATCTCCGCGACCTCCTGTTCGCGCCGCGGGCCGAGCCTCGTCCGAACGGCGGAGACGGTCATCGCGGCAGCGGGGCGGCCGTCCGGGGTCTTGATCCAGGTCGAGATCGATTTCGTACCCTGCACCAGGCCGATCTCCCTCATGCCGTATCCCAGCCGTCTCGCGGCGGTGACCTCGCCCAGTACCGTCGCAACGTCGGTCCGATAGGCCTCGAATCTCGTCTCGTTGGCTGCGACGATTTTTCGCGCGTCCTGCGCCGGCATCGCGGCGAGGATGGCGACGCCTGCGCTGGAGACGCCGAGCGGCCGCCGCGCGCCGACCTCGATCGACAGCACCTGGATCGGATAGACGCCGATCCTGCGATCGACGCACAGCGTGTCGTTGCCGGTCCGTACCGTCAGGAACAGCATGTCGCCGATCTCGGTCGACGCACGTTGCAGCGACGGATTGGCGGCGATCAGCAGCCGCGACGGTCGGGCCCGTGCGAGCGCGAGCTCCGGCACCTGATTGCCGATCGCGTAGCGGCCGGTTTTGTCGTGCCGTTCGACAATGCCTTCCTCGATCAGCACATGGACGATGCGATGCACGGTCGGACGGGTGAGGCCGGTCGCCCGCACCACCTCGGCCAGCGGCACGCCGTCTTCGCGGCCTGCGGCAAGAATACGCAGCACCGCCAGCGCGCGCCGGATCGCCTGCGCGCCTTGTCGCGGTTCCGTCATGCGGCGGGCGGATTTTGCGGAAGTCCTCCTGTCCATAATATGGACAAGAACGCCACAATTCACTCGACAGGTAAAGCGCGCATTCGGAGATTGCGCTCCGATCGAGATGCCATAAGCAACGTCTGGGCATTCGACGTCGAATTCGAAGACTTGGAATTGGAAGCGACTTGGAATTGGAAGCGACTTGGAATTGCAAGCGGCTTGGAATGGCAAGCGCTGCCGGGAGGTTAACATGAGATTAATCTGGATTGCCATGGCTGCCGCAGCGACGATGCTGGCGGGACCTGCCTCGGGCCAGCAATGGCCGGCGCGCAACGTCAAGCTGATCGTGCCCTATCCGGCCGGCGGCAATGTTGACAGCGCGGCGCGCATCATCGCCGACAAGCTTCAGGAAAAGCTCGGCCAGCCCTTCATCATCGAGAACAAGGCCGGCGCCGGCGGCATGATCGCGGGCGAGGCTTTTGCGAAATCGGCGCCCGACGGCTACACGCTGTTCGTCGGCGCCAACGGCCCGGTGCTGTTCGCAACCGAGATCAACAGGCGCGACGCCTACAACTGGAAGAAGGACTTCCTTCCGATCACGACGATCTCGATGACGCCGCTGGTGCTCGAGGTTCATCCCTCCGTGCAGGCGACCACATTCAAGGAATTCATCGACCTCGCCAAGCGCGAGCCCGGCAAGCTGACGATGGCCTCGCCCGGTCCCGGCACCACCAACCATTTGCTCAGCGAGCTGATGCAGTCCAGCCTCGATCTGCAATGGGTCACCGCGCACTACCGCGGCAATGCGCCTGCGGTCAACGACCTGCTCGGCGGCCAGGTGCAGTTCGCGTTCGACCAGCTCACGGTCAGCCTGCAGCACATCAAGGCCGGCCTGTTCCGGGCGCTGGCCGTCACCAGCCCGCACCGCCTGAAGTCGCTGCCTGACGTGCCGACCTTCACTGAACTCGGCTACAAGGATTTTGACGGCCAGACCTTCACCGGCTTGTTCGCACCGGCAGGCACGCCGGCGCCTGTTATCGACAAGCTGCACGAGGCGCTGACCGGGATCCTGAAAGACCCGGCCGTGGTCGACAGGTTCGAGAAGCTCGGCGGAGAAGCCGTCGCGATGACGCCGGACGAGTTCAAGGCCTATCTCGAGCGCGAGGACGCCAAATGGATTCCGATCGTGCGCAAGGCCAACATCAAGGCGGATTGATCGATGCGGATCGACCCCGCTGAGCTCGGCGCCGAGCGCATCTACCGGCTGATGACCGGCATCGTGGTGCCGCGTCCGATCGCCTGGGTGACGAGCCTGTCGCGCTCAGGCGTGCTCAACCTCGCACCGTTCAGCGCCTTCACCTTCGTCTCGCAGAAGCCGCCGATGCTGGCCATCAGCGTCGGCCGCAAGGGCGCGGACTACAAGGACACCGCGCACAACATCCTCGACACCGAGGAATACGTCATCCACATCGCCGATACCCCGCTGATGCAGGCCGTGCACGACAGCTCCGTCGAGCATCCGCCTGAGATCAGCGAGGTCGCGGAGCTTGGCCTGGAGACGCATCCGAGCGAGCGCATCAAGGTGCCGCGGCTTAGCGTTGCACCCGTCGCGATGGAATGCCGTTTCCGGCAATGCCTCGAATTCGGCGATGCCCGCAGCCGGCTCATCGTCGGCGAGGTCGTGATGTTCCACATTCGCGACGGCCTCGTGAACGACGGCAAGGTCGAGACAGCGGCGCTCGACCCGATCGCGCGCATCGGCGGGCCGCGTTACGCCCGGCTCGGCGAGATCGTGACGCTGCGCGGCGTGTTCCAGACTCCCAAATCGACCGAGTAAGCGCGCAGCCTTGGGCCGCGCCGTCAAGACCATTGGAGAACGACAATGCGACTCGTGAGTTATCTTCTGGACGGAGAGCCGCGCTATGGTGCCGCCGTTGAAGGCGGTGTCGTCGATCTGACCAGGCGGATCGGCCGCGACTTCTCCGACGTGAGGGCGCTGATTGCGGCCAACGCGCTGGCGGACGCGCAGGAAGCCATCGCCGGACAAAAGCCGGACCACGCACTCGACGATCTCGTGCTGCTTCCGCCGGTGCTGGCGCCGGAGAAGCTGTGGTGCATCGGTGTCAATTACGCCGAGCGCAACGCCGAGTACAAGGACAGCTCGGACCTGCCCAAATATCCCAGCCTGTTCGTGCGCAGCATGTCCTCGATGACAGGCTCCGGTCAACCGCTGGAGAAGCCCAAGGTTTCGGATCAGCTCGATTACGAAGGCGAACTCGTCATCGTGATCGGCCAGGGCGGCCGTCACATTCCGCGCGAAAAAGCCTGGGCGCACATCTTCGGCATGACGCTGTGCAACGAGGGCACGATCCGCGACTGGCTGCGCCACGGCAAGTTCAACGTCACGCAGGGCAAGAACTTCGACCGCTCCGGCAGCATCGGCCCGTGGATCGTCACCGCGGACGAGCTCGACCCGCGCGGGCCCCATGACATCATCACGCGCGTCAACGGCGAGGTACGGCAGCAGGACACGACAGAACGGCTGATGTTCCCGTTCGACTTTCTGATCTCCTATCTCTCCACGTTCGCGACCCTCAAGCCCGGCGACATGATCGTGACGGGCACGCCGACCGGCGCCGGCGCCCGTTTCGACCCGCCGCGCTGGCTTAAAGTCGGCGACGTCGTCGAGGTCGAATCCAGCCGCATCGGCATGCTGCGCAACACCGTCGCGGCGGAGAGTTAAGCCATGCTGGATACCGCCACCATCGAACGTCTTGCCGCGCGCCTCGATGAAGCCGAGCGCACCAAGACGCTGATCCCGATGTTCTCGAAGGAATATCCCGATTTCGCGATCGAGGATGCCTACGCCGTCCAGCGCGCCTGGACCAAACTCCAGCTCGGCCGCGGCCGCGTCATCAAGGGGCACAAGATCGGCCTGACCTCGAAGGCGATGCAGAACGCGGTCGGCATCTCCGAGCCTGATTACGGCGTGCTGTTCGCCGACATGTTCTATGCCGACGCCACGCCGATTCCGTTCGATCGATTCCACGCACCGCGAATCGAGGTCGAGCTCGCCTTCGTGCTGAAGGCGCCGCTGCGCGGCCCCGACTGCACCATCTTCGACGTGCTCAACGCCACCGACTACGTTACGCCCGCGCTCGAGATCTTGGAGACGCGCATGCACCGCGTCGATCCCGAGACCGGCAAGACCCGGAAAGTCATGGACACGATCTCGGACAACGCGGCGAATGCCGCGCTGGTGCTCGGCGGCCGGCCGTTCCGCCCGATGGATGCGGACATGCGCTGGATCGGCGCGCTGTTGTTCCGCAACGGCGAGGTCGAGGAGACCGGGCTTGCGGCCGGCGTGCTCAATCATCCCGCCAACGGCATCGCCTGGCTCGCCAACCGTCTCGCGCCGCATGACGAACATCTCGCGGCCGGGGAAGTGGTACTGGCGGGATCGTTCACGCGGCCCGTGGATATCCGCCGCGGCGACACCTTCCATGCCGACTATGGCACGTTCGGCTCGGTGTCGTGCCAGTTCGTCTGAATCAACACATGAAAGGGAGCGCATCATGACCGGTCACACGCGTCGCAAGAGCATCCATATCGGCGGCTTCAAACATGCCAATCCGATTCCGAACGCTTGCCGCATCGGCAATCTCGTGATGTCGGGCGTCATCCTCGGCCGCGATGCGGCAGGCGCGATGCCCGAGAGCCTGGACGCGCAATGCGCCAACATGTTCGCGTATATGAAGGCGACGGTGGAGGCCGCCGGCGGCACCACCGACGACATCATCAAGATGACGGTGTGGTTGAAGGACCGCACGCAGCGCGGCCCGGTCAATGTCGAGTGGCTCAAAATGTTTCCGGACGAGCATTCGCGTCCGGCGCGCCACGCGCTGCCGATGGACAACATGGATGGCGGCGCGCTGGTGCAGTGCGACTTCACCGCAATGATCGACTGAGGGAGTTTCGCGCATGCCGACCTATCTGCCGTTCGACCCGAACCCGCGCCGCCCGGTCAAGGCGCCGCCGCCCAAGACCATCGACAGCCAGTTTCACGTGCTCGGTCCCGTGGATAAATATCCGGAGCGTCCAGGCGCGGCCTATCGGATGCCGACCGCGACCTGGGAAGCGGCGCTGCGCGTCCACAAGACGCTCGGCATCGAGCGCGGCATCATCGTGCAGACCACGACGTACGGCGCCGATCATGCCGTGGTGCTCGACGGCCTCGCCGCGATGGGTCCGAACTATCGCGGCTGCGCCAACGCGCTGGTGTTCGCCGAGGCCAACGATTCCTATCTCGCCAAGCTGCATGATGCAGGCGTCCGCGGCGCGCGCTTCAGCTTCCGCCAGGAGCTTGGCGCGGTGCTGTCGGACGCCGACTTCGCTCGCGCCATCGCGCGTATCCGCGAGCTCGGCTGGTACGTCAAAATCCAGCCCGAGAAAGACGGCATCGTCTCCAGCGTCGCCAAGTACGAAAATCTCGACGTGCCCGTGCTGATCGACCATATGGCGCGGCCCGATCCCGAGGCCGGCAAGGACGATCCGAACCTGCGCAAGATGCTCGAGCTGCTCGCCAAGGGAAATTTCTGGGTGATGCTGTCGCTCGGCGAGAAGACCTCGAAGGCCGGCCCGCCCTACGACGACGTGATCCCGATCGCGCGCGCCTACATCGAGGCTGCAGTCGACCGCTGCGTCTGGGCCAGCGACTGGCCGCATCCGGTGTCGGTGAAGCAGCCGCCCAACGACGCCGATCTGCTGGAGCTGATGTACCGCTACGCGCCCGACCAGGCGGAGCTGGAGAAGATTTTGGTGCACAATCCGGCGAAGCTGTTCGGATTTGCGGATTAGTCCGCAACCCTCATGGTGATGAGCGCGAAGCGCGTCTCGAACGATGCAGGCCTGACTGTTGCCGGCGGCCATCCTTCGAGACGCCCGCTATGCGGGCTCCTCAGGATGAGGTCTGGTTTCGCGGCGAGAATGTTAGACCCTCATGGTGAGGAGCCCGCCAAAGGCGGGCGTCTCGAACCATGGAGGCCACGTGCTCAATCCTGGTGATCACGTCGCTGGCTGCCCCGCCAGCCGGTCCCGCACCTCGGCCGCGATCTCGAACGAGCGCAGCCGGGCGGCGTGATCGTAGATCTGTCCCGTCGTCATCAGCTCGTCCGCGCCGGTCTCCGCGATCAGCGCCTTCAGCTTCTCTTCGACCACGTCAGGCGAGCCGACCGCCGAGCACGATAGCGACTGAGCGACCATGGCCTTCTCGGCCGGCGACCACAGCGCGTCCATGTCTTCGACCGGCGGCGGCAGCGGGCCGGGCGTGCCGCGCCTAAGATTGATGAACTGCTGCTGCAGCGAGGTGAACATGCGCTGCGCCTCAACGTCGCTGTCGGCGGCGAACACATTGACGCCGACCATCGCATGGGGCTTGTCGAGCTGCGCCGAGGGTTCGAAGCGCGCGCGATACTCCCGCAGCGCCGGCATCATCATTTGCGGCGCAAAGTGCGAGGCGAACGCGAACGGCAGGCCGAGCATGCCTGCGAGCTGCGCGCCAAAGGTGCTCGATCCCAGGATCCAGAGCGGCACGTTAGTTCCCATGCCGGGCACGGCCCGGATGGTCTGGTTCGGCTTGATGTCGCCGAGCAGCGCCTGCAATTCCAGCACGTCATGCGGAAAATTCTCGGAGCTCGTCGCGAGGTCGCGCCGCAGCGCCCGCGCCGTGAGCTGGTCGGTGCCCGGCGCGCGCCCGAGCCCGAGATCGATCCGTCCCGGATAGAGCGAGGCCAGCGTGCCGAACTGCTCGGCAATGATCAGCGGCGAATGGTTCGGCAGCATGATCCCGCCGGAGCCGACCCGGATCGTCCTGGTCCCGCCCGCGACATGCCCGATCACCACCGACGTCGCCGCGCTCGCGATCCCCGTCATGTTGTGATGCTCCGCCAGCCAGAAGCGTTTGTATCCCCAGCCCTCGGCGTGCTGCGCGAGATCGAGCGAATTGCGAAACGCCTGCGACGCATCGCCGCCCTGACGGATGGGCGCGAGGTCGAGCACGGAGAAGGGGATCATGAGTGGGGTCCGGAGTGAAGGATCTGCGCATCTGGCACGTCACATGTAGTGTCAGCGTGTAGGATGGGTAGAGCACTTGCGAAACTCATCATGTTTTGTCAGGGCGTAAGGGCGATGGGTTTCGCTGCCGCTCTACCCATCCTACGAAGCTGTTCGAGTGACCTGCATTCCCGTTCACAACACCGTTATTGCGGCCTGGTGCGCCGTTCGCGGTAACTGGGCGGCTCTCTCCTGTTGTTGTACTCTCGGTGGAGCCACTGCACTCGCCAGGAGGAACCGACATGACCATCGTCGTACTCAACCGCCGCAACCTCCTCGCCGCCGGCGGCTCCGTCCTTGCAACCGCAGTTTTGGCAACCGGCGTTTCCGGCCTCCTGCTGCCGGCCCGCGCCGAAGGCCTCGCACCGACCGATTCGATGTCGGGCGGGGCGAACAATTACCGCAAGGGCGCGGCGATCGTGGATCGGATCGGCAAGGGTGGCTTCTGGATGAGCGGCACGGTGCGCCGCGCCGGCGACGGAGCTCCGCTTGCCGGGCAGCGCATTCAGATCTGGGCGCACACGACCGAGGGGCAGGAGCACGAGCCGCAGAGTCATGGCGCCACGCTCACCGACAAGGATGGCAAGTTCCGGCTCGATATGCCGCAGATCATTCCCATCTTCGGCCAGCCGCATGGCCACCTCGCCTATGACAGCGGTGAATTCAAGACGGTCTTCCTGCGTCCGGTGATGCGGAGCGCGAAGGAAACCAGCCTCGAAGCGCATTTCGTCCTTCAGCCGGCCTGACCAAGTTGCGAATGAAGGGGTGGAGATCGGCGAAGGTGGCCCTGATCTGGATCGCCCTGGCTTTGGCGATTGGCGTGCCGATCGCGCTCGCTGCGGGAAGCGAGCAGCTCGCATGGCGCGGTCCGGTCTACATCCTTGCCGGCTTCGCCGGGATTGTTGCCCTCGGTCTCGTACTCGTTCAGCCTCTCTTGATCGGCGGATATTTGCCGGGACTGTCGGCCTATCGAGGACGGCGCGCCCATCACTGGATCGGCGGCGCGCTTGCCCTGGCGGTGGTGATCCACGTCGCTGGCCTCTGGATCACCAGCCCGCCCGACATGATCGACGCCCTGACCTATACATCACCGACGCCGTTCTCCCCCTTCGGCGTGACCGCGATGTGGGCCATCTTCACCGTCGCGCTGCTGGCGCTGTTACGCCGGCGATTGCGCCTGCGGCTGCGAACCTGGCGCATCGTCCATATTCCCCTCGCGATCGTCATCGTCGTAGCCAGCGTGGCCCATTGCCTGCTGATCGAGGGGACGATGGAGACGATCTCGAAGGCGGCGCTTTGCGCGCTCGTCCTCGCAGCGACCATCAAGGTCATCGCTGACCTCTGGAGAAAGCGGGCGTTGCGCGGCAGTAGCGCGTAGGATGGATTTCGCTTCCGCTCTACCCATCCTACCGGCTGATTACCGCTGACGGCGACGGGGCGTATGTTCGCGCGATGGTTGTCAGTGCCCCCGATCTGAAAGCGTTCCTGCTCGCGACGCCGTTCTTCGGTGGTCTCCCGGACCCAAGTCTCGATCTCCTGAGTTCGATGTTGGTCGAGTGCCGCTTCGATGCCGGCGCGACCGTCGTGGTGGAAGGCGAGCCGGGACGCTCGATGTTCATCGTCAAATCCGGTCGGCTGGCGGTGAGCAAACGGGCGAGTTCGGGGAGCGTCATCCCGATTTCGGTTCTGGAGCCCGGCGATTTCTTCGGTGAAATGACGCTGATTGAAATGCAAAATCGCTCCGCCACGGTCGCCGCGGAAAGTCCGGCGGTGCTGTACGAGTTGACCGCCCAAAATCTCTACGGCTGCTACAAGGCCGATATCCACGCCTATGTGATCGTCCTGCAGAACATCAATCGCGAGCTATGCAGACGGCTGCGTCGTTCCGACGATCGCTTCACCGGACATCAGGTGGATGATGACAATTGATCATGCGTAGGATGGGGGAGCGACTTGTCCGCCGTAGCTTGAAGAGCGTAGGCGGAAGCGAAACCCATCATGTTTCGTCACCGAGCAAGGCTTGCGGAACCATCCTGCTACGTCATCGAAGAAGGCCTTGATGGGGTCGCTTCCTGGACGAGCGCTTATTGGGAGTAACGACAATGACGCTGGTGGTGGGGTATGCCGGAACCGATAATTGCTTTATGGTAGGAGATACGCTCCTGAGCCACGAGCACTTTGCACTTAAAGGCGATGTCGGCCCAGTCAACGGCGAATTTCACAGCTTAAAAATACAAATACTGACGAGCGAACTTGCGATCGGATTGGCGGGTAATTTTGATGCCGCTTATTCTGCGGTCGCAGCTTTGAAATTGGCCATTTCCGCTGATCCCACGCTCCATCCCACCGAATGGCTTGCGTCCAAAAACATTCTCGACGCTGATTTTCTTGTTTTGAAGAACGGGGCGAAGAAGGAATTGTTCGTTATCGAGAGTGGTAACGTCCGACAAGCAGTTAACGGGCATATCGGTGACCCCGAAGAGTGGAATCGATTCCTTCAATTGAAGAAGGATTACAATGGAGCATCTGAACGGCACACCATCGATGAGAACGGAAAGGTTGTGCGGTCAAATCCCGTGACAAGCGGCGAGAAGGAATTCGCAGTTGTGTCCGACGCGATGGAAGCACTTTGCTGGGACTGCGTTGGCCGAAAGGAGCCGACCGTCGGTGCGATCAGCGGCTGCGTCGTTCGTATTGTCGATGCACGAATTTCGGGACAGCTCGAATATCTTCAAGCGGTTGAGGCCTCCCATTTTCCATGGGAGCCCTCCGGAGGATTCACCGTTCTGGCGTCAAATGAGCCAGAACGTGGCATCGGAATCTATTTTAGAGTTGGCCAGCGGGGGTTCATTCTTTCGGTCGGTGCCCAGCCGCCTTGCGTCGCTAGTACGGCGGAGACCCTGAAGGCGTTCGTCGACGAAGCCCGCTCCAATTTCGGAATGAAGCTGACCGGCGGCGGCTGGGGTGAAGCTTTCTGACCGAAGCATTGTCGCCTGCGCCAATCCAACCCGTCGGGCAAAACACCGCTCCGTCCCAAAACCGTCAATCCCCTGTCGCGAAAATATTCCACTTTACCGAAATTCGGAATCGCAGTATCAATCCCCATCCCGGTCCAGGGAGAGGGGCGGTCGTCCGTCGTAACGAAACGTGGATCGGGGTGCGGTGGACGCGGCAGCGTCGGGCACGCGAAGGCGGGATCAGGGCGAGATGAACCTCGTGAGATCCTTGCTCCGTGCGGACGAACGGCGCCGATGCGTACGGCAAAATCGTGTGGTCCTGGCCGTCGTTGCTACGGTCAAGCCTTGCGGAGATGGATCGGGGCTCTACCGGGTCTCGAGGCATCGTCAATTCGCAAGGCGACGGTGACAAAAGGAACTCGTCGCCGGGGAGAGCGCGGCATAAGCCGTCAACCCACTGCGCAGGGAAGGCCGAGTGTTTGGCTACACCTGTATGCTGCTGTGCGGTTTTTCTGCGTGTGCTTTCGCGCAGCGGACCGCGGGTGCCAGCCGGCACCCGGTCTTCCCTGCGCTCTCTTCACAGAGGAGGGCTACGGAAAACAGCAAAACTCGGGCATCTCATGCCGCGAGAAGGCCGCTTCATGCGTGATTTGAGCCAGGGAATGGTGCTGCCAGACAGGATTGAACTGTCGACCTCTCCATTACCAATGGAGTGCTCTACCACTGAGCTACGGCAGCATGTGCTGGGATCAAGAATCGGCCGCCACGAGGGGCCTACCAAGCGGGCCGATATCTGCCACAAGCCCCCCGCCTGTGCAAGCTTGCAGGCCCCGCCAAAGCGATAAAATCGGGTCGATATCGGGGCCAAAATGCTTGTTTTGGCTCGAAACGGTCGACTTTCTGCGGATTCGGTTCCGATATCCCCACCCAACTGGCCAGTTGCCCGATGTGCCGGATTCGATCCATTTCGATTTTCGCACGATCGGATCGCGCGGGCCTCTTGAGCTGCCTTATTCCTCAGGCATGTTACCGCCGATCGCTGTAATGGACCCCGATGGCTGACGAGAACGACAAGAGCGAGCGGCAGGATTCGAGACAGGCGAGGGCGTCCCGCGACGACCGGCTGAAATCGGCGCTGCGCGAAAATTTGAAGCGGCGGAAGGTGCAGGCGCGGGAACGCGCCGCAAGTGCCGACCCCTCGCAGAACGAGGATGGTTCCCTAGATGAGGGGGCCGCCGGCAAGACCGCTGGCAAGACCGGCGGCTAGAATCCGGCGGCTGGAATTTTTTGGAGTGCATGGACGTGGCAATGGGGCAGGACGAATCGCAACGACCCGACGGTGACGCGCAGATGTCGCGGTTCACCCGCCCTGAACAGACCTTTCCGGCGCTGACATCAGCCGAGATCGAGCGTGTCAGGCATTTCGGCGAGGTCCGCCTCTATGCCGATGGGGAATTCCTGTTCGAGACCGGCAAGCCCGGGCCGGGCATGTTCGTTGTGCTGAAGGGCCACGTCGCCATCACCCAGCGCGACGGCCTTGGTCACGTCACCCCGTTGATCGACCAGGGGCCGGGGCAATTTTTGGCCGAGCTCAGCCAGCTCTCGGGGCGGCCGGCGCTGGTCGACGGCCGCGCCGAAGGCGATGTCGAGACGCTGCTGTTGCCGCCGGAGCGGCTGCGCGCGCTGCTGGTCGCAGAGGCCGAACTCGGCGAGCGCATCATGCGCGCCCTGATCCTGCGCCGGGTCAATCTGCTTCAGGGCGGTGTCGGCGGCGTCGTGCTGATCGGTCCCTCGCATTCGTCAGGCGTGGTGCGGTTGCAGGGCTTCCTCACCCGCAACGGCCAGCCGCATCATCTGCTCGATCCCGAGCGCGATCGCGACGCCGCCGACGTCATCGCGCGCTATTCGCCCAAGCCGGAAGACTGGCCGCTGGTCGTCACCCCCGATGGTGCGGTGCTGCGCAATCCCGGCGAAACCGAGCTTGCGCGCGCGATCGGCATGATCGGTGGCCCGCGCAACGACCGCATCTACGACGTCGCGATCGTCGGCTCCGGGCCGGCCGGGCTCGCCACCGCCGTGTATGCCGCGTCCGAAGGCCTCTCGGTCGCCGTGCTCGACACCCGCGCCTTCGGCGGCCAGGCCGGCGCCAGCGCGCGCATTGAAAACTATCTCGGCTTTCCGACCGGAATTTCCGGCATGGCCCTGACCGCGCGCGCCTTCAACCAGGCGCAAAAATTCGGCGCGGAGATCATGATCCCGGTGACGGTGAAGTCGCTCGACTGCACGCGCAAGGATGGCGCGTTTTCGGTGGCGCTTGACGGCTGCGACCCCCTGCATTCGCGCGCGGTCGTTGTCGCAAGCGGCGCGCGCTATCGCCGGCCCGAGATCGAGAACCTCGACAAGTTCGAAGGCCGCGGCGTCTGGTACTGGGCGTCCCCGGTCGAGGCGAAGCTGTGCGCCGGCGAGGAAGTGGCGCTGGTCGGCGCCGGCAATTCGGCGGGGCAGGCGGCCGTGTTCCTGTCGGGGCACGCGAAGCGCGTGCTGATGATCATCCGCGGCGGCGGCCTGGGCGCCAGCATGTCGCGCTATCTCATCGAACGCATCGAAGCGACGCCGAACATCGAATTGATGTTCAACACCGAGATCACGGCGCTCGAAGGCGACGAGGCCTCGCTGCTGCGGCGCATCCGCTGGAAGAGCCGGCTCTCGACCGACGAGGATTTTGCGGACGTCCGCAATCTGTTTTTGTTCGTCGGCGCCGATCCTGCGACCAATTGGCTTGACGGCTGCGGCGTGACGCTCGATCGCGGCGGCTTCGTCGTGACCGGCGCGCAGTCCGAGCAGAACCAGGGCCGGCTGGTCGCGCCGCTGGAGACTTCCGTGCCCGGCGTCTATGCCGTCGGCGACGTCCGCTCCGGCTCGGTCAAGCGCGTCGGCGGCGCCATCGGCGAGGGCGCGCAAGTCGTGGCCTCCCTGCACGGTTTCCTCGGTGACGCCGCAAAGCCGGCGCTTTAGAGCACGAACCGGAAAAGTGTGCAGCGGTTTTCCGAAAAGATCGTGCTCAAACCATGAGTCAAGTCAAAGACAAGCAGATGGCAAGGCGAATGTGACTTGCCATTGTGCCGTGTCATACGTGACTATCCCCTCATCCTGAGGAGCCGCGACAGCGGCGTCTCGAAGGATCGAGGCCCAGCTGCCAAAGCCGGGCCTGCATGGTTCGAGACGTGTGCTTCGCACGCTCCTCACCATGGAGAGGATCTACAAACAAAACGCTTAATGGGAGGAACTAAATGGCTGAAATCGTCGTGCTGTACAAAACGCCCACGGATGCTGCGGCCTTCGACAAATATTATGCCGAGACCCACATTCCGCTCGCCAAGAAACTTCCAGGCCTGAAGAAGTACGCCATCAGCAAGGGGCCGGTCGGCTCCCCCGCCGGACCGTCCGGAATCCATCTGGTCGCCATTCTCACCTTCGACAGCACGGCCGACATCCAGGCGGCATTCGCCAGCCCGGAAGGCAAGGCGACCGGCGCTGACGTGCCGAAATTCGCCAGCGGCGGCGCCGACCTGCTGATCTTCGACACCAAGGAAGTCTAAATTCGTCTTGCATCGGCCCGCCGATGGCGGGCCGATGTTGCGACGTTCGATTCAACTTTCCTCGAAAACCTGCCGTCGTTAGTGACAGCGTTGCAAAAAAATAAAGCATGCGTTTGTCGATTCGCACGACGGTGCATGGGTGCACGCGCATATGTGACACCGGCGCAGGTGGCAATTCGATGAGGACCGTAATACTATCTTTCCGATCTCAATGCGAGACGAGTAGGAGAGATGTCATGGTTCTTGGGTTGAGCTTGCCCGCCTTCACGCTGGTTCATGTCATCATCAGCCTGATCGGCATCGCCGCCGGCCTCGTCGTCATGTTCGGCCTGCTCGGCTCGAAGCCGATGCCGGGCCTCACCGCGATCTTCCTGCTGTTCACGATCCTCACCAGCGCCACCGGTTTCCTGTTTCCGTTCAAGGAGCTGCTGCCGTCGCACATCATCGGCATCATTTCGCTGGTGCTGCTCGCGATCGCCTGCATCGCGCTGTACGGCATGAAGCTCGCGGGCGTCTGGCGTCCGGTCTACATCGTGACCGCGATGATCTCGCTTTATTTCAACGTCTTCGTGCTGGTGATCCAGTCGTTCCTCAAGGTGCCGGCGCTTGCCGCGCTCGCGCCCGCAGTGCCGCCGGCGCCGCCAGGAGGCCCGGTGTTCGCCGTGGTGCAGGGCATCGTGCTGGTGTTCTTCGTGGTGCTCACCGTCGGCGCCTGGCGCCGCTACAAGCCGATGGCGTTCGTCTGATCGTTCAAGGAGCCTAGCAATGCCTACTATCACCACCACGGACGGCGTCGAGATCTTCTACAAGGATTGGGGAAGTGGCCAGCCGATCGTGTTCAGTCATGGCTGGCCGCTATCGGCCGACGATTGGGACACGCAAATGTTGTTCTTCGTCGCGCGCGGTTACCGCGTCATCGCGCATGACCGCCGCGGCCACGGCCGTTCGTCGCAGGTCTCCGACGGCCACGACATGGATCATTATGCCGACGATCTCGCGGCCTTGACCGCACATCTCGACCTGAAGAATGCGATCCACGTCGGCCACTCCACCGGCGGCGGCGAAGTCGTGCACTACATCGCGCGCCACGGCGAGAGCCGGGTGGCGAAGGCTGCAATCCTTTCCGCCGTGCCGCCGCTGATGGTGCAGACCGCGGCCAATCCCGGCGGCCTGCCGAAGAGCGTGTTCGACGGTCTCCAGGCGCAACTCGCCGCCAGCCGCACGCAATTCTATCGCGATCTCCCCGCCGGCCCATTCTACGGCTACAATCGTCCCGGCGCAAAGCCGTCGGACGCGGTGATCCATAATTGGTGGCGCCAGGGCATGATGGGCGGCGCGAAGGCGCATTACGACGGCATCGTCGCGTTCTCGCAGACCGACTTCACCGAGGATCTGAAGAAGATCACCGTGCCGGTGCTGGTGATGCACGGCGACGACGACCAGATCGTGCCTTACGCCGATTCCGCGCCGCTGTCGGCCAAGCTGTTGAAGAACGGCACGCTGAAGACCTACAAGGGTTTTCCGCACGGCATGCCGACCACGCACGCCGAGACCATCAACGCGGACCTGCTGGCGTTCTTCAAGGGGTGAGCGGCCTCACTCCAATATCGCCCTGATCGCATCGAAGGTGCGCTTGACGAAAGCTTCCGGCTTCTCCCGCGCCCCTTCACCGATCCAGCTCTCGCCGCCGACGCGCATCGCGCCGGTGGCGATCATGGCGACGAGCCGCGCCTTCAGCTTGTCCGATTTGGTTCTGGCGCGCTGTGAAAGCCCCTCGGCCAGGGCGCGCTCGAGCTTCTCGTATTTGAGCTGGTCGCGTGCCCGAAGCGCGGGATTGTCACGCTTGAGCCGCGACATTGCCGCCGCTTCGGCCGGGTCGATCCGCTTGAGCGCCGCCGCGATCGCGTTCTCCGCCGCGGTCAGCATGGATTCGCCCGCAGGCCGCCCGACGACCTCCGCGACCAGCGCGGCGGCTGCGCCCTCCTGCCAGGCGGACACCACGTCCTCCTTCGAGGCGAAATAATGGAAGAAGCTGCGTCGCGACACGTCCGCCGCGGCCGCGATGTCGTCGATGGTCGTGGCCTCGAAGCCGCGCTCCAGGAACAGCGCCATGGCCGCGCGGGCCAGTCGCTCGCGGGTCGCCTGCAGCTTGCGCTCGCGCAGGCCGGGGCCATCGGGGGATTTTACCCCTGCCGGCAACGGCTTGGCGCGCTTGTCGGCTGATTTCCTGGCGACCTTCGAAATCTTCAAATCATTTCACCTCTTGCAAACTTGCACCCAGTGCACATTTAGACCCGTCGCGGGCCTTTTCCCAGCGCCGACGGAGCTATGGCATGACCGACTGGACCACGGCAGACATCCCCTCTCTCTCAGCGGCAAGACCGCCGTCGTGACCGGGGCGACGGGCGGCCTCGGCTACGAGACGGCGCTGGCGCTGGCGGGCGCGGGTGCCATTGTCATACTCACCGGGCGCAACGACGCAAAGGGCCTGCGCGCGATCGAGGGCATTTGCGAGCGCTTTCCCAATGCGCTGATCGCCTACGAGCATCTCGACCTCGCCAGCCTCGCGTCCGTGGCCGATTTTACCAGGCGCTTCGCGGCCAGCAACGAGCAGCTCGACCTTCTCGTCAACAATGCCGGTGTGATGGCGCTGCCGAAGCGGCGGCAGACGGCGGATGGTTTCGAGATGCAGCTCGGCACCAACTATCTCGGCCATTACGCGCTGACGGCGCGGCTGTTGCCGCAGCTTCGCCGGGCGAAGGCGGCGCGCGTCGTCAATCTCTCGAGCCTCGCGCACCGCTCCGGCGCGATCAATTTTGACGATCTGCAAAGCAGGCACTCCTATCGTCCGTGGCGGGCCTATTGCCAATCCAAGCTGGCGATGCTGATGTTTTCGCTGGAGTTGCAGCGCCGCAGCCTCGCCGCCGGCTGGGGCCTGACGAGCCTTGCCGCACATCCCGGCTACGCGCGGACCGATCTCATTCCGAACGGGCCGGGTGCGAACACGTTCCAATCGCGTGTGAGCCGGTGGCTGCAGCCCTTCATCAGCCAGTCTGCCGCGGAAGGCGCGCTGCCGACCTTGTTGGCCGCGACCTCGCCGGCAGCTGAGCCCGGCGGCTATTACGGTCCGAACTGGTTCTACGAATTGAAGGGACCACCCAGGCCGGCGAAGATCATGCCGCAGGCAAAGGATTTCGCCTCGGCAGCCATGCTGTGGGATGTCTCGGCGACGTTGACCGGTATATCCTTCGACGAGATCGTAGCCGCCGCATGAGCCGCGACGCTGTAGGAAACGTCCCGATGCAGATCATCATCTTCGGCGCGACCGGCATGGTCGGGCAGGGCGTTTTGCGCGAATGCCTGGTCGATGCCGGCATCGACCGCGTGGTTGCGATCGGCCGTAGCCCGACCGGAGTGCACAATGCCAAGCTCACCGAGATCACACACGGCGATTTCACGGATTATTCGGCGATCGAAACGCAACTGACCGGCTTCGACGCCTGCTTCTTTTGCCTCGGAGTCTCTTCGATCGGCATGAGCGAGGATCGCTATCGTCATCTCACCTACGACCTCACGCTCGCGGCGGCGACGACGCTGGCAAGGCTCAATCCGCAGATGATTTTCACTTACGTCACAGGCGCCGGCACCGATTCCACCGAGCAGGGTTCGCGAATGTGGGCGCGTATCAAGGGCAAGACCGAGAACGATCTGCTCAAGCTGCCGTTCAAGGCGGCCTACATGTTCCGGCCCGGCGCGATCCAGCCCCTGCACGGTGCCCGCTCCAAGACCGCGTGGGTGCAGGCGGTGTATACCGTAACCTGGCCACTCTGGTCGGTGCTGCGCCGGCTCTCGCCGCGGCTCGTCACCTCGACCGAGCAGATGGGCCGCGCCATGATCCGGGTTGCCCGGGAGGGGTATCCGCGCAAGGTGCTGGAGATGGAGGATATCAATAGCCTCTAGTCCGGTGGAGCGTTAGTTCCAGGGAAATTTTGGCGCCCGCGCGCGTTGAGCCCTGTCCGCCCGAAGGAGAAAGCGCCGGCGATGTCTCCCCAGCTCAAATTGATCGCGCTCGACGCCGACGACCTCGCCGTGATCTCGGCCCACGTCCAGGATGCCCGCGTGCAGCCCTCGGACATCATCTGGCGGCAAAGCGAAAAGCGGCTGGTGGTCGGCATGAGCCGGTTGGACTGGGAGCAGATGCTGGACGGCGAGGCCGAGCCGCGCAGGCTGATCGCCGCCCTGCGTTTCGACCGCGTGCTCGCCTGCAAGTCGCGCAACATCGACCTCGCCGCGGCGGACATGATTCTGGACCTCATCGGCATCGAATTTCACGGCCAGGACGCCCCCGGCGGCAGCGCGTTGCTCCTGTTTGCCCAAGGCGGCGCCATCCGCCTCGACGTCGAATGCCTGGAATGCGAGCTGACCGATCTGGGGGCGGATGAGCTAGGGACGGGGCTGGAGGTTGACGGGGAGGGGTGAGGTGGTCGGTATACCAGCCAAATCCGCTGAGGCCCGCGCCGGAACGCCGCCTTTCAAGGGTTGAGCCAAGGGTTGACGCAGCTTTCCCGCCGCGCCATTGAGCAGGGACCCGGTGAGCCAAACCGCGCCCCCAAAAACCAGTTAGAAGCCAAGATGCCCGTTCGTCTCGACCGCAGCAGCGCCGATTTTGACCAGCGATTCGTGGCCTTCCTCGCCGCAAAGCGCGAGGCCTCGGCCGACGTCGAAGCTGCCGCGCGTGCCATCGTCGACGACGTGGCTAAGCGTGGCGACGCGGCCCTGCTCGAGGCGACGGCAAAGTTCGACCGGCTGACGCTGAATGCATCCGGCCTGCGCGTCACCGCTGCCGAGATCGAGGCCGCGGTGAAAGCCTGCGATGCCGCGACGCTGGACGCGCTCAAGCTCGCGCGCGACCGCATCGAGACCTATCACAGTCGCCAGCTTCCGAAGGACGAGCGTTTCACCGATCCGCTCGGCGTCGAGCTCGGCTGGCGCTACACCGCGATCGAATCCGCCGGCCTCTACGTGCCCGGCGGCACCGCGGCCTATCCCTCCTCAGTGCTGATGAATGCGGTGCCGGCAAAGGTCGCCGGCGTGGCGCGTCTCGTCATGGTGGTGCCCTCGCCCGACGGCAAGCTCAATCCGCTGGTGCTGGCGGCAGCAAAGCTCGGCGGCGTCAGCGAGATCTACCGCGTCGGCGGCGCGCAGGCCGTGGCCGCGCTCGCGCATGGCACCGCGACGATCGCGCCGGTCGCAAAAATCGTCGGCCCTGGCAACGCCTATGTCGCTGCGGCAAAACGGCTGGTGTTCGGCAAGGTCGGCATCGACATGATCGCCGGTCCCTCCGAGGTGCTTGTCATCGCGGACGACACCGGCAATGCCGACTGGATCGCTGCCGATCTACTGGCACAGGCCGAGCACGATGCCAGCGCCCAGTCGATCCTGATCACGGATTCCGCGCGCCTTGCCGTCGATGTCGAGAAGGCGGTCGAGGCGCAGTTGAAGACGCTGCCGCGTGCCGCGATCGCCAGCGCCTCGTGGGCCGATTTCGGTGCCATCATCATGGTGAAGAATCTCAACGACGCCATCCCGCTTGCGGACGCCATTGCCGCCGAACATCTCGAGATCATGACGCAAGATCCCGACGCACTCGCTGCAAAGATCCGCAATGCCGGTGCAGTGTTCCTCGGCGCGCATACGCCGGAGGCGATCGGCGACTATGTCGGCGGCTCCAACCATGTGCTGCCGACGGCGCGCTCGGCGCGATTTTCTTCGGGCCTCTCGGTGCACGATTTCCTCAAGCGTACCTCGATCCTGAAATGCGGCCCGGATCAGCTGCGTGCGCTGGGTCCGGCTGCGATGATTCTCGGTAAGGCGGAAGGGCTAGATGCCCATTCGCGCTCGATCGGATTGCGCCTCAATTTGTCATGACCCAGCCGCCCGAACAGGACGACTCGCAAAATCGCATCGTCGGCGTCACGCTCGACGAGGACTCGATCGGCCGTTCCGGGCCCGACATCGAGCATGAGCGCGCGATCGCGATCTACGATCTGATCGAGCAGAACCTGTTCGCCCCCGAGGGCGCCGACGGGAAGGGGCCGTTCACGCTGCATATCGGCATCACCGGCAGCCGGTTGATGTTCGACATCCGCCGCGAGGACGGCACGCCCGTGGTCGCCCATCTGTTGTCGCTGACGCCGTTCCGCCGGATCGTGAAGGACTATTTCATGATTTGCGACAGCTACTACCAGGCGATCCGCACCGCGACCCCGGACAAGATCGAGGCCATCGACATGGGCCGCCGCGGCATCCATGACGAGGGATCGCGTACGCTGCAGGAGCGCTTGAAGGGCAAGGTGCGGATCGATTTCGAAACCTCGCGCCGGCTGTTCACGCTCATTACTGTTCTGCACTGGAAGGGCTAGGCGCGATGGCGGGTCCGCCACGCGCACGCGATCCGCAATCGGTGCTGTTCGCCTGTGCCATGAACAGCGTGCGCTCGCCGATGGCCGAGAGCCTGCTGCGGCACATGTTTCCGCAAGGGCTTTACGTGAAGTCGGCCGGCGCCAGGCGCGGCGAACTCGATCCGTTCGCGGTGTCGGTGATGGCTGAGCTCGGCCAGGACATCTCCACCCACAAGCCGCAGACCTTCGAGGAGCTGGAGGACTGGGAGGGGCTGAATTTCGACCTCATCATCACGCTGTCGCCGGAGGCGCACCACAAGGCGCTGGAGCTGACCCGCACGCTCGCCGCCGACGTCGAGTATTGGCCGACGCAGGATCCCACCACCATCGAAGGCAGCCGCGACCAGAAGTTGGCTGCCTACCGTGAGGTCTGCGACCAGCTCATGCTGCGCATCCGCCGGCGGTTTTCGAAGGTGGGCGCGGCGAACGGGTAGCATTCCGCGTCCGTAACACCCGCGTCACAGAGCGCAGGCACACGCATCCTGTGCCCGTCGAATCAGTAAAGTCCGGGTTCCCGGGTTGTGAAATCAGCCCCCTTCCGATAGGTTCCGCGCGCAATTCACCCCCTGCTTCATCCCCAAATCACCTGATGCTTGGCCGCCCCAAATTCGTTCTTGCCTCCGGTTCGCCGCGGCGCCTGTCGCTGCTCAACCAGGCCGGCATCGACCCGGACGCACTCCGGCCCGCCGACGTCGACGAGACGCCGAAGCGAGGCGAGCTGCCGCGCGCCTGTGCCAACCGGCTCGCGCGGGCCAAGGCCGATGCGGCGCTCAAATCGGTACAGCTCGACGACGAGCTGCGCGGCGCCTTCATCCTTTCCGCCGACACCGTGGTGGCGGTCGGCCGTCGCATCCTGCCCAAGGCCAATCTGGTCGACGAGGCCGCGCAGTGCCTGCGGCTGCTGTCGGGCCGCAACCACCGCGTCTACACCGCAATCACCCTGGTGACGCCGCGCGAGGCCTTCCGCCAGCGCCTGGTGGAGACCCGGGTCCGCTTCAAGCGCCTCTCGGAGGACGACATCCAGGCCTATATCGGCTCCGGCGAATGGCGCGGCAAAGCCGGCGGCTACGCCGTGCAGGGCATCGCCGGCTCGTTCGTGGTCAAAATGGTGGGGTCCTACACCAACGTGGTCGGCCTGCCGCTCTACGAGACCACCACGCTGCTCGGCGGCGAAGGTTTCCCGATCCGCTTCGGCTGGCTCAACACCACCGCCGTGTAAGCCGAACAGCCGCTCCTGCCTGCGCTTCGGCCGGAGGAACCCCTTTGCCGACACGCTCTTGAACTCCCTCACCCCGTGTAAGCTGCGCACCTTATGGACGACCAGGTGAAAAAGCCCGCCAGCCCCCTCAAAACCTGCCCGATCTGCGGCAAGCCGCAGTCCGAGGCCACCCGTCCGTTCTGCTCCCCGCGCTGCCGCGACGTCGATCTGAATCGCTGGCTGAAGGGCTCCTACGTCATCCCCGGCCGCGACGATGAGACGGATGGTGAAGAATAAGCAAGTAATATCAATCGGCTGCTTCTCTCACCGATGTGCCGCGAGCCAGCCGCGGCAAAGCCGCCCCAGCTTGTGCACAGCCAGGCCGCGCGCCCGCTCGGCCGAAGGCGAAGCGTGGGTGGACAGGCAGCCTTCAGCCCACTATAAACCGCCCGCTCGATGGGCTTTGGCCCCTCTTTGGAGCACGCCCAGGTAGCTCAGTTGGTAGAGCATGCGACTGAAAATCGCAGTGTCGGTGGTTCGATTCCGCCCCTGGGCACCATTCCTAAACAGATTTGCGAACCACAGGCGTAAAGCGGTCGACGGCGATCGGATCGATCTCGATCGGGAGCGCACTCGCCTTTTTGGCATAGTCAAGCGCCTCAGCCCGGTCAGGGGTCTGCCGGTGATGAAGTAGCGGGCGTGTGCGCTGAGCCCGAATTCTGCCCGACGCTTCGGGCAGGTTGATGGCGACGGCCTTCGCGTCGAAAGCCAGGCGCCGGTTGGCGGAGGACTTGATGTCCGCCCATGATCCTCGATCTTGGAAGCAGCGACACCCGCCGGCGATGGCGCATTCGAGATGGCCCGCCAGACCGATGCGCAATGGACGGTCAATCCACGCCTTCGACTGCCCAAATGCGGAACTTGGCGTATTTGTCCCCGATTTTTCTGGCCTCCCTGTATGCGGGGCTTGCGAAGGCCGCTTGCGCCTTTTCCAGTGACTCGAACATCACGACCAGTGCGCGCCCCTTTGGCGGCTCGCCCTCGATCGAAACGGTCATACCGCCGCGCGCCAGGATTTTGCCGCCGGCAGCGGCGAGTGCTTTGCCGCCCACTGGCGCGAACTCCTTGAGATAAGCCACCTGATCGCTGACATCGTTGTCGACAATGGTATAGGCAGGCGGCTTTGCCTTCGCATGCAGCGTCTGGACCGCGATCGCACCTAGAGTGCGATTCCCGACAGGAGCGACAAGCTTATCGCGTAACGCGTTCTCATGGATTTCTCCTGTTTCTCTGCCTTAACAGGCGTCATTCGATCACTTCATCTGCGCTGGCGACGAGTGTTGGCGGAATTTCGAGGCTCATCGCGTTGGCAGTCTTGAGGTTGATCACAAGCCGATAACGCGTGGGCTGCTCGAAGGGCAAATCGGCCGGGTCGGCGCCTTTGAGGATGCGGTCGGCCAAGGAGGCAGCACGCGCGAAGCATTCGGCGAAATCGGGCCCGTACGACAACAGGCCGCCATCGCGCGCAAGATTTTCGTATTCGTACATGGCCGGCAGCCGACGAGCTGCGGCGAAATCGAACACGCGCTTCCGGTTGAGAATAGTGAGGCTATCGGCGACCATCAAGATGGCATCCGGCATACTGCTTTCCATCGCATTGAATGCCTCCCCGAAATCATCCGGCTCACCGACGCCGAGCGGTTGTATGGAAACGCCGAGCACATCGGCGGCCTTGGCCGACGCTTCATAGCGCAAGACCATGGCGCGATCGTTCTTGTTCCACAGCATCGCAACGCGCTTGATCCCTGGCGCCACCTGCTTGAGTATTTGCAGTCGTTTGGCAAGGAGCTCGGTGGCATTGTCCGAAATGCCGGTGACATTGCCGCCAGGCCGGGCGAGGCTGGCGATCAACCCGGTCGCCACCGGATCTCCGACAGCATGGGTGACCACCGTCGGCAAGCCGGTCTGCTTTGCCGCAACTGCTGCTGGATAACCGGTCGCGAGAATCGCATCGACCTTGGCGTCCGCGAGCTCTTGCGCCAAGCGCGGTAGGAGTTCGCTTTGTCCATTGCTGCCACGGGGAATCAAGACCAGACTCCCGTCGATAGCGTAACCGGCTGCCGTGAAGCCGCGGGAGAGAAGGGCCCCAAATGGGCTCTTCGGAACGAAGGGCATTACCGGGCTCAGCGAACCGATCCGATAGACTTTGCTCTGCGCGGCAGCAATGCCCGGCCGAACGGCGGCGGCGGTCAGCGAGATCAAGAAATGACGGCGGTTCATTCAATCCTCGTTTTCGAGACGATCCTTGCGGCAGCAAGCCCACGCATGGGCCTGTTCGCAGCGCCTGATAAAGTGATGGTTTGCGCGCACCAGCTGACAGCTGCACAGATTGCAATCACCCGCATACTAAGACAAACCTTGGATTCGAGCTTTGAGATTATGTTCTTCGATTCTCAAGTCGTGAGGCGCCGGCTCGCCCATACAGCTCCGATTAGATGCACGCTGCTATTCGAACGCCTCTTGGCTACCTTGGGGGAGGCAACCAACAGCTGACCAACGCTTCAGGCCCAATGACTGATGCTACCTGAAATTTAGCTGAGCAGGCCCGGCCGGTTAATGCTTCGTTGTTGGAGAGTTATTGTCAGAAGCGGCCGCGATAAGGTGCGGCCGCAGATACTGGCGGTCCTGGACCTAAGCACGTCGAATTGCACGTCCCGCATGTTGGCGATTGATTTTTTCCGGCTAACTGACCTCTCCCTGTATTGGTAATGCAGGGATATTTTGTCTGGTTAAGGCCGTAGCGGGCCAGTGAATCGACCCCCGATGACCATGGCGCCGCCCTTCGTCGTCGTCCTCCCGGCCGAAAAAATGCGGTATTGAAAATTCCAGCGAAGGTCCGAGAGGCTCGTGCGGCCGGATGTTGTTGACTGAATCTGTACGGTGCTGTACGGTTCTTTAGGTGAAAGCGCAGTGAACCCCATCTTGCGTAAAGGCGCGGAAGAAGCCCGCAATCAGCTCCCGGATCTTCTCGAAGCAGCCGAGAAGGGCCGTTCGACGGTCATTACCAGACATGGCCGTCCGGTTGCAGCGTTAGTGCCGATCGAGGCGTATGGCGCTGCCATTCGCCAGCAGTCGCTGATGACCGTCGCAGGATCCGGACATGGGCTATGGGGGAAGAGTAGCACCCGTACGCTTCGAAAGCTGCGTGACGAATGGAACCGCTAGATTTTGGAGATCTGCCGGAGGATGCGCTCGTTCTCGTCGATTCGGCGCCCATCATCTACTTTCTCGAGGGACACACGAAATTCGGACCGCGCTTCAAGCCGCTCTTCGAAGCCCATGGAGCTGGGCGTCTGCGCTTCGCCGTAACGACCATCACCGTCGCCGAGGTGCTGACCGGGCCCCTGCAGGCACGTGATGACGCGCTCGCGCAGCGTTACCGTGCGATCCTCGAATCGTGGCAACCGATCGCGCTTGACATCGACATTGCGGAAAGTGCTGCGAGGCTGCGGGCGTCGCTCCGCCTCAAGCTGGCAGACGCTGTTCAAGCGGCCAGCGCATTGGCGATCAACGCGGCCGCCCTGGTGACGCATGACCGTGATTTCACACGCGTGCGTTCGCTGCGTATAATTTCCTGAAGGCCCAGCGCGTCGACGTGTCGATCGTTCACGGAACGCTGTCCAGCTTGCAGGGAGTTGCCATGTCGCCGATCGGTACCGCGTTGCTCAACAGTCTTCGTTCCGTTGAGCGTCCGGGCGACTTTTGTATCGGTGGAATTCGGGAGATCTTCATGCCGGCGATCGATGTCGACGGCGTGGGAAGGATCGCGTTTCCGATTCTGCCCGTACAAGCCGAGCGGCTCGTCGCGATCGCCGAGGAAGCTCCCCATGGGCGCGGCGAGGAGACGGTGGTCGATCGCAAAGTCCGGAGAACTTGGCAGGTCGATCCGGCCAAGGTTCGGATTGGAGGGCGTCACTGGGAGAAGACCCTGGCCGGACTCGTCGCCGACATAGCCCTTGGGCTTGGCGTGAGCGAACCGGTTGCGGCCGACTTCTATAAGCTTCTTGTCTACGACCCCGGCGGCTTCTTCGTCGATCACCGCGATACCGAGAAGGTGCCCGGCATGTTCGCGACGATGGTGCTGGTGCTGCCCTCGGCCCACAGCGGCGGCGAGTTGGTCATAAAGCATCTCGGCCGGGAGGTGGTGCTCGATCTATGTCCGGAGGAGCCGTCGGAGATCGGCTTCGCGGCGTTCTATGCCGACTGCGTGCATGGAGTGCGTCCCGTGAAGAAGGGATGTCGCCTGACGCTCGTCTATAACTTGCATTTCGCCGGCAAGAGACGTCAGCTGAAGGCGCCCGATTATCGCGCGGAGCACGAGCGCGTGGTTGAGCTGCTGCGGAGTTGGGCGAGCGCGGAGGACGAGCCCGATAAGCTGGTCCTGCCCTTGGAGCACGCCTATACGCCGACGGAACTGTCGTTCGGGGCACTCAAGGGTACCGATGCGGGTATTGCGTCCGTGCTGGCCAAAGCGGCCGCAGAGGCGGATTGCGATCTCCACCTCGCTCTCGTGTCGATCGAGGAAAGCGGCAGCGCCGAACATACCGGCTACCACGGCCCGTCGTCGCTGGAGTCGCGACGAGGAGGAGGATGACGAAGAAGAATTTGAGGCCGCCGAGGTCGTTGACCGGGCGCTGATCCTGTCCGAGTGGCGGCGTCCGGATCGCGGCGAGGCCGGGTTCGACGATTTTCCATTTGCCGAGGACGAGCTCTGCCCGCCCGATGCCTTTGAGGATCTGACGCCGGACGAGCAGCATTTTCACGAAGCGACAGGCAACGAAGGCGCGTCCTTCGAGCGTACCTATCGCCGTGCCGGCTTCGTGTTGTGGCCGATCGCGCGGAGGCTCGCGGTGCTCAATCAGGCCGGCCTCCGCACCACGCTGCCGTATCTCGAAGATCTGACGGCGCGCTGGGAGACGAGCAACGCATCGATCCAGTCGCCGTTGTGGCGTGAGGCCGATGAGCTTTCGGGGCACATGCTGCGCTCCTGGTCGCGCTCGTCCTGGCGGGCGGACGACGACGCCGAAGCCGGCCGGATGCTCGATTTGCAGGTCCGGCTGGGGAACGTGGCGCGCATCGATTCGTTTCTCGCCGAGCGATCCGCCGAAGGCCATTACGCTGCGCCCGACAACGCCGCCATCGTGCGCGCCGCCGCGCTTCTTCCGGCCCCGCGCGCAACGGAGCTGCTGGTCCGGATCGTCAGGCATAGCGCTTCGGCCCATCTCAGTGCCTGCGGCGATCTGCTGCAGCGATGCGTCGCGGCGCCGACGGGTGCGACGGGCGACCTGGAGCAGATCGGCGCAGCCTTGATAGAGGCCTTGCCGGGCGATCCGACCAAGAGCGAGCGGGTAGACACCTGGACCCGGCCAACGCCGGTGAAGCCGGGCTTCGTCGTCGATCTTGTGACGGCGACGAGCCGGATCGACGCGGGGCTCGCGGCGCGAGCGATCGAGCACCTGCTGGCTTGGCCGAAGACATACAAACCAGACGACGTGCTGGTCCCCGCCGCTCGCGCGTTTGCCAAGCTGGTGGAGAGCAGGGTTTGGCCGGCGGTGCGGCGGCTCCGCGAGGCGTCTCTCGACCATTTGCGCAGGCGCATCGCCCTGCCGCTGGAGGCACCACGGGATTGGACCAGGACCAACCCGCTCAAATGCACATGTGACGAGTGCCGCCGACTGGGCGCGTTCCTGGCCGCGCCGGATCAACAGCAATGGCGCCTGAAGGCGATCCAGGATCGAAGGACCCATGTCGAGCAAAGCGTTCGGAGTACGGCGTGTGACCTTGACCTCACGACCGAACGGCGCGGCAGCCCCCACACGCTGATCGCGACCAAGAACCAGGCCAGCTACGAGCGGCGTGCCAAGCAGCGAAGAGAGGGCCTGGCGCATGCGTCGGCGCTGGACGGACAAAGTTTGCCTTGCACCCGGGCATAGCGAGTTCGACTTAAAAAATGAGCCGGAAGAATCGGGTTCCACTTGCTGATCGTGTCGCCAGAGCGGCTGAAACGGCGCTTGCCGCCCGGCTCGTTGTGAGCAGCATCGACATTCTCCTTGAGCTCGGTTGGCTTGATCCAGAAGCGGTGGAGCGCTGGCGCCGCGGCCAGATCGGCTGCCTGGAGGAGGTTGTCCGAACCAATCCGCCGCGAATCTCGGAAGCTATGCGGCTATTCCGGTCGTGGGCGGTGGCCAAGGGATTATCTGCCAGCGAGACGGTGTATGTTGCCCGTACGGTGGGACGCCAGAGGCTGCGTTTCAGCCGAAGCGGAAATCCTGCGATCGAAGCGTCATACCGAACACATTGGGTGTCACCGGAGCTTTCCGAGAAGAAGCGTGAGCGCCTGGCGGAAAAGGCAAGCCGCGCGCCGGAACTGGTGGTCGTCCAGCCATTGAACGCGGAGTGGCGATGCCATCGGTGCGGCGGCACCGGCGATCTGTTGATAATGGAGAATCCTGGCCCGGCGTGCCTGCGCTGCGTTGGCCTCGGTGATCTCGAGTTTCTGCCGGCGGGCGATGCCTTGCTGACGCGGCGCGTGAAAGCGAACAGCACTCGACATGCCGTGGTCGTGCGCTTCAGCACGACCCGTGGCCGTTACGAACGACAAGGTTTGCTGGTCGAGCCGCAGGCCTTGGCAGATGCGCGGCGGACCTAGCCTCGAGTCCGGCCTCTTTCGAATAGCCTTGAAATTTGAATTATATATGAGTTCGTAGTTTTGTTCTGAATGGCGCACCATTTTTGCGCACGGTCCAAACGGCAATATCCAAAAAATACCGTCCTCTAGCCTAGGCTCGCTGGCTTCCTGCCGCGTCCGAGCGCGAACTGACCGACAGGGCCCTCGACGTGGAATTCGAGCCCCGTCATCTTTGCAAACAGATCGATATTGCCAGTGCCGATGGCGCAGCCGCCGAGGCCCATATCGGTTGCTGCCAGGTAGAACGTCTGGATCATGCAGCCGACGTCCTTCAAGATCAGCGAATACGCGATCGCGCTGTATTTCCAGGAGATCCGCCCGAACCGCGCGGCGATCGTGATCAGGATTTGCGGCGGACCGGATGCGCCCATGGCAAACTCGGCGGCCATTGAAAGCGCCTGGAGTTGCTGGGCGGAGGCGTCGATCGCGACCAGTGCGTGGCCACCGGCGTCGTAGTGATAAAGTCCGCGCGCAAGCCCCTCGCAGTTCGAGACCGTCAGGTACAACTCCAGCTCGTACGCGCTGCCTGCCGCCGGATACGGCCTTGAGCTGTAGGCGACCTCAAGGCCACCGTTGACATCTGCGCCGCTCTTCCATTTCGACAGCACGCGGGCGGTCGTGTCGAGAAACTGCGCGAGCTCGGTGAGTGTGATCGGATGCTGGTCGTCGAAATCCCGTGTTGAATGGCGCTCGCGCAACAGCTTAGCAAAGGACGACGCCGGGTCTGGCGTGGCGAATTTGCCGAGGGAGATTTTCTTGCCGGGCCAGGGCGGGCGCACCGCGGGCAGCGGCGGAACGATCCCCGCATGGGCGTACGCGCCGCCGACCGGATCGGTATGCCGGCCCTCCGTGCTCCGCGTGTGAAACACGAGATCGTGGAAGTCCCAGAGAACGAGATTGCGGTTGCCTTCGTTCGCTCGAAGGCCGTCTCTGTCCTTCGTATCGAGCTTGATCAGCATCTCGCTGTCGAGCAGCAGTCTGAGCAGATCGAGGTTCAGGGAAGGCACCTGCTTGCGAAGCTTGCTGATCTTCTGCGGCTGCGACAGGGCAGCCAGCGTGGCGGCGACGACGGGATCGCAAATCCGGAACAGCGCGCCGGCGCGCGGCGATTCCAGCACCATCTCGTTGCCGCGCCGGCGCAGATAGGCAAAGCGCGACAACACGATCGTATCGCTGCTCGATAGCTTCGCGCGTTGCGGCCAGTATTCGGCGACCTGTGGCTCGATGACCACCAAATCTTGCGCGTCACGGGGAGAGAACAGGCGATAGTCGAGCAGCCCATGCTGCGCCAGTCGCCGCACCAGAACATGTACTTGTCCCGCGAGGACACTCTTGCCGGCAAGGGAGGCGAGCGGCAGGCCGGAGGCGAGATGCCCCGCGCGAGCGATCGCCGCGGCGCTGAATTGTCCCATACCGACCGAATAATCGCCCGAGACCGCGGCAATGCTTCCGTCGGCTTGCATTTGAAGGGAGAAACGGCCGTTCAGTCGGGCGGCGATTATCGGTGTGATCTTCCTCGTCGGCTTTTTCCGGGGAACGTGCAACAAGGCCAGCCTTCAGGTGTGTGGCAGGAACGGAGTCAGTTCGCTTTCCAGTCGCGGGCGATCCAGCAGCCCAAGCTTCACCGGGACATCGTAAAGCCGGCCGGGCCCGAAGCGGCGATAGAAATGCCGCAAGCCCGGAACGAGCACCCTGACGACGGGGACCTCGACGTCGGGTCGCGTCTGGTCGAGCACGAGGAAATCGTATCCTGCGCCGGCGGCAATCTCGACGCAGGCATTGACCTGGTGGCGCGTATTGGCGTGAACCTCGAGGTCAGGTGCCGGCGGGATGATCGGATTGTCGCTCGGGATCAGGAACGGATAATCGTCCAGCCGCAGCGGCGTGACACCGTCAAGCGACGGTTTCTCGCCGCTTCCGCCGCTCATCATGCCAATCGACATGAACTGGGTCAGCTCGGTGAGCGAACGCAGCAAGGCGATGCGGCGGTCGAAATGCGAGCCGGACCCGAACTCGATATTCTCGTGTCCGTTCTGCATCCAGTGCATGATCGCAACGTAGGAGGGAATGCCGAGATCGCTGGTGATGTCGAGCACCCAGAGCCGTCGCCCCGCGTCGGCAAACTGGCTCTGGAGATCCCGCACATAGGAATCCTCGAATTGCGTAAGGTCCACTTCGGCGCGCCGGACGCGGTTGTACCACCAGATCGCGTAGGCATCGCGTTCGACCAGTTCGAGGAAGCCTTGAACGATGGCCTCCTCGCGGGTGTTGCCGGCCGCGCATCCGTTGGAATCCGTGTGGAAGCCGCCATAGAAGAAATACAAAAGGCCCGTCGGAAGATATTTGAAACGCTTGTCGCGTAACGACCAGACCGGCGACCATTCGGTCCTGGTCGAGGGATCGAATGGTTCTGGAACCGGATGTGAATCGTCCGGCTGCGGGGCATGCCTGTCTTGAAACTGCATGTCGCTGAAGAACTGGACGTCGTTGGGAAGAAGAGCGTCACCCGGAGCGAAATCGGCAAAGCGGCGCTTTGTCCTGATCTCGTCGCCCTGGAAAATGCCCGAGTAGCGCTCGATCGCTTCCATCAGCGCGCTGGCCTCGCCCTGCTCGGCCGTGGAGCCCTTGCCGAAGCTGCCGCCGCTCAGGCCGGACCTGAGCTGGTCGACGTTCCAGGCCGGCGCAGAGAAATTGTGGTGGGCGAAAAAATTGGTGTTCATCGGCAGATCGGCCTCGATCCGCTCGAGCCGCGACACCACGCCGGTCAGCGGACTGACGTGTTTGCGGTACCGCGCCACGGTGGCTCGCGACGTCACGGTGCGGTATCCGCCGCTGGTCATGACGAGCTTTCTGCCCTCGGCAATCTCGATCGGCACTGCTGCCCGTCGTGGATTCCTGAGCTTCTTGCTGCCGCAGGTCGAGCATTGCGGGCGTTTCGCGACGTAGTGCTTGACGATCGCAGCCCCGGTCAGGTCGAAGCTCGCGATATGATCGCTGAGATCAGTGCGAAATCCGGAGGCGATCGCCTTCGCGATTTCAACCGCAGCGAAGTGGATCCCGGTTTGTCCTACGGTGTCGCTGACCAGGGGCGATATCGCGACCGCTTGCGCCACTCCGCGGTCGAGAAACCCCTTGATCTCGCGATTGCGGATCATGCGATCGTGCAGGCAGGTCCAGCAGGCGCTCTCGCCCGGCATGAACACAGGTCCCACCAGCGGAAACACGCCGGACGGCTGGACCAGCAGCCAGGGCGTCCCGGCGGTCACGCGTTCGCCGTTCAACTCGGCGAGCCGCCGCTCGAGGTAATCGTTCACAAGCGTGATGATAAGCCGGGGCGACCGCTTGGCGATTCGAACCCCGAGCTTGCTCAACGCCGCGCTCAGTTCGCTCGCGCCTTTGACATCGATCGATTCCACCCGCACAGGCCAATTGCGCAGATTCTCTTCGGCGACCTCGGGAGGCAGGCCGAGGCTTGCCCAATATCCATTAACGGCGCCTGCAAATGCGTGCGATGCTCCGCTGATGACGGACTTGCGCTCCAGCAGCCGCCTGATGGCTTCCTCGATCTCGGCAACGGGAAAACTCTTCGAAAGCAGGCGGATGATTTCCGGCGCAGTCTTGCCGTTTTTTCCAATCGCGCTCGCCACGGCGCAATACAGATCGCCGTGCAGGAAGAACTTGCGGTTCTCGGAATAGAGACAGACCACATTGGGAGGAAGCAGATAGGCGGTGAAGTTCGGTGCGAATCGCAAGATGTCCTTGCGGGTTTGCTTCGTAGCGCTGCTCTTTCGCTTGACTGTCATCGGGTCAGCACGCCGATCCTGTTCCCGTCATCCCGATTGCCGGCGCGCGACGAACGCTTGGCCTGGCCCGACTTGTGCACCGAGCTCGACCACCGGCCTTCTTCTTCGGATAAGTTGGAACACACTCGCTCGCCATCGGCAAGCTGACCAGCCGGGCGCAGCGAACGCTGTAACAAAAACAGCAAATTGGCCGGGTCGTTTGCGAGCCCGGCCAATGAAATCGCGACCTGTCGACACACAGTCAGGGAGTGCTGCTTTCTAGCACCAGCGGCAGCGGCCCCATGACGCACAGCACCCTGTGCATGCCACTGGTACGCCGATCACGCCAACGCCGCAGCCACCGCATCCGACGCCGCAGCGACAGGCTCTGCAGCCTGCGCAACCTCTGCAGCCACCGCAACCTCTGGCCGCACAGCCACGGCAACCGCCGCAGCCACGACAGCCACCGCATCCGCGCGCGAGCAGCACTCCGCTTAAGCTTCTCTCATCGGTGGCGAGATGGAAGGTGGCGAGGTTGACGTCGGCGAGTTCTTCCTCGTTGAGCGTGGTGAACTGGCCGGGCGCGAAGTTCGGTCTTTGTTGAGGCTCGCTTGGCGGCACCGCGGACGCCATCGCGCTTCCCGCCAGCGAAAAAGTCAGTCCGGCGAATCCGAGCGCCGGGACTGCGGCTTTGGTCATTCGCCTCCTTTTCGAAGCTTGCTTCGTTCGTCGCATGGCCGCATCCTCCATGGTTGGAAGAACGATCTTCTGCAATGATGCTACGCCGAGCAATCAAAGCGGGCAAGATTCACGTGAACACGAAATGTAGTGGCGCTCGTTCAGATCGCATTCATCTTCATGAACGACATCGCGGCAAGTTCCTGTCGATGACACCGGGCTGCGGCGCATGATGCAGTGCGCAATGGTCTGCCCGCTCGAACGGGGAAGCTAGCTTGGTCGATCTACCCGGACGCTTCGTTTGGTACGAGCTTCTGACGACGGACATGCCGTCGGCGGCTGCTTTTTACGCGGAGGTCGTCGGCTGGGCCGTGAAAGATGCGTCGAGCGCGGAATTGGCTTACTCGCTGCTGACTGCGGGCGAAGCTCCGGTCGTCGGGCTTATGGATCTCCCCGAAGAGGGGGTGCGAATGGGAGCTACGCCGAGATGGCTCGGCTACGTCGCCGTCGATGACATGGATGCGAGGACCGCGCAGATCCGCCGGCTTGGAGGCGCGATCCTGGTATCGCCGACCGACAGCAACATCGGCCGCATTGCAGTGGTCGCCGATCCGCAAGGAGCGACCTTTGCGCTGGTCACCGGGCTGACATATGGCCAATCGCAACCGAGCGGGCCGGACCAGCCCAGGCGCGTCGGCTGGCACGAGTTGCTGGCCGAAGACCGAAGCAAGGTCTTTCCGTTTTACGGCGAGCTTCTCGGCTGGCAACGGGCCTCCGCCGACGCCGGCCCGGCAAGCGTGTACGAGTTGTTTTCGGCGGCCGGGCAGACGATCGGAGGCATGCTCACCAAGCTTCCGAGCGTATCGCAGGCGTGTTGGCTCCATTACTTCAATGTCGAGGACGTCGGCGCGGCGGCCCGGCGGATCAATGCTGGCGGGGGTCGGGTTCTCCAGGAACCAATCGAGTTGCCCGATGGTTGCTGGATCGTGCGATGTGTCGATCCCCAAGGCGCCCTGTTTGCGCTGCAGGGGGCGTGGGATCAGAAGGGTATCAAGCGATCCTCCGCCCCGGAAGTCAGCTGGTCTGCCAAGTGGGGTGGCATTGCTACACAGGGCAGGATGGTGCTTCCCAAGACGAAACGCTAAGCCGAGACGTTTCGAGGGGTCATCGACCCTTCCGCCGCCAACGCGGAGGATCGACAAGAGCGTCCGTTCAGCAGTTCGTCATGCGCAGCCCCGAGCTTAAATTCCGGAACCAGATCGTGCCCGCCCATAGCTGGCACTCTGCTTGCTCAGTCAGGACCAAAGTCCGGCCTTGGTAGAGAGGCCGTTTCAGGTTGAGGCAAGCGATGCAAGATGTGTCCCGTTCTGGTGCTGCCGGCGAACTCCGGCTCGATGGGTTGATCGCCGATTTGTGGTGGCGCGTTCGACTCATCAACACCGACATTATCGAGGAAGAAGCCCGAGCGCGCGTGTTCGACGTGCATCAGCCGGAATATCCGCTTCTCGCACTGAACCTTCGCGCCCGGCGCGACAATTTGGTCTCGACGATCGGCGTGCTCGAGCAGCGTGCGAGATCAACGTCGGAAGCTGCTTGAGGGGCGTTCACACCGGAAACTTCAGCGGCGTCAGCTCCGGCGCGCAAATACCAGCTGCCGGCGGCGCAACGGGAGCGCCGAACACAAAATCTTGGGAAGCGTCGGCACCGTCCGGGACCACCGGAATCAACCTGAGGTCCGCGACCACCGTTACTAGACGTCCTGGCGGCGGAGCCGAACTCAGGAGGTTCGGCTCCGCTTCGCGTCATGTATCGTCTGCGCGTGGCGCTTGTGTCCATTCGCGATTGTGAGGCTTGAGCACGGGCCACGCCCGCGCTCTCGTGCTATTCCTGCCTCGCAACGACGCGAGGACATCCATGCTGCCCCTTCCCGCCGACATCTTCACCGAGCCCGCGGACGTCTCGCCCGACGGTCTTGCCAATCTCGGTCCGCTCCGCCGTCTCGCCGGCGTCTGGCAGGCTGACAAGGGTATCGACATCAATCCGAAGGCGGAGGGGCCGGAGCGGCGGACCTTCATCGAGCATATCCGGATGGACCCGATCGATCCGCAGGCTAACGGGCCGCAGCTGCTTTACGGGCTGCGCTATCACATCCACATCAACACGCCCGAGGAAGACATCACCTTCCATGACCAGGTCGGCTACTGGTTGTGGGAGCCCGCGACCGGGCTGATCATGCAGACGCTGGCGATCCCGCGCGGGCAGGTGCTGCTGGCGTCGGGCAAGGCCGGGCCGGACGACAAAGAGATCTCCGTTACAGCGAAGCGCGGCGACACCGCTTACGGGATTTGCTCGACCGACTTTCTGGAACAAGCGTTCCGCACTGATGCTTACCGCTGCGACATCACCTTCAACGGCGACGGCAGCTGGACCTATCTGATCCAGACCGAGTTGTTCGTGCGCGGCGCGCCGTTCAACCATCGCGACACCAACACACTAAAACTCGTCGCGCCGCCAAAGCTCAATCCCCTCGCGGTGATCGTGAACGATCGGGCCGCGGGGAATGAGAAGGGCAATGAGCCGGCAGCCTGAGCGCGGCCCGGAGATACGCATGAAGCCCTACGTGATCTGTCTGATGCATTCCAGCCTGGACGGCCGCACCCATCCGAGCCGCTGGCGCCCGAAGGCGGCAGGGACGGACTGGTTCGAGAAGATCCATGACGAGCTCGGCGGCGATGCCTGGGTGATCGGCCGCGTCACCGGCTCGGAGTTCGCCAAGGGCAAGCCCTATCCCACGACGACGGACGCGAAACTTCCGCGCGAAAACTGGTTCGCGCGACGGGACGCGAAAACCTATGGCGTCGTGCTCGATGCGCAGGGCAAGATCGGCTGGGGCCGCTCCGATATCGGCGGCGATCCGATCGTCGTGGTGCTGACCGAGAGCGTCTCCAATTCCCATCTCGCCGGGCTCCGCGGCGAGGGCGTGTCCTATATCTTTGCCGGCAAGTCCGAGATCGACCTCGCGCTGACGCTGGACATTCTCAATCGCGAGCTGGGCGTGAAGCGCTTGCTGGTCGAGGGCGGCGGCGTCGCCAATGGCGCATTCCTGCGCGCCGGCCTTATCGACGAATTCAATCTGATCCTGAGCCCTGCGATCGATGGCGCGAAGGGCGCACCCTTCGTGTTCGATTCAACCGACGCGGACAGCGAGCAGCGCGCGCCACTGACCGCGATGACGCTGGAAAGCGCGCGGCCGCTCGGCGGCGGCGTGCTGCTGCTGCGCTATCTCATCCAGAACGACCCACAGGCGACGGGCACGTAAAGCAGCTACATGCCGGGACAATCAGAGCACATCGTCATTGTCGGCGCGGGCGCGGCCGGCCTGATGGCGGCGCGTGAGCTTGTCCGCGCGGGCACGACAGTGACGATCCTGGAGGCGCGCGAGCGCTGCGGTGGCCGCATCCATCCGCTGTCGATTTCAGAGTTCGAATACCCCGCCGATGGCGGCGCCGAATTCGTCCACGGCGAGGCGCCGGTCACGCGCGCGTTGCTGCGTGAGGCCGGGCTATCCCTTCAGGAGATCGAAGGCGAGCGGTGGAGCTTTGACGGCGCAGACATCATGCGTGAGGATCGCCACGATCCGCATGAGGCTGAGCTGCAAGCCGTGCTGCGAGACCTGAGGGACGATCTCACCGTCGCCGAATTCCTGCGCCGGCATTTTGCCGGGGATGATTACGCGCGGCTGCGCCATTCGATCGAGCGAATGGTCGAAGGCTACGACGCGGCCGACCCCGAGCGCGCCTCCACGCTGGCGCTGCGCGAGGAGTGGATGCACGGCGGGCACTCTCCGCAGGCGCGCATCGATGGCGGCTATGGTGCGCTGATTGACTTCCTGGCGGCGGAGTGCCGCAGGCTTGGCGTGATTTTTCGCTTCGGTTGCGTGGTGTTGGCGATCGAGGAGGCCGGCGGCACGATGGCGGTCCGCTGCGCCGGCGGCGACGTGCAGGGCTGCGATCGTGTGATCCTCACTGTTCCGTTGCCGTTGTTGCGCGACATCGCGCTTCCGGAGAGCGCACGCGGGAAAGCCGCGGCTGCCGACGAGATCGGCTTCGGCAACGTGATCAAAATCCTGCTGCGCTTCTCACGGCCATGGTGGCGCGAGCGCAAGCAGGAGCTCGCGAACATGACCTTCCTTTTGTCCGACCAGGCCATCCCGGTGTGGTGGACGCAATATCCGAACGGGCATCCCGTGCTTACCGGCTGGTTCGGCGGCCCGCGCACGGCAGCGCTGTCGCACCTCGACCCGCAAGCGCTGGTCGATGCCGGGCTCGATTCGCTGGCGGCTATTTTCAAGCAGCCGCGCGGAGAGATTGCGCGTGAGCTCGTGGCGGCCGCTGCGACCAATTGGGCGCACGATCCCTACGCTTGCGGCGCCTATTCCTGGGCGACGCCGCGAACGCGCGAGGCGCAAACGATCCTTGCGCGCGCCGACAGCCCGGTGCTGTTCTCCGGCGAGGCGCTCTATCGCGGAGCCGACATGGGCACAGTCGAAGCGGCGCTGGCGAGCGGTCTGGAGACGGCGCGTATGATCTTGCGGGGATAGCTGACGAGCAAGAAAAAGGCCCGCGTCCCCGCGGGCCCCCCGTCTTACCGGCCTGCGTCTTACCGGCCTGCGGCTTACCAGCGGCTGCCGCCGAAGCTGAACGTCACGCCGGGACCGCCGCGGCCGTAAGCTCCGTACGGTCCTCCGCCGTAGTAGCCGTGATGCCGCGGGTAGTAGCCGTAGCTGCGGTAGTGCGGACGATGATAGCCACGATGGTGGTGAGGACGCCAATGCTGGCGATGGCCATAGTGGTGCCTGTGCTGCGCGCTGATATCGGTCGATTGGCCCTGCGCGTTCTGCTTCGCGGCTGAATTGTTGGCCGCGCTCGCCGCCGTCCCGCTGGCAAGCGCCGCGGCACCGACGGCCATCGCGACAAAGAGATACTTCATGTCATCACTCCAGTTGAATGTCGTGTGACAACAGATGGGCAGGCTGCGCGTTCCAGCCAGTGCGGGCGTCGAAACGACGCAGTTCATCGACGCAGTTCATGGATGTATGATTCGCGCGACTTGCGTGCGTTTCGTGAGATTTATTGTCGCATTTCCGGCGTCGATCGCAACTCTGCCATCAGTCTGCCGCGAATGACGCAATCACGTCATCGGTAGTGACGATGCGTGCGAATTCGCCGTTGAGGTTCGACAGCGTCATCGCATGGATCTCCTCGGCGGAATGCTTGTCGCCATCCGGCCCGATCCGCTCGAACGTCCAGGTCGCATCGCGCACCAGATGCGCGTCGAAGCCGAGATTGCCGGCCATCCGCGTCGTCGTCTCGACGCAATGATTGGTGGTGGCGCCGCAGATAACGAGCGTGCCGATGCTGCCTGCGCGCAAGCGCTTTTCCAGATCGGTGCCGATGAAGGCGCTGTTGACGCGCTTGACGATCACCGTCTCGCCCGGCTGCTCGCGCGCCTCGTCCTTGACAGCGTAGCCGGAGTTTTGGGGAAGAAACGACGATGTCGGCCTGGTGCCCTCATGACGGATGTGGAAGATCGGCGCGCCGCCGGTTCTGAACGCCTTCAGGAGATCGGCAATGCGCGCCACCGCATCCGGATTGTTGCGCCGCTTGCCCGCTGCTTCCCATTCGTCGAACGCACGCTGGACGTCGACGACGATGAGGGCGGGGAGGGGGTGAGGCATCAGGAGCGGCTTTCGGACTTTGCTTGCTGCACCGACTATGCGAGGCGAAGAAGACAACGCGCAATGTCAATCTTCCCTCGTTTTACGACGGAAGGTCCGTAGCCCGGATTTCGCTGCAGCGTAATCCGAGCCCGCTGCTCGCTACGAGACTTTCCCGGACTGCGTTATGCTCCATCCGGTACGCACCCACATCCTCACGGATGCGGATCGCCCTGACGAAAGCCGGAGCGCGCCGCTACTTGAACGGATCCTGGATCGACGGCGCCGACTGCCTGATACGACGCACGCTCACCGGCGTGCCGTCGGAGACGAACAGCAGCTCGTAGCGACGCCCTTCGCTGTCGGTGGCCGAGCAGGTCACGTCTGTCACCTTCTTGGCGGCGAAATTTCCGGTCTGCCGGCAAACTCCGGTGGAGGTCTGCTCGGCCGGCACCGGCAGCCCGTCGACCTTGGGACGGTCCTTGGAGTTGAGCAGCATGCGGTCGATCGGCAGCTCGTAGGAATTGTCGTCGGCGCGCTTGCCGTTCTCGCCGGAGAACGACACGACGTGGTTGCCATCGGAGGGATCGTCGACTGCGACCGCGAAATTGACCCGGCCGCTGCCGCCATGGGCGTAGGCCACCGTCTTGCAGGCGAAGGTGCGGCCGGCGACCTTCAACGTCTTGCAGTGGCCTGACATCAGCGCCAACAGGTCGATAAAAGCGGTCTGCTGTCCGAGCGGGTTCTTGACGGCGATCGGCGCGAAAGATTCGGCAAGACAAGGGCTTGCCAAGGCGAGAAGGGCGGCAGCGAGCACTGGGCGGCAGAGGCGCATCAGAAGGCTCACATGCCTGGGAACCACGGAAAAGTTCTGTCCAATAACCAGCGAACCGCAAATTGGTTGCGATCCCGTTTGTTCTGCCGAACCCGCCTGGAATACCACCGCGTCACCCCAACGGCGATTTGCCCTGTCGCCAACCCATTCCCAGCTAGCACTTTCCGTCAGCCGGGTGTTTTTTTCGTGGCAAGGCTACCCCATCGCCGCCTGCCAGCGCGCATCGCGCAAGGATGGGCGGCGGTGCAGGCGGGCATTGAGCAGGGCGCGGGCGCGGGGCAGCTCGCCGCTGCGCATCAGAGCGACAATAAAGGTGTCCTCGATCAGCTCGCGCTGGGCATGGCTGCCGCCAAGGCGCACGACCTCGCTGAGAACCGGCGCGAGCATTTGCACGCACGCCGCGTAATTCTCGTCCGCGAAGGCTGCCAGGGCGCGGCAGACCGCCGGCACCACGGGACCCGCCGGCAGCTTGCCCTCAGTGAGCCGCTGCTCGATCACGGCAAGACGCGCGGCGAGCGCCTCGCGATTTTGCGTCGCAGCCGCGAACAGCGCCATGTGGATGTCGGCGAAGGGCAGGCTCGATTTCGGAAACAGTTTTTGCGCGTTGTCATCGCCTTCGACCCACAGCGCTCTCGGCACCGCGTGGCCGTAAGCGGACAGGCGCCAGAGCAGGGACGCGGCGTCGGTGACAACGTTGAGCGGCGGCGCCTGCGTGGCTTTTGGCTGCAGCACATCGGCATAGATTGCAAGCGCCCGCGCGGCATCGCCATGCTCCAGCGCGCCGAGCGCCTGATGCCAGCGGATATGGCCGTGCAAAATTCCGGCGCGGTCGTAAGAGGGAATCCAGTCGTCGACGAGCCGGTCGGCCGCCGCGATCGAACCGTCCTCGAACATCGCATGCAGCACGGCGTGCGCAGCGTGGGCATTCTGCCGGCGCAGGTCGAAGCCGCGCTCGGTGACACCGCGGCCGCGCGCGACGTCGCCGTTCTCGGTCATCGCCCAGCCGTACATCGTGAGGAACCACCAGTCCTCGCCATAGTGATGAGCGACGCGCTCGCACAGCTCTTGCCGCGCGCGGTCGTGATCGGCCATGCCGGAGAAGGCGAACAGGCCGAACGCGCCGAGCGGCAGCGACAGCACCAATGCGTCGCGCGGCCACGCCTCGACGTGCTTCATCGTCGCCGCGATCGCCTCGGGCAGCCGGCCCTCGATTGCCAGCGCCAGCGCCTCGACATGTGAACGCTCGCGCTCGGTGCCGCGTTTCGCCACGAGCTCGCGCGCGAGCGCCGCCCTGCTTCGCGCGAGATCGCCCTGCTGGTAGAAGGCGTGGACGCGGGCGCGGGCGATATGGGGAAGCGCGAAATCCGGATCGGCCGCAATCGCGTGCTCCAGCGCTTCCGCCGTGCCGGTCCAGCCCGCCAGCATCAGGTCGATGCCCTCGCGATAAGCGCTTGCCGCTTCATGCGAGGTGGTGGAGACCGGCAGGCCGTAGCGGTCGTCAAGCGCCATCGTCGTCTCCGCGATTCAAGCCGTCCGCGCGCGGCGGCCCTCGATCGGATAGGCGGGGTCGTTGTAGCCTGGCGTCGAGGGATGGCCCGGCGTCACCAGACGGTCGATCAGCGCCTCATCATCCGCAGTGAAGCGGTAGTCGAGCGCGCTGATGTAACCGTCCCATTGCTCCTCGGTGCGGGGGCCAGCGACGATCGAGGAGACGAAGGCGGAGTTCAGCACCCAGGCGACCGCGAACTGGCCGGCGGTGATGCCCTTCTTCTCGGCATGGGTCTTGATCTCCTGCGCGAGCTGAAGCGATTCCGGCCGCCATTCCGTTTGCATCATGCGGGTGTCGTTACGGCCCGCGCGCGTCTCCTTGTCAGGAGTTGCATCGGGCTTGTATTTGCCGGTCAGCACGCCGCGCGCCAGTGGGCTGTAGGGCACGATGCCGAGGCCGTAATAGGAACAGGCCGGGAAGTGCTCGACCTCTGGCATGCGGTTCATGGCGTTGTAATAGGGCTGGCTCACCGCGGGCCGGTCGATGCCGAGCCGGTCGCAGATGTTGCAGATTTCGGCGACACGCCAGGCGCGGTAGTTCGAGACGCCGAAATAGCGCACCTTGCCTGCGCGGATCAGGTCACCCATCGCGCGCACCGTCTCTTCCAGCGGCGTCGCATGATCTTCCTTGTGCAGATAGAAGATGTCGATGTGATCGGTGCCGAGCCGCTTCAGGCTTTCATCAGCTGCCTGCAACACCCAGCGCCGCGACAGGCCGACACGGTTTGGATCGGTGCCCATGGGGTTGGCGAGCTTTGTCGCAAGCACCCAGGCATAGCGGTTGTTGCCGATCGCGCGCCCCACGACCTCTTCGGATGCACCCTTGGAATAGGCGTCCGCGGTGTCGATGAAATTGATGCCGGCCTCGTGTGCTTTCGCGATGATGCGCTTTGAGGCAGCTTCATCGGTCTGCCCGCCGAACATCATGGTGCCCAGGCAGATCGGCGACACTTTGAGGCCGCTGCGGCCGAGCTGGCGGTATTGCATGGGCTGTCCTTGCTGCTTCTTGTGGCGCCAGCATAACCGTCTCGCTCCGTCATTGCGAGCCGAGAGGTTGGTGATTGAGCGGAGAAGCGGCGGCGTACTGGATTCCCCGCCTTCGCGTGGAATGACAGCGTTGGGCGTGGACCTACCCCGGCCCCTTCAAAATCTTGAACACACCATTGGCCATCACCACGCAGCGACCGTCCACCGTCACCTCGGTGCTCATGAAGACGAGGCTGCGTGTCGAGCGCACCACGCGTGGGCGGGAAATCAGGATGTCGCCGATCTGGCCGGCTTCGACGAAATGGGTGTCGAGCTGTACCGTTGCCATGAACTCCTTGCCGGAGACGTAGCGGGCGGTCATGCCGCAGGTGCGGTCCGCGAACGTCATCATCACGCCGCCCTGGACCATGCCGCGGCGGTTGTGGTGCTTGTCCTCGGTCGCAAGTGCGAATTCGTATTGGCCGCCGACCTTGCGCTCCCACAGGGGACCGATCAGGTGCATGAAGCCCGTGGTCTCCAGGATGGTCCAGCCGTCTGACTTGAGCCTTGCGGCCGTCTTGTTGGTCATGTGGTCGTCCATTCCTGCGCGGGCCTTGCGATCTCATTTCATCGGGGCGGGACGTGGTGTAGTCAAGCATCATGAGACCGTTCGACGATGCCACACGACGGAATATCGCGGCCGCTTGCGCGGCCTTCACGCGCCTGCCGGAGGATGAAGCGCCGGCGGCGTTGAAGCGTGCCGCAGTGGTGGTTGCGCTGACCGCGGCCAGCGAGAGCGATGACACGGCGTTGCTGCTCACGCTGCGTGCATCGCATCTGCGCGCTCATCGCGGCCAATGGGCCTTGCCCGGCGGACGCTGCGATGCCGGCGAGACGCCGGTCGAAGCGGCGCTACGCGAACTCGACGAGGAGCTTGGCCTCCGTCTCACCAGTGCAGAGGTGCTCGGCACGCTCGACGATTATCCGACCCGCTCCGGCTATTTGATCACGCCCGTCGTGGTCTGGGCCGCCGACAGTGCTGCGATCAAGCCAAATCCGGACGAGGTGGCTTCGGTTCACCGCATCGCTCTCGCGACGATCGAGCGCGACGACGCCTTCGATTTCGTCGCGATCCCCGAGAGCACGCGCCGTGTGATCCGCTTCCATCATCAGACGAGCCTGATCCACGCACCGACGGCGGCGCTGATCTACCAGTTCCGCGAAGTACTGGCGGGACGGCACACCCGCGTCATCGAGCTGGAACAGCCGGTATTCGCCTGGAAGTGATGCAAGAGACGAAAAAAGAGGTAAACGGCGCGTTAACGTGACGGTTACCGGCTAGCTGCTAAGAAGGCGGCATGCATCGATCGATTCGAAATGCCGTGAGGCTGGTTCCACTCGCGTTCGTCCTGCTCGCGCCCGCCGCGCGCGGTGGCGAATCCGACGCGCTGCCGCCGGCCGTCAGCAATGCCAGAGCCCAGCTCTTGTCGCAGTTCTTTGCGCAGGGTGGAGCGTCGCCGGCGGTGCTCGAGTATCGCCGCAAGCTGCAGGAATATCAGGCGGCACGCGGCGCCTTCGATGAGGAGGCCGGCGCCTATTGGAGCCAGATCTCCGAGAAGCGTCGTGGCCGCAACGCCAAGCGGCGCAGTGGACAGCAGGTCACGCTAGAGGACTACGTGCTGGAGCATCCGCCGCTCTATAACGGGCCGAAGCGACCGGTGAATCCGGAGCCGGAGGAAACCCCGGACCGTCCCACCAGAAAGCCGATACCCGTCGTCGCCGATCTCTTGCGCGCGGCGCAGGAGCTCTACCAGTTCACGCCGCAACGGCCGTCCAGCGAAGTCGAGTTCAAGCGCGTCTATGCACGCTACGCGCTGGCCTCGGGGCTGACGCGCGAGCAGACGGTGCGGGTCTATGCGTTCGAAACCGGCGGAACCGGCAATTACGACGTGCAGGCGGGCATCGAGCATGGCGGCAAGCGCGCGATCTCGACCGCGATGGGATACAACCAGTTGCTGACCACAAACAGCGTCGAGCTGCTGGCCGAGCAGGGCCATGAACTCATCCGCGCGCTCTCCGACAAGGTAGCGCGGACCTCGGGACCGGCGCGCCAGTCGCTCGAGCACAAGCTCACGGTTCTGAAGAAAATGGTGGCGCATGCCAAGTCGGTGCCCGACACCTGGTCGGAGCACGAGAAGATCGGCAACACCGCGCAAGGCTGGGCCATGCATGCCATGGTGCTTGACATCGATATCGGGCCGATGCTGCAGACCCACAAGCTGCTCACCTCGGTGCTGTTCGCGCGCACCAAGGGTTACAGCCGTCCGCTCACTGCCGCCGAGCTCGAGATGATGAACCTCACCGGCGACGGCACCGGCCTCGACATGGTGACGATGCCGCAGGCGATGCGCGAGCAGGTGCCGACCTCGAACTTCTTCCAGCGCGGCGGCTACGAGCGCAACCCGGTCGCGATCCGCCACAACACGGTGGCGAAGCTGCTGGCGGTGACGGATACGCGGATGGACAGCAACAGCAACAATGCCGGCGCGCGGGAGCTGGCGGGGGCGTTTTAGCTGGCGTCAGAACAGGTCGATGTCATGCCCCGGCTCGACCGGGGCATCCAGTACGCCGCGGCTTCTCCGTATCCCATCACGGCCTCTGGAATACTGGATCACCCGCTTTCGCGGGTGACGACACCGAGTAGGTAACGCGCCGCCCCTAGTGATCCGCCCCGAACTTGAACTTGCCGTCGCCTTCCAGATAAGGGCCGCTGCGCATGTAGAGCTGGCCGTTGTGGCCGATGAAGAACAGCGTGCCCTTCGGCACCTTCTTGGCACCCTTCAGAAGTTCGCCGGCATTGCTGGTGCCCATCTTGTAGGAGAAGGTCTTGCCTTCCTTGTCATAAGCATAGCCCGTGTCGGGCTTCAGCTCCCACGGCGTGGCCGCGGTCTGCGCCGATGTGGGAGCCGCGAACGTGCCGAGCACTACTACGAGTGCAGCCGAAACAAGTGCAAATGTCTTCTTTGGAAATATCATCATCCATCCTCCCCGCCATTGGGGTTGCCCGTCTTGAACAAATCACGAACGGCATTTACAGGTCAACCTGCGTAAGTGCCGCAGCGCATCACGTCTTGCCCAGCAGTTTGTGATTTTCCCATCGTCCCCGCGCGACTATGTTCCGCTTTCCGTCTAGAACGCAATTCGACAAAATATTGGGTAGGGATGATTCGGATGCACCATGTCATTAAAGCCTGCTGGGCCGCCGCGCTGCTGCTGACGGCGCTGGCGCCGGCCGCCCGGGCCGATGACTACCAGCTCAGCCACAACCAGCGGATTTCGTGCAGCCGCGGCCTGGCCCCGGGCAAGCTCAACACTGCGACCTGCAAGTCCTACACCTACCTCTTCAATACCAAGACCTCGGAATATTTCCGCTGCCAGGTCTCGCTGGCGCTGACCCGCGACAACAAGGAAGTCATCAACGTCCAGACCGACGGCGGCTGCACCAAGAAGCCGCGCGTCTTCGAGACCGACGGCCATTACGATTTCGACGCGACCGAGACCGAGCCGCCGAACACCAATTCGTTCTTCGGCCCCGGCGGCTACTCGGTCTGGGCCGCCGACGTCAGCGCGCAGAAGGTCCGCGGCTGCATCATCATCTCCTCCGGCCTCGGCTCCGACATCTCCAAGTGCCTGGACATGACCTTCCAATGAGGGTTTGCCAGTAAGGGCTTGCCAGTGAAGGCTTGCCAGTGACGGTGCGCTCCCTCCCCGCTTGCGACCCCGCTTGCGGGGGAGGTTGGGGAGAGGGTGTATCCGCAATGGGATAGTCCCAGAGGAGAAAGCCCTCACCCGGCGCATCGCGCCGATCTCTCCCGTACGCGGGAGAGGTTGCACCGAGCCTGCTGCGTGAGTGATTGATCCCACGTAAGCGTGCCTGGCTGCGCCACCTCGCCGCACCTGCCCGGTTCCCCAAAAATCAAGCCAGGACAGCCATTTACCGCAGTCCTGTTTTGACTTTTGGATAGGTTGACCCGCTCCCCTCATCCGGCCAACTTCCCGGCCGGTTTGGGGAGTGGAAAGATCATGAAACGAACGATTTTCGGCGTGGCCGCGGCTCTTGCTCTGGCGGCGTCGGCACCTTGCGCGCAGGCGCAATCCTTCATCAACGTGCTGACCGGGGGTACCTCCGGCGTCTACTACCCGCTCGGGGTTGCGATCGGGAAGATCTACGGCGACAAGATTCCGAACGTGAAGACGCAGGTGCAGGCCACCAAGGCGTCGGTCGAGAACCTGATCCTGCTCCAGCAGGGCCGCGGCGAGCTGGCGTTCACGCTCGGCGACTCGCTGAAAGCCGCCTGGGACGGCGAGGAGGAGGCGGGCTTCAAGACCAAGCTCGACAAGCTCAGGACCATCGGCGCGATCTATCCGAACTACATCCAGATCGTCGCGACTGCCGAGAGCGGCATCAAGACGCTGGCGGACCTCAAGGGCAAGAGCCTGTCGGTCGGCGCGCCGAAATCGGGCACGGAGCTCAATTCGCGCGCGATCCTGGCGGCGGCCGGCATGAGCTACAAGGATCTCGGCAAGGTCGAGTATCTGCCGTTTGCCGAATCCGTCGATCTCATGAAGAACCGCCAGCTCGGCGCGACGCTGCAATCGGCCGGCCTCGGCGTGGCCTCGCTGAAGGATCTCTCGACCTCGAGCCCGATCACGGTGGTGTCGGTGCCGAAGGAGACCGTCGACAAGATCGGCCTGCCGTTCATCGCGGCGACCATTCCCGCCAACACCTACACCGGGCAGGACAAGGACGTGCCGACCGCGGCCGTGGTCAACTATCTCGTCACCAGCTCGGCGGTGTCGGACGATCTCGCCTATCAGATGACAAAACTGGTCTACGAGTCGTTGCCCGAGCTCGCCAATGCGCATGCGGCCGGCAAGGAGATCAAGCTCGAGACGGCGGCCAGCGGCAGCCCGGTTCCGCTGCATCCCGGCGCGATCCGCTATTACAAGGAAAAAGGGCTGATCAAGTAAGGTCGGCCCTCATTATCGGACGTCATGGCCGGGGCAAAAGCGCGAAGCGCGTCTTCGCGCAGATGTCCCGGCCGTCCACGTTCTAAGGCCAGGCGAGAAAGATCGTGGATGCCCGGGACAAGCCCGGGCATAACGTATTCAGGATGCAGCGCGAATGCTGTAGGAACGCCCGATCGGGGGCGGGGACATATCGATGTTGCAGGCAGAGGGCACCGCGGCGCCCATCAAGGTCGAGTTCGACAATTTCGAGCACGGTTTCCCGGAAGGCTTTGGCCCTGGCTGGTGGGGCACACTCGCCTATTGGATCGGCATCGCGTTCGCCACGTTCCAGCTCTATGTCGCCGCCTTCAATTATCTCCCGAGCCAGGTGGTGCGCGGCGTCCATGTCGGTTTCCTCGTTCTTCTCACCTTCGGCCTGATCGCAAACTTCACCGCGAAGAGCGCCGCCGGACGCGCGCTCGGCTGGGTGATCGGCGGCGCGGGTTTCTTCTGCGGCCTCTACCAGTGGATTTTTTATGCGGACTTGATTGCGCGCGACGGCGATCCGACCCGCCTCGATCTCGCCGTCGGCACGCTGCTTGCGGTGCTGATTTTCGAGGGCACGCGACGCCTGATGGGGCCGGCGCTACCGCTGATGTGCGGCGCCTGTCTCGTCTATTGGTTCTTCGGGCAATATCTGCCGTCGCCGCTCAACCATCGCGGCTATGATTTCGACCAGATCGTCACGCATCTGTCGTTCGGCACCGAAGGTTTTTACGGCGTGCCGATCTACGTCTCGGCGACCTACATCTTCCTGTTCATCCTGTTCGGCTCGTTCCTGGAGCGCGCCGGCATGATCCAGCTCTTCACCGACGTCTCGCTCGGCCTGTTCGGCCGTACCCGCGGGGGACCTGCCAAGGTCGCGGTGTTCGCCTCGGGCATGATGGGCACGATCTCCGGCTCGGGCGTCGCCAACGTCGTCACCGTCGGCCAGTTCACGATTCCGCTGATGATCAGGTTCGGCTATCGCCGCGCGTTCGCGGCCGGCGTCGAGGCGACAGCCTCGATGGGCGGGCAGATCATGCCGCCGGTAATGGGCGCGGTCGCCTTCATCATGGCGGAGACGCTCGGCGTCCAATATTCGGAGATCGTGAAAGCGGCGGCGATTCCCGCGATGCTCTATTTCGCCTCCGCCTTCTGGATGGTGCATCTGGAAGCCGGCAAGCACGGCCTCACCGGCATGAAGAAGTCGGAGACCCCGAGCGCCTGGAAGGCGCTGGTGAAGGGGTGGTACCTCGTGCTGCCGCTCGCAGCCCTCGTCTACATGCTGTTCGAAGGCTTTACGCCGCTCTATGCCGGTAGCATGGGCCTCGCGCTCACAGTGGGGCTGATCCTTGGAACCGCCATCACGACGGGCGCGTCTTCGATGGCGATCCGCAGCATCTTCTGGATCGGGCTCGCGCTCGTTGTTGCCGCGCTGTCGCGTGACGGCCTTCAGATCGTGCCGGTCGCAGGCGTCGTCGTCGCGTTGATCGTGATCACTGCGTTCGTGCGCGGCGGATTTTCCGCCCTGCGCGCCTGCCGCGATGCACTGGCTGAAAGCGCGAAATCCGCCATCACCGTCGGCATGGCCTGCGCCATCGTCGGCGTCATCATCGGCATGATGTCGCAGACCGGCGTCGGCACCATCTTCGGCGGCTGGGTGATCGGCCTCGGCGAGAAGAGCCTGTTCCTGGCGCTGATCATGACCATGCTGCTGTCGATCCTGCTCGGCACCGGCATCCCGACCATCCCGACCTACATCATCACCGCGGCGCTTGCAGCACCTGCGCTGGCCAAACTCGGCGTTCCCCTGATCGCGAGCCACATGTTCGCATTCTATTACGGCATCATGGCCGACCTCTCGCCGCCGGTGGCGCTTGCGGCGCTCGCGGCGGCGCCGATCGCGAAGGAGAATCCGGACAAGATCGGCTGGGAGGCGATGCGCATCGCGCTCGCCGGCTATGTGATCCCGTTCGTCTTCGTCTATTCGCCGGCGCTGATGCTGCAGGCCGGCGATCCCATGGCCGCCAGGCTCGGCTTCTACGGCGCGGTGGCGCTGGCGACCTTCAAGGCGCTGGTGGCGATCGCGCTGTTCGGCATGGTCGCGATCGGCTTCCTGTTCACGCGCCTGACGTTCCTCGAACGTTTGGTCGCGCTCGGTGCAGCGCTCTGCCTGCTCGGCGACTTCCCATTCAGCGACACCGCGGGCTTCCTGCTCTCCGCGGCGATCGTGCTGTGGCAGTGGCGGCAGCGTCCGCCGGCGCCGGTCGAGGCGATGTGAGCCTCTGCTTCGCCACAGCCTCAGGCGTGAAGGCGCTGGCGCTGTCCGCCTTCACGCTGGTGTGGACACATTCGATCGCGAAGGTCGATTGGCAGGAAGACTGGCGCGTCACCCACGCGGGGCTCGAACTGGTGCAGGCGCGGGTGAAGGGCACCGGACCCGGCATGGAGCCGCCGCCCGAGGCGCGGCTCGTCGACGGCTGGTTTCAGTGGAGGCCTGGGGGCGCGCCGACGCCGGAGGTGGTGCTGGGCAATTCCGGCGCGGCTGGCGAATGGCGGCTTTGCCATGACGGTAAGTGCCAGACGTTGTCGGAGATTGTCGGGCATCCGATCGGTGCTAACGTCACGAAGATGAGCATCTGCGAAGAACAAGAGAAATAAGGGAGACCCGCGATGGATCGGCTCAAGGGCAAGGTTGCGATGGTGGTGGGCGCCGGTTCGATCGGGCCGGGCTGGGGCAACGGCAAGGCCACCGCGGTCACCTTTGCGCGCGAGGGCGCGCAGGTGTTCTGCGTCGATCGGAACGGCGCGGCCGCTGAAGAGACCGCGAAGATCATCTCGGACGAAGGCGGCAAGGCGACCGCGTTTACCGCCGACGTCTCGCGGTCTGCCGAGATTGAGGCGATGGTTGCGGCGTGCTTCAAGGCCTATGGCCGCATCGACGTGCTCGACAACAATGTCGGCATCGCCGAGATGGGCAGCGTCGTCGAGGTGACCGAGGAGAGCTGGGACCGCGTCTTCACCGTGAACCTCAAGAGCGCCTATCTCGCCATGAAGCACGTCATCCCCGTGATGGTGAAGCAGGGCGGCGGCTCGATCATCAACATCTCCTCGATCGCATCGATCCGCCATGTCGGGATTTCTTATATCAGTTACAACGTCAGCAAAGCGGCGATGAACCAGTTGACGCGATCCACCGCGATCGAGTTCGCGAAGAACCATGTGCGCGTGAATGCAATCCTGCCCGGTCTGATGAAGACGCCGATGGTGGAACATTCCGCAGGTCTTGCGAACAGCTACGCCAAGGGCGATGTCGAGGCGATGTGGCGCGCCCGCGATGCGCAGGTGCCGATGGGCCACATGGGCGAGGCCTGGGACGTCGCGAATGCGGCGCTGTTCCTGGCGTCGGACGAAGCGAAATATGTGACGGGGATCGAGCTGGTGGTGGACGGCGGGATCACGTGCAAGGCGGGGGCGTAGCTCCCTTCCTCGTCGCCCTGGCTTGCGCCAGGACGACAGCCCGGGCCCTTACTGCGCCAGCGCCAGAATCCCGCCGGCAAACGAATGCCAAGCCGCAGTCTCGCTGATCGGCCAGTTCAGCACCTTCACCGCCAGCATCGCGAGCGTACCGTAGATGTACACCGGATGCACCCGGCCTTCGGTGCGCCAGTCGCGTACCATGGCGACGACGAGCAGCAGCGAAGCGACCACGGCCGGCGCGATGGTAACGGGCACTGGCGGCGGCCCGGGCGGTCCCGGAGGTGCAAGGAAGGTGAGAAACCAGCGCGCGATCGCCGCATCGAGGATGGAGACCGCGGCTAGCAGCATCAGGCGTTTGTGAATCTCGGGCTTTCGCGTGTTCATGATCGCAAGCATGAACACCACTGCGAAGAACGCGATCCCGCTCATCGGCACGATCGAGAAGGCGATGCCGGCCTCTTTTTGTCCGAGCGCGGCGGAATGCTGCATCACATGCACCGATGCGAGGAAGCCGAAGATCGTCATCGCGGTCGCGAGCGAGACGCCGGCGATGCCGATCGCGCGGTGATTGAGCACGCGGCCCGAGGCCGCGAGCCAGGCCTGGATCACGAAATAGAGAGACCAGGTGAAGAACAAGAGACCGTGAAAATGAATCACGGGGCTTGCGGACAATGTCCGTTGCGCGAGCGGCACAAAATAGGTCGGTGCGAAGCCGAGAAAAGCGGTGGCCGCGCAGGCCAGTGCCATGTGGAGATAAAAATATCGTGCGGGCGACGCATCTCGCGCGCGCACACGACGGTCGTCGATTAGGGTCGTCATCTGGAATGAGTCTGAAGAGGCGGGGTTTGGTTCAAGCCCCTGGCCACCTGTGCAGGCGGGGCGGATGTCAGGGGCGACAGGATTTAACCCCCCGCGCTCAATTCTGCGCGATCGAGCTCTTCCTCGATCCGATGAAATGCATCGTCGCCGATTACTTCGGTGGCGCGGAGGTCGAAGATCGACTTTCGCGCGGCCGCGATACCCCGGCGGCGCAGGGGATCGGCGGGCAATTCGCCGTTGGCGACACCGCCGTTCGGATCGTCGTCTGTCTGCATCAGGATGGCGCGATATTCGAGCCGCAGGATTTCAGCCTCCTCCGACGGATCGTCCTCGATCGCGTCGAGCGCCGCGCGATAGGCGACGGCGCGGGCGCGCGCGACCTCGATGCCGACGGGATCGTCGTCCTTGAGGTCGAACGCCAGGATCAGCGGCCGCAGCGTCAGGCCCTGCACGACCAGCGTGCCGAGCACGACCGCAAACGCCGAAAAGACGATGAAGTCGCGATAGGGAAAGTTTTCCGGCAGGGCAAAGGCGGTCGCGAGCGTGACGAGACCGCGCATGCCGCACCAGGAGACGATGAGGCCGCCCTTGGGCGAGGCGACCTGCTTCGGATCCTTCGGGTGATAGACCCCGTGCGCGATCAGTGCGCGCAGCGTCGTGCGGTAGAATGTGATCCAAGCGACCCGCACCAGCACCACCGTGAGCAGGATCCAGGCCGCGGCCACGCAATACTCCCAGCGCACGTCCGCATTGAGCCGCGTCCAGATCGGCCGCATCTGCATGCCGATCAGCATGAAGGCGAGCACGTTGAGCACGAACACCATGGTCTCCCACACCGCATAGGACGGCACCCGCAGCCGCGCCGGCATGCGTGCCCCCGCCGTGCGCGCGATGGTGATGCCGTAGACCACGATGGTGAGGATGCCGGAGAGGCCGAGATGCTCGGCGGCAATCCAGACCATGAAGGTGGTGGCGAACTGCACGATGATCGCGCTCGGCGCTTCCTTTACCCGTTCCATGAACAGCGGGATGATGCGGCCTGCGACCAATCCCGCGATGACGCTGCCGACCAGCGCCAGCGCCATGGTCGGCGCGACCTGGCTCCATGCCAGATGCTCCGTGGCGACGGCGCCGACCGCGATGCGATAGATCAAGAGCGCGGTCGCGTCGTTGAGCAGGCTCTCGCCTTCCAGAACCTTGACCATCCGATAGGGCAACTTCACCTGGCTCAGGATTGCGACCGCGGCGGCTGCGTCCGGCGGGGCCACGATGGCGCCGAGCGCAACCGCGGCGGCCCAGGGGATGTCCGGCATCAGCCGGTGCGCGACGTAGGCCACGCCGGCCGTGGTCAGGCCGACGGCGGCGACGACCAGGGTGGAGACCGGAACCCAATTGTTGCGCAGATCGCGCAGCGAGGTGTCGAAGGCGGCATCGAGCAGGACCGGTGCGACAAAAAGAGCCAATGCCAGGTCGGGCTCCAGCGTCCAGGACGGGCTCGACGGCACAAAGGCGATCAGCGCGCCACCGATCGCGAGAAAGGTCGGGTAGGGGACCTTGATCCGCCGCGCCAGCGCCGATAATGCAACGGCGCCGAGCAGAAGCACGATGATCCATTCGAATGTCGACACGTTGATCCCCGAAACCGATTGAGCGGCGCCACAAGCTAGCACCAATCCGGCCGTATGATGGATAGTGCGGCCCCGAGGCAAGACCTTAACCCGGACCTTAACTCAGGCCTTACCGACTGTGACGAGCATGCGTTTTCTCATTCAATGGTCCGGCGCCGGGTTGCTCTTTGCGCTCTCGTTCGCCGCGGCTCATGCCGCGACCGGCGGCGAACCGGCCGCGGTCCCGCAGGTCGATGTCGCGCCGTGCCTTGCTGCTGCAGCGGCCGACGACTTCGACAAGGCCGCCACGGCCTGCGCCGCCGTGATCGACAACGAGAAGACGGCGAAAGGCGACCTGATCAAGGCGCTGATCGCGCGCGGCGCGCTGTTTGCCCGGCACGACCAGATCGACCGCGCGATCGCCGACGACAGCCGCGCTCTTCTGCTTGATTCCGGCCTCGCCGATATCTTCAACGCGCGCGGCGAGCTCTGGCTGAGGAAGGGCGACAAGCCCAAGGCGGTGCAGGATTTCGGCGCGGCATTGAAGATCGATCCGAACCACGAGAAGGCCAGGGTCAATCACAAGGCGATGGCGCGCGAGATCGAGCGGATCGGCGCGCAGATGGCGGTCGCAGGCAAGCCCAGCTTCAGTTGCAAGGGTGCGCGCCGCCCCGTCGAGAAGTCGATCTGCGCCAACCGCGAGCTCGCCGATCTCGACCGCGAGGTTTTTGCCTCCAATGCCCGTGTGCTCCGCGACGCCCGCAATGCGGGCGAAGCGAAGGCGCTTCAGCGCGAGCAGGACGATTTCATCGCCCGCCGCAATGCCCGATATGGCCGGCCCGGCTACGATCTGAAGAAGGCGATGCAGGAGCGGTTGCTGCGGCTGAACGGGGTGGATGGCTATTGAGGCTCCTCGTCTGCCGCCTTAAGAGCGGGGCGAGGGAGCGAGGGGTCGGTGCGCCCCTGACACGCCCGATTTGAACCGATTCTTTGGCCGCCGCGACAATGGTGAAAGCCTGATGTCTCGGAGCCCTATGCCATGTGCGGCACGCATCTTTCCGCGCAAATGTTCTCGTTTGCAAAAATCTCGCTTCGCTCCTTCCTGCTCAGCGCGGCAATGAGCGTCGTCCTCGTCGCTCCTGCCTTGTCCGGCGTCGATTGCGTGATGGGGAGCAAGGCCGCTCCGGCCGAGCTGATCCCGGCATGCAGCGCCATCATCGACCAGGCCTCAAATCCATCTTCCGATCGCGCCGCGGCATTGCTGGTGCGCGCCGACGCCAATGCGCGGACCTCGGGCGGCGTCACGCAGGCGCTGAGGGATATCGACCGCGCCATCGCGCTCGAGGGCCGAAATGCAAAAGCCTGGCGCCTGCGCGGCGATCTCCTGCGCGAGGCCGGCGGCGATCTCAACCGCGCCGCGGCGGATCTCAGCAAGGCCATCGAGCTCGATCCGCAGGATGCGGAGTCTTACGAGCTGCGCGGCGTGGTCTACACCAACCAGCACCGGCTCGACCGCGCGCTTGCCGATTACGACCAGGCGATCAAGCTGAAGCCTGACAATGCGCAGGCTTGGTCCGACCGCGGCGTGACCTACTATCTCGGCGGCGACAACGACAAGGCGATTCGCGATCTCAGCGAGGCGCTGCGGCTCGATCCGAACCGGCCGCGCAGCTACACCAATCGTGGCGCCGCCTACAAGAAGCTCGGCCAGCTCGACAAGGCGGTTGCCGTCGACGGCGAGGCGATCAGGCTCGATCCGAAGGTGCCCGAATATTATGACAATCGCGGCCTGTCGCTGGCCGCGATGGGCGAGTACGACAAGGCGATTGCCGATTACGATCAGGCGCTGCGGCTGGCACCGCGGCCGAATTTCTTCACCAATCGCGGCGATTCCTACCATCTCAAGGGCGAGCTTGGTGCTGCGCTCAGCGATTACGAGGCCGCGCTGAAACTCGACGCGACTTTCGCGCAGACCTACAACAACCGCGCCGTGCTCTACAAGAAGATGGGCGAGCGCAAGAAGGCGCTGGCCGATTACGAGACCGCGCTGCGGCTCGATCCCGGCAACGACAATGCCGCCAGCGGCCGCCGCACCATGATCGCGGAGATCGCGAAATTCGGCGCCGAGCCGCTGCGGCCGCTCGCGGCGAATTCCGGCAATGGCCCGTCGTTCGATTGTGCCACGGCGAAGCGCGAGGTCGAGAAGATGATCTGCGCCGATCCACAGTTGGGCGTGCTCGACCGCCAGATTGCCGAGACCTACGAACGCGTATTGAAGTCGGCCGGCTCCCGCTCGGCCGGCGATCTCCGCCGCAGCCAGCGCGATTTCCTCGCCACCCGCAATACGAGCTTCCGCCGGCCGGGCTATGACCTGAGAAAGGTCATGCAGGAGCGGTTACAGCGGCTGAATGCGATGGATAGCTGAGCACCGTTCTTTCAGCTTGAACCACGGCCCGTTCCCGGGAAAATACCCCCCAAACAAGCCCGGTACTTGATCCCCGTCATGGCGGGACGTTTGTCCCGCCAAAGGTCAAGGCCAGGCGAATAAAGGGAACGGGAGCGCAAGCATGAATGTCCAGGGGAAAAGCAGCTATCACGACGTCTATGCGCGCTCGCTGGCCGACCCTGAGGGCTTTTGGGCCGAGGCGGCGAAGGAGATCGACTGGATCGAGCCGCCGAAGGCGATCTTCGATGCTTCGCAGGGCGTCTACGGCCGCTGGTTCAGCGGCGGCGTCGTCAACACCTGCTACAACGCGCTCGACCGCCATGTCGAACGGGGCCGCGCCGACCAGGTCGCGCTGATCCATGATTCGCCGCTGACCAACACGGTCACCAGGTTCACCTATGCTGAACTGCTGGCCGAGGTGCAGGCGCTCGCCGCCATCATGCAGGATTTTGGTGTCGCCAAGGGCGATCGCGTCATCCTCTATATGCCGATGGTACCGGAGGCCGTCGTTGCGATGCTCGCCTGCGCGCGCATCGGCGCGGTGCACTCCGTGGTGTTCGGCGGCTTTGCCGCGAAGGAGCTCGCCAGCCGCATCGACGATGCGCAGCCAAAGTTGATTCTGTCGGCGAGCTGCGGCATCGAGCCCGGGCGCATCGTGCAGTACAAGCCGCTGCTCGACGAGGCGATCAGGCTTGCAGGTGTGAAGCCGAAGGCCTGCATCGTGCTGCAACGTTCGCACTTCATCTGCGACCTGACGCCAGGACGCGACTACGACTGGGCGGGCCTGCGCCGCAAGGCGATGAACGACGGCAAGAAGGCGCCGTGCGTGCCCGTCGCGGCCACCGATCCGCTCTACATCCTCTATACGTCAGGCACGACCGGCATTCCCAAGGGCGTCGTGCGCGACAATGGCGGCCATCTCGTCGCGCTAAAATGGTCCATGTTCAACCTCTATGGCGTCAAGCCGGGCGAGGTCTGGTGGTGCGGCTCCGACATCGGCTGGGTGGTCGGCCACAGCTACATCGTCTACGGTCCGCTGCTGCACGGCGCGACCTCGATCATGTACGAGGGCAAGCCGGTCGGCACGCCCGATGCGGGGGCATTCTGGCGCGTGATCAGCGAGCACAAGGCGGTCGCCTTTTTCACCGCGCCGACCGCGTTCCGCGCGATCCGGAAAGATGATCCGGAAGGAAAATTCATCCGGCAATACGACCTCTCGACATTCCGCACGCTGTTCCTCGCCGGCGAGCGCGCCGATCCGCCGACGGTGGAATGGGCGGAGCAGCAGTTGAAAGTGCCTGTCATCGACCATTGGTGGCAGACGGAGACGGGCTGGTGCATCGCCGGCAATCCGGTGGGGCTCGGCATGCTGCCGGTGAAGCACGGCTCACCGACGGTCCCGATGCCGGGCTATCAGGTCGACGTGGTCGACGAGGCCGCAAAGCCGGTCGGCCCCAACACCATGGGATCGATCGTCATCAAGCTGCCGATGCCGCCGGCCTGCCTGCCGACGCTGTGGAATCAGGACGAACGATTCAAGGAAGCCTATCTCACCGAATTTCCCGGCTACTACAAAACTTCGGATGCCGGCTACAAGGATCAGGACGGCTATGTCTTCGTCATGGGCCGCACCGACGACATCATCAACGTCGCCGGACATCGGCTCTCGACCGGCGGCATGGAGGAGATTTTGGCTTCGCATGCCGATGTCGCCGAATGCGCCGTGCTCGGCGTCAAGGATGCGATCAAGGGCGAGGTACCCTGCGGCTTCCTGGTGCTCAAGGCTGGCGTGAAGCGGGCTCCCGCCGAGATCGAGAAAGAGATCGTCGCGCTGGTGCGCGACAAGCTCGGTCCCGTCGCCGCGTTCAAGCTCGCCATCATTGTCGGCCGCTTGCCCAAGACGCGCTCGGGCAAGATTTTGCGCGGCACCATCAAGAAGATCGCTGATGGCGAGACCTGGACGGTGCCAGCGACGATCGAGGACCCCAAGGTGCTCGACGAGATCGGAGAGGCGCTGAAGGGGAGAGTGTGAGTTTTCCGTCGTCATTAGGGGTTCGGTCCTGCGGACCGCTCCGGAATGACGGTGCAAACGACTTACAATCTCCTCATTCCGCGCTAAACAAGGCCGGCCAATAAGGATCTCGGATGCCACTCGCCGCCACGCCGCGCCTGCTTGCAGCTGTCCTGCTCGCCCTCGCCCTCTCCGCTTGCTCCGCGCGCTACCAGACGCCGGTGGCGATGGGCGGCGACGATGACGACGCGGTCTGCCAGAGCCGTGGCAATGCGCTGGGCTCGCCCGAATACGTGGCCTGCCGCAAGGACCGCGACGTCCAGCGCAGCGCCGCGACCACCCGGGCCGACCGTCGCCAGCGCGACCTCGGCGAATACATGCTGAACCATCCGGACCGGCCGTAGAGGCTGCTTCCACCGTCCTTGCGTCACAAAAACGCGGCGGGTTTTTCCGCCGCGTTTGCATTCGATGACGACTGAAGACGAAGGATTACTCCCCATCTTCCTCCTGCTTCTTGCCGCCAAGCGTCTTGAGCTTGGCGAACACGGCGTCGACGTTGAGGTCGTCGCTGGATTTTTCCGCCGGCTCGAACTCGTCCTTCTTGGTGGTCTCGGAGGCCGGCAGCAGGGTTGCGCCGCCATAGGCTGCGTCGATCGGCTTTTCCTTGGCGGCGCGCGCGACCTCGAAATCGAGTTCGATCTGCGAGCAGAGACCGAGGGTCACGGGGTCGATGGGGGTCAGCGACGAGGTATTCCAGTGGGTGCGGTCGCGGACGCTGGCGATCGTGCTCTTGGTGGTACCAACCAGGCGCATGATCTGGGCGTCCTTGAGTTCGGCATGGTTGCGCAGCAGCCAGAGAATGGCGCTCGGGCGCTCGTGGCGGCGCGAGACCGGGGTGTATCGCGGACCCTTGCGCTTGGGCTGCGGTGGCAGCACCACCTTGCTCTCCTGGAGGCGGAGCCGGTAGTCCGGGCTTCTCTCGCCCTTCTCGATCTCCTCGCGGGTCAGCTGGCCGTTGGAGAGGGGATCCATGCCCTTGATGCCCTGCGCCGCGTCGCCGTCGGCGATCGCGCGCACCTCAAGGGGGTGCATTTTGGTGAAATCGGCGACCTGGTCGAAGGTCAGCGCGGTGTTGTCGAGCAGCCAAACGGCGGTCGCCTTGGGCATCAGCGGTGCGTTGCTCATGGCAAATCTCCTTTGTGCTTCGCCCACCCCTTTTGGAGGCGAAACCGGTGGTCATCAGCGATGACTGGGAATTCGGGCTATATAAGCCCGGAGGGGGTAGTCACGCAATGGTTCTGCTATAGATAGTGCCTTGACAGCGCCCGAAAGGGGGCCCAATTCCCTCTGAAGTCGCTGTAAGCTCGTTCCCAAGCCCTATTCATCCATCGACCGCTTCCCGCCCATTTGGCGAGGTGATTCGGTCCCGAGATCGCTCAATGTCAGCCAAACCAGACCTTAAGATCGTGCTTTGTTCTCCCCGTGGCTTCTGTGCCGGGGTGGTCCGGGCGATCGACACCGTGGAACGGGCGCTCGATAAATACGGCGCCCCCGTCTATGTTCGCCACGAGATTGTGCACAATAAATACGTCGTCGACGGGTTGAAGAAGAAGGGCGCGATCTTCGTCGAGGAGCTTGCCGAGATCCCGGAAAACACCACTGCGCCGGTGGTGTTCTCGGCCCATGGCGTGCCGAAATCGGTTCCGGCCGACGCCACGTCGCGCAATCTGTTTTCGCTGGATGCGACCTGCCCGCTGGTGACCAAGGTGCACCGCGAGGCCGCGATCCATTTCAAGCGCGGCCGCGAAATCTTCCTGATCGGCCATTCCCATCACCCTGAGGTGGTCGGTACGCTCGGCCAGCTCCCCGTCGGCGCCGTCACCCTGATCGAGACCGCCGAGGACGCCAAGACCATTGCGCCGAAGGATCCGAACAACCTCGCCTTCGTGACTCAGACCACGCTGTCGATCGACGACACCGCGGAGATCGTCGCACTCCTGAAGGAGCGCTTCCCGAACATCAACGGGCCGCACAAGGAAGACATCTGCTACGCCACCACCAACCGCCAGCTCGCGGTGAAGAAGGTGGCGCCGGTGGTCGATGCCCTGATCGTGGTCGGTGCGCCGAACTCGTCGAACTCGCAGCGCCTGCGCGAAGTCGCGGAACGCGAGGGCTGCCCGATCGCGGTGCTGGCGCAGCGCGCCGCCGACCTCGACTGGAAGCGTTTCGAGAACATCACCAGCCTCGGCATCACCGCGGGCGCCTCGGCACCGGAAGTGATCGTCGAGGAGATCATGGACGCGTTCGCCGAGCGCTTCACGCTGCATGTGGAGACGGTCTCGGCCGCGGAAGAGAACGAGTTCTTCCCGCTGCCGCGTCAGGTGCGCCCCGAAGCCGCCGCCGAGTAGACTTTCATGGCGGTCTACACCGACGTTGCCGCCGACGAGCTTGCGGACTTCCTGAACCAATACGATCTCGGCGAATTGCTCTCCTACAAGGGCATCGCCGAGGGCGTCGAAAATTCAAACTTCCTGCTGCATACGACCCAGGGCTCGTTCATCCTCACGCTCTATGAGAAGCGCGTGGCGAAGAACGATTTGCCGTTCTTTCTCGCGCTGATGACGCATCTCGCCGAGCACGGCATCAACTGCCCGCTGCCGGTGAAGGGAAGAGACGGCGAGGCGCTGCGCGAGCTGTCGGGCCGGCCGGCCGCGATCATCACCTTTCTCGAAGGCGTCTGGCCGCGCAAGCCGAGCGCGACCCATTGCGCGGGCGTCGGCGGGGCGCTGGCGAAGATGCATCTTGCGGGCGCCAATTTCGCGATCAAGCGTCCGAATGCGCTCTCGGTCTCGGGCTGGCGGCCGCTGTTCGATGCGGCGTCACACCGGGCCGACGAGGTGCAGCCCGGCTTGCGCGCGTTCCTCGCCGCCGAGCTCGACTACCTCGAGAGCGGGGTCTGGCCGAAGCCTTTGCCCGAAGGCGTGATCCATGCCGACCTCTTCAACGACAACGTCTTCTTCCTCGGCGACCAGCTCTCGGGCATCATCGACTTCACTTTCGCCTGCAACGATATGCTGGCATATGACGTCGCGATCTGCCTCAACGCCTGGTGTTTCGAGCCGGATCATTCCTTCAACGTCACCAAGGCGCGCGCCTTCCTCAATGCCTATGGCCGCGTGCGAAAGCTCTCCGAGGCGGAACAGGCAGCACTGCCGCTGCTGGCGCGCGGCGCCGCGATCCGCTTCCTGCTGACGCGGCTGGTCGACTGGCTCAACGTTCCGCCTGGCGCACTGGTTCGGCCAAAGGATCCGCTGGAATATGTCCGCAAGCTGCGCTTCCACCAGAGTGTTTCCACCGTGCGCGACTATGGGCTGATGCCGTCAGGACTGGTCGCGTGAGCGAGATTCCAGTTGTCACGATCTATACCGACGGCGCCTGCTCGGGAAATCCCGGGCCCGGCGGCTGGGGCGCGATCCTCAAGTTCGGCGACAAGGAAAAGGAGCTGAACGGCGGCGAGCGTCACACCACCAACAACCAGATGGAGTTGATGGCGGCGATCTCCGCGTTGGAAGCACTGAAGAAACCGTGCACCGTCGATCTCTACACCGACAGCCAATATGTCCGTCAGGGCATCACCGGCTGGATCCATGGCTGGAAGCGCAATGGCTGGCGCACCGCCGACAAGAAGCCGGTGAAGAATGTCGAGCTATGGCAGCGCCTCGATGCCGCGCTGAAGGCGCATCACGTGCGCTGGCACTGGGTCAAGGGCCACGCCGGGCATCCCGAGAACGAACGCGCCGATCAGCTCGCGCGCGACGGGATCGTGAAGGCTCGGTTGCAGCAGCGGGTGGCGGAATAGCGCGAGGCGTCGTCGCCTCATTCTCAACTGTCATCGCCCGGCCTTGACCGGGCGATCCCAGAGACGCTTATCATTCAGCCGAGAGGTCTCGGCGTACTGGATCGCCCGCTTTCTCGCGGGCGATGACAGTTGTGGTTAAGGCTAAAAGCGCTGGCCGCCTTACAACTGCCCGAGCAGCGTATCGCCGCCGGACACCTCGACCTTGCCGGGCATCGCCTCGAGGTTCAGCTTCTTGACCACGCCGTCCTCGACCAGCATCGAATAGCGCTTGGAGCGGATGCCGAGACCGTTGCCGGAGGCGTCGAGCTCCATGCCGATCGCCTTGGCGAAGTCGGCATTGCCGTCGGCGAGGAAGATGGCCTCGTCGCGCTGGTCGGTGTCGCGCTTCCAGGCGTTCATGACGAAGGCGTCGTTGACGGAGACGATGGCAATGGTCTCGACGCCCTTGTCCTTCATGGCGTAGGCGTTGAGGAAGATGCTCGGCAGATGCATCTTGTGGCAGGTGCCGGTATAGGCGCCGGGCACCGCGAACAGCGCCACTTTCTTGCCCTTGAAGATATCGTCGGTGGTCTTCACCTGCGGACCTTCCGCCGTCATCACGCGGAATTTCGCCTCGGGCAGCTTGTCGCCAGTCTGGATGGTCATCGTGAAGTCTCCCTGAAAATCGGTCCCGCTTTTTAGACCGTGCGGCGGCGCTGCACAATGTTGCAGGTTGGGAGGCGGCGAGGGGCGCGGTCCTTCACCGTTATGTCATCAGCCGGCAAAACCGCCGCCGTCGAGGAAGGCCTGTTCGTCCTCGGTGGTCTCGCGTCCCAGGAGCCGGTTGCGGTGGGGGAAGCGGCCGAACCGCTGGATGATGTCGGCGTGCTCCCGCGCGTATTTCAGGTTCTCGGCGTTGTCGGTGTTCTGAAACAGCGCGACGCAATGCAACTGGTCGGATAGGTGCTCGGAATGCATGAAGGGCAAATAGAGGAATTCGAGCAGGATGGGATCGATCCTGCGATCTGTGCCCCTCTCGATTGCGCGGCGGGCGACGTTGCGCGCCAGCGCGTCGCTGGCAAAGGCTTCCGCCGTGCCGCGGAACATGTTGCGGGGAAACTGGTCGAGCGCAATGACGAGCGCCAGCGCGCCCTCGTCGCTGTCTTCCCAGGAGGCCAGCTCGCCGGCGGTTGCCCTCTTCCATAGCAGAAGAAAGCGACGCCTGACCTCCGCGTCGAAAGCGTCGCTGTGCTTGTACCAGCGCTCGCGACCGGCCTCCCGCCAGAACGCGAGAATGCCGGCCGGCGTAATGTCGCCTACGTCAGTCATGAATCCAGGGAGCGGCCTACGCCGCCTCCGCCTTCTTCTCGTCGCGCAATTGCCGGCGCAGGATCTTGCCGACATTGGTCTTCGGCAGGTCGGTGCGGAATTCGATCTGCTTGGGCACCTTGTAGCCGGTGAGCTGCTCCTGGCAGAACTTGATCACGGCTTCGGCCGTGAGATTCGGATCCTTCTTGACCAGGAACGCTTTCACCGCCTCGCCCGACTTGGAATCGGGAATGCCGATCACGGCGCATTCGAGCACGCCCGGATGGCTCGCGATCACTTCCTCGATCTCGTTGGGATAGACGTTGAAGCCGGAGACCAGGATCATGTCCTTCTTGCGGTCGACGATTTTGGTGTAGCCGGTCTCGTCCATCACGCCGATGTCGCCGGTGCGGAAATAGCCGTCGGCGGTCATCACCTTCGCGGTCTCGTCCGGTCTGTTCCAGTAGCCCGACATCACCTGCGGGCCCTTGGCGCAGATCTCGCCGGGCTGGCCGAGCGGCAGCTCGTTGCCGTCGTCGTCGCGGATCGAAATCCAGGTCGAGGGCACGGGAATGCCGATCGATCCCGAGAACTCGGTCGTGGTCGCGGGATTGCAGGTCAGCGTCGGCGATGTCTCCGACAGGCCGTAGCCTTCGGCGATGAAGCAGCCGGTCACCTCCTTCCACTGCTCGGCCACGGGGCGCTGCACCGCCATGCCGCCGCCGTTGGAAATCTTCAGCTTGGAGAAGTCGAGCTTCTTGAAATCGGGATGGTGCATCAATCCGTTGTAGAGCGTGTTCACAGCCGGGAAGCTGTTGACCTGGTATTTTGCCAGCTCCTTGACGAAGCCTGCGATGTCGCGCGGATTGGGGATCAGCAGATTACAGCCGCCGGCGCGCACCGCGAGCAGGTAGCAGGCCGTCAGCGCGAAGATGTGGTAGAGTGGCAGCGCGCAAACGATCATGAGCTGATCGACATGCGGGGGGGCGACTATCGCCGGCTGGAGCCATGCGTCGTTCTGCAACACGTTGGCGACGATGTTGCGGTGGAGCAGGGTGGCGCCCTTGGAGACGCCGGTGGTGCCGCCCGTATATTGCAGGAAGGCGACGTCGCCGGGCGACAGTTTCGGTTTGTTGAACGTCGCGCCGCGGCCAGCCGATAACGCATCGTTGAAGGATACCGCGCCCGGCAGCGACCAGGCCGGTACCATCTTTTTGACGCGGCGGACGACGAGATTGACGATCACGCCTTTGAAGCCGAGCAGGTCGCCCATGCTGGCGACGATGACGTGTTTGACAGCCGTCTTCGCGATCACCTGCTCGACGGTATGGGCAAAATTCTCCAGCACGATAATGGCTTCGGCGCCGGAATCCTTGAGCTGGTGCTCGAGCTCGCGCGGTGTGTAGAGCGGGTTAACGTTGACTACGGCGAAACCGGCGCGCAGCACCGCGGCGGTCGCGACCGGATATTGCAGCACGTTCGGCATCATGAGGGCGACGCGAGCACCGCGCTGGAGCCCACGGCCTTGCAGATATGCGGCCAGCGCGACCGACATCTGATCGAGGTCGCGATAGCTGATCGACTTGTCCATGCAGATGAACGCCTTGCGGTCGGCGAACTTCGAAAAGCTCTCCTCCAACAGGTCGACCAGCGATGAGTATTGCGTCGGCTCGATATCAGCAGGCACGCCGGGCGGATATTGCTTGAGCCAGATGCGCTCCATCGAAAACTCCCCTCATTTACCAGAGCCCGTTGTGTCTCGGGCTTGCCTCATTGCCGCCAGTATCGAGCTTGCCGGAACGGGTGGCAAGTCGTCGTGACTTAGGGCAAAGGCCAGGGAGTGGCTACCGGAATCCTGCCAAACCGCGCGGCCGCAGTGCAAAGTGGGCGTGGTCTCAGCTCGGCGCGCCGCTAACTGTTGTTGGCCGGCTTGGCGGCGGGCTTGGTCGCTGCCTTTGGCTTGGCGGGCTTGGGTGCCTGATCGCCGCTTGCCGCAGGTTTTGCCGCCGCATCGGACTTTGCTGAATCCGACTTGGCCACAGCGTGCTTGGTCCCGGCCGGCTTGGCAGCGCTCTTGCCGTCGGCTGGCTTGGCAACCGGCTTCGCCGCCGCCGTCTTGGCCTCGGTCTTGGCCTCGGTCTTGGCGTCCGTCTTGGCATCCTTCGGCTTGTCGGCCGCGTCAGGCTTCTTGGCGACGCGCGACTTCTTGCCACGCGGCTTTGGGGTGGCCTGCTGGTCGGCATCGGCCGCGACCGCGGCGATCAGGGCGGTACCGGTGCGGGTCGGGCCGGTATAGACCAGCACGGGCTCCGCGGCCGCCGCGGCCGTGGCCATCAGCTCGGAGGCCTTCATCAAGGGTGGTTGAAGCCCAGCGGTGAAGAACGTCACCTGGGCTTCGCCGCCGGTGGCGGAGGCCGATCCGCTCGTGCCGCCATTGGTGGCGATCAGTGCGTCGTCGTCATCGCTGGCGGGCCGCTTGCGATGGCCGCCGCACATGTCCTCGCGCAGGTTCGGGGGCGAGGCGTCGACCGGCACCAGCTTTTCGACGGTGCCGAGCGAGGGGCGGAGCCAGGTGAGATTGTCTTGCGAGAAGCCGCGCTCGAGCAGCTGGGCTGCCTTCACCGCGCGCGCGGTGCCGGAATTGGCGCCGAGCACCACCGCAATCAGTCTCCGGCCATTGCGTGTCGCCGACGCAACGAGGTTGTAGCCCGAGGCGCAGATGAAGCCGGTCTTGAAACCATCGGCACCGGGATAGCGGCCGATCAGCTTGTTGAAATTGCCAGTGACGCGCTTGCCGAAGCGGATCGCCGGGATGTGCACGAAGTATTCGTATTCCGGCAGGTCGCGCAGGAACGAGCGCGCGAGAATGCCGAGATCGCGCGCCGACGTGATCTGGCCGTCGGCGGGCAGACCGTTCGGATTGACGTAGCTCGTCTGCGTCATGCCGAGTCTCTGCGCGGTGTCGTTCATCATCGCGGAGAAGCCGTCGATCGAGCCGCCGACGCCTTCGGCGAGCACAACGGCCATGTCGTTCGCCGACTTCACCATCATCATCTTCAGCGCATTGTCGACGGTGAGCTGTGTTCCCGGACGGAATCCCATCTTCGAGGGCGATTGCGAGGCCGCTGTCGGCGACACCGTAATCAGCGTGTCGAGCGTGAGCTTGCCGTCCTTGACCGCCTTCAGCGTGACATAGGCGGTCATGATCTTGGTGACAGAAGCCGGATACCAGGGAATGGTCGCGTTTTCCGCCTGCAACACCTTGCCGGTGTCGGCCTCGATCAGCAGCAATGCTTCGGCGCTCGCCGCGCGCGGCGCGAGCGATGCGGCGCATGCGAGTGTCGCAGCGAACAGGTTGAACAGGGATTTACGAAGCAGCGGGCGAAGAGCGTGCACTATCCGATTCCGGTCCTTGGAGACCCGCCGGTTCCGGTCGGCTCTCGTGATCTGATGTTCGGTTCTGAATCCAGCGCCGCCGCTTGCGGCGTCGCAAACCTATACCGGCTGGTGCGTCGGGAATAGGGGCATCAGCGGGGTATTCCGCAATGAAATAGGCCGAATTTCGACGGTCCCATGAACACTTGCTAAGGCGACTGGGCGGCAGTCGCGGCAGCCTCAGCAGCTGTCACGCTGGCCCGTGCGTTCTCCCGAACCATGAACTGGGCCCTGGCGAGCTCGGCGAAATGGCCGCCTTTGGCCACGAGTTCATCGAAAGTTCCGCTTTCGATCACACGCCCGTTCTCGAACACCAGGATCCGCGTGGCATTGCGGATGGTGGAGAGACGGTGGGCGATCACGAAGGTGGTGCGTCCCTTCATCACTTCGTCGAGAGCGGCATTCACCTTGGCCTCGGTGACGGCGTCGAGCGCGCTGGTCGCCTCGTCCAGGATCAGAAGTGGCGGATCTTTCAGCAGTGCGCGGGCGATCGACAGTCGCTGGCGCTCGCCGCCGGACAGCATGCGGCCGCGCTCGCCGGCATTGGTCTCGAAGCCGCCGCTGCGCTCGATGAATTCGAGCGCCTGTGCGCGCCCTGCCGCCTTGCGCATCTCCGCCTCAGTGGCGTCCGGCTTGCCGACGCGCAGATTCTCCGCGATCGAGCGATTGAACAGCAGCGCCTCTTGAAAGACCACGCCGATGTTCCGCCGCAGCGATGTCAGCGTCACCCCGCGCACGTCCATGCCGTCGATCCTAATGAAGCCGGACTGCGGATCGAAGGCGCGATGCAGCAGCGCAATCGCCGTCGACTTGCCGGCGCCGGTCGCGCCGACCAGCGCAATGGTCTGGCCTGGCAGCGCGGTGAAGGAGAGATCCTCGATCGCCGGCCGTTTGCCGTCATAGGAGAAGGTGACGTCGTTGAATTCGACGAGGCCGGAGAGCCGACCCGCGTCGATCGCATCGGGTCGGTCGTGCACCGCGGGCACGGCATCGAGCACGTTGAAAAACTCGCGCAGGCGCGGGGCTTCCATGAATACGTTGTTGATGAAGCTCACGACCTGCTCGAGCTTCTGGATCAGAAGCGTCGCGAAGCTCACGAACATCACGATTTCGCCGACCGAGGTCAGCCCCTGGTCGTGCAGCGAGATGCCCAGTGTGAAGATCGCGAGCACGGTGATGGTGGTGGAGGCGCGCGTGATGACGGTGACGAGCGCCCACCACGACAGCACCGGCATTTGCGCCGCGAGTAACTGGTCGGCGACGGAGCGCAAGCCCTTCACCTCGGATTCGACGCGCACGAAACTCTGCACCAGCGCGACGTTGCCGAGGGCGTCGGAAGCCCGCGCGGAGAGCTCGCTATAGTGCTCCTCCACCTCCATCTGCATGCCGAAGGTTCTGCGCACCACGAAGGTCGTCAGCGCCGTGAAGACGATGCAAAGCACGAACAGCAGGATCGCGAGCCGCCAGTTCAGGTACAATGATAGCGGCAGCAGCACCACGACCGACAGGATCGCGGCAAAGTGCTCGCGGAAGAAGCCGAGCCAGAGCCGCCACAGCGCATCGGTGCCGTTGAGCATCACCTTCATCAGCCGGCCCGAATGTGTGCCGGAATGGAAGGTCAGCGGCAATTGCAGGATGTGCTCGAAATAGTCGGTCAGCACCGCCTGGCGCTGGCGGTGCGAGAGCCGGTCGGCCTGCAAGGCCACGAGCGCGCTGCAGGCGATGGTGAACAGCCCGAATGCCACCCAGGCCATCAGAAACGGCCAGGCCGAATCCGATCCGGCAACCGTCTTGCCGGAGAGCACGTCGACGATCCGGCCGAACAGCACGGGTTCTGCGAACTGCGAGGCGGCAAGCAGGAGATTGGCAAACGCCAGCAGCCAGCCGAGCCCTGCTTCCTTGCCGAGCAGTTCGAGAACGCGGGTGTAGAGACGGAGGATGGGCATGCGATACGCTGAACCGTGGGAAGGTCGTCAGTCAACCAGTTGAACGGCTGCAAGACTACATTGGTGTGGACGGCTCAGGCCACCTTCAACGTGGGGATATGGCTGACGTCCACCGTCTGTTCCGCGTGCCAGGTGTCGTGGGCAGCCTGCATCCGGACCCAGATCCCGGCGCCGCCTCCAAACAGCTTCCCGACACGGACCGCTACCTCCGGCGACAGAGGCTTCTTCTCTTCCATGATATCGTGAAGATGTTGCCGCGAGATGCCTAACAGGCGCGCGATCTCAACCTTGGTCTTGCCTGAGGCCGGCAGCATGTCCTCGCGAAGCACCGCGCCGGGATGAACGGGACAGCGGCGGGGATTTCGCTTGGCAGGATATTCGACCATGGCAGCTCCACGCCGAGTCAATCTCGGCTCGGTGTTAGTGATATTGCTCGAAATCGACCCGATAGGCATCACCGTTTTCAAATTCGAAAGTGATGCACCACGATGTTCAGTTGATCAGCCGCCCTGCAACCGGCGGCAGGAACCGGTCGTCGAAGATATCCCCCGCAACCGGCTTCTTGCGGAATTTGAAATCCTGCGCGATCTGGTCGATCGAGCGGTCCATGCGCGCGGGGTCGATGCCGCCGAGGCCGTTGCGACGGACTTCGTCGGTCTGGATATTGTCGACGAGGACGGTGCGCAGGCGCGCCAATTCGAGATTGCGGTCGCCGTCGTCGATGCGGCTCGCGGCTTCGTCCGCCGCACGCGCCGGCTCTTTTACGGTCGCGTTGATGCCTGCGATCAATGCGCGCACGAATCCCTTCACGGCGTCCGGCTTGGCCGCGGCGAAAGCCGGGTTGACCACGACGGCAAAGCCATAAGCCTCGCAGCCATAGTCGGCATAGCGAAGCACGACGAGATCGCCGCCGGGTACGCCGCGATCGCGCAGGTTCACTCCCGAGAGATAGCTGAAGCCGGCGACGGCATCGACCTGTCCCGCGGAGAGGATCGGCTCGCGCACGGCGGCGCTGATCCTGTGGAATTTCATGTGCGCCGTGTTGATGCCGTTCTGCTGCGCTAGCGCCGGCCACAGCCGCATCGACAGGTCGCTATCGGCGACGCCGACGGTCTTGCCGTCGAGATCGGGCGGCAGATGGATGCCGCGGCTCCTGCGGGCGACGATCGCGTAGGGCGCACGGTTGAACAGCAGGAACACCGCCTTGACCGGTGCCGCATCGTCCTTATCGCGGAAGCGGATCAGCTCGTTGATGTCGACCAGCGCGAGCTCGCTTTCGCCCTTGGCGACGCGCGCGAGCGCCTCCGACGATCCGGCCGTGCTGCTGAAGGAGACGTTGAGACGTTCGGCGCCGAAGCTGCCGTCCTTTGCAGCCAGGAAGAACGGCGCCATGCTTGCATCGATCGGACGGTCGAAGGCGAAGTGGATCGCAATAGAGGGCGCGGCGGTCTCAGCCGCCGTGACATCGCGTGCAGTCAGCGCGGCAAGCGAGATTGCAAGGGCTTGCAGGCAGCGAGGGGCGGTCGTCTTGAATCTGAACATCAGTCGCGCCGGTCTCGCCTTGTTGTGATCTCGTGACGCTCGCAGCGCCGGCTGGCGGAGCAGTCTCTCCGCGCCAACATGAACGGCGGATGAGCGGCGGTTGCGTCACGATCACGCAACCCCGTTCAGCTTGTGTTGGGGTTGGGGAACCCAACATGGGATGTGGGTGTTTGAAAGACATGAGCCTGTCGTCAGGCACCATTCGAGGTCCCAAGGAGGGTCCAGGACATGTTTGACAGCTTTTCGCAGTTTGCCGGCCGCAAGGCCGCTATTGCCACCGCCGCGGTGCTGGCGTTGACCGCGGTCGCCCCGACCGCCTCATACGCCGGCGGCCGCCACTGGCATGGCGGCGGCGGTGCGGCCCTTGCCGGCGCGGCCATTGCCGGCGCCATCGGCACCGGGCTTGCGATCGCCGCGAGCCGTGACGCCTACGCCTATGATGCCCCGGCCTATTACGGTGGCGGGCCGGCCTACTATGATGACGGCCCGGTCTATTACGGCAGCGACTCGTATATTGGTCCGCGCCCGTTCCACCGTTGCGGCGGTCCTTATCAGTCCGCGCAGGGTGGCCAAGGCTACGCCTCGACCTGTTACTAAGCCCGGCTACGAAGAATTGACGACAACAGGCCGTCGCGCTTGCCGCGATGGCCTGTTTGGCAGTTTATTGTCAGACGTTAACGCGCCCGCCATTGGTTTAGAGTAGTTTTCAGGACCATGAGTGATTCGCTTGAGCGGCTATATCTGGCTGTACTCGCGGCCAGGGACCTTGATCCGGCAACATCGCGTACAGCCCGGCTGTTTCAGCGTGGGCCCTCCAAAATGGCGAAAAAACTGGCCGAAGAGGCCATCGAGGTGGTCATCGATGCGGTCAATGGCGACAGCGAAGCCGTGATCCGGGAAAGCGCCGATCTGCTCTACAATCTCACTGTGCTCTGGGCCTCGGCCGGCGTGCGTCCCGCGGACGTCTGGCGGGAAATGACCCGGCGGGAAGACATGCTCGGCATCGCCGAGAAGCTGCCGAAATCGGCGATGAAGCTGCCCAAAGTTGCGTCACCGCGCGTGGCCGCCAGGCGGCCAATTGTCGCGATCGAGGGTCGCGTGGCGCGGAAGCGCCACTAGAAACGTCACAAAACTGGCGATGGACAAATCCGTCCGATGGTGCTTCATCGCGGCGCCATGCTGAAACGTATCTACGATTGGTGCATCGACGCCGCTCACAAGCCTTACGCGCTCTGGATCCTGGGTGCCGTGGCTTTCGCAGAAAGCTCCTTCTTTCCCGTCCCGCCGGACGTGATGCTGATTCCGATGTCGCTGGCTCGCCCGCAGCGCGCCTGGGTCTATGCGGCGATCTGCACCGCGACGTCGGTGCTGGGCGGCCTGCTCGGCTATGCCATCGGCGCGCTGCTGTTCGACTCGGTAGGTCACTGGCTGATCCAGGTCTATGGCCTCGGCGACAAGGTCGATGCCTTTCGCGCCTCCTATGCCGAGTGGGGCGCGGTGATCATCCTGCTCAAGGGACTGACGCCGATCCCCTACAAGCTCGTCACGATCACCTCGGGCTTTGCCGGCTACAATCTCGTCCTGTTCATGATCTGCTCGATCGTCGCGCGCGGCGGTCGTTTTTTCATCGTCGCGATCCTGCTCAATCGCTATGGCGATTGGATCCGGGTCAGGATCGAGAAGCATCTCGGTCTCTGGGTGGCGATCGGCGCCGCCGTGCTGGTGCTCGGCTTTGTGATCGCGATCAAGTTGATCTAACCCAAATTGATCTAACCCGAGGCGCTTTGCGGCCGCGCCGGGTTCGGCTACGGTTGCCGTCATGATGCTTCGATCCGGCATTCCGGTCCTGCGACCGGGGACGCTGATATTTGCGGTGCTTTCGCTCCTGCTGGCTGCTGGCGGTACCGGATGGCCGCAATCCGCGCCGCCAGCGCTCGGCCTGCAGGAGCAAGGACCGCAGGCCGCGCCGCCGCCCTCGACATCAGCTCCTTCGTCACCGCCGGCGCGTGAGGACAATCCCGGGCTGATCAACGAAATGGGCAAGCTGTTCGACAAGCTGCCCTCGATCTTGCCGCCGATCAAAAGCCCGAGCGAGACCATCAACGATTTGTCGCGCCTGGCGAAGCCGTCGAGCATGGTGTCGGGACGCGTGGCCTGTCCGGCCTCGTCGAACGGCGCGCCCGATTGCAAGCTCGCCGCCGACAAACTCTGCCAGAGCAAGGGCTACACGGAAGGCAAGAGCCTGAATGCCGATTCCGCGGAGAAATGCTCGGCCAAGGTTCTGATCCCGGGCAGGCAACGCAAGCCGGACGACTGCCGCACTGATACCTTCGTCACCAGCGCGTTGTGCCAGAACTGAGGACGTCGCGCGAGCAAGCAAGGAGCGCCCATGAGCCGTACGGAGCAGGACTTCCTCGGACAGCGTGAGATCGCCGACGACATCTATTACGGCGTCCAGACCATCCGCGGGAAGGAGAACTTCCACATCACCGGCATTCCGATGAACCAGGAGCCTTACTTCGTGAAGGCGCTCGGTTACGTGAAGAAGGCTGCGGCCATGGCCAATCGCGATCTCGGCGCGGTGGACACCAAAGTCGCGGAAGCCATCATCGTGGGCTGCGACCGCGTCATCGCCGGCGACATGATGGACCAGTTCGTCACCGACTTCATCCAGGGCGGCGCCGGCACCTCCACCAACATGAACGCCAACGAGGTGATCGCCAATCTCGCGCTGGAATCGCTCGGCTTTGCCAAGGGCGACTATCAGCATGTCAGCCCCAACGATCACGTCAATTACGGCCAGTCAACCAACGACACCTATCCGACTGCCTTTCGGCTGGCGCTGATCCTGCGGCTCGAGAGCTACATGACCGCGTTACGCCAGCTCCAGGAGGCGTTCTTCGCCAAGGGCCGGGAGTTCGAGCGCGTGCTGAAGATGGGCCGCACACATTTGCAGGACGCGGTGCCGATGTCGCTCGGCGCCGAATTCCGCGGATGGGGCACCACGATGGGCGAGGAGGTCGATCGCATCTCGGAGGCGCGCGCGTTGCTGCGCGAGGTCAATCTCGGCGCCACTGCGATCGGCACCTCCGTCACCGCGGCGCATGGCTATCCAAAACTTGCGGTCCGGCACCTGAGCGCGCTCACCGGCATCGACTTCATCCTAGCCGGCGACCTCGTCGAGGCGACGTCGGATACCGGCGCCTATGTGCAGCTCTCCGGTGTGCTCAAACGCACCGCTAGCAAACTGACAAAAATCTGCAACGACATCCGCCTGCTCGCCTCGGGGCCGCGTGCGGGCTTCAACGAGATCAACCTGCCGCAGCTTCAGCCGGGCTCCTCGATCATGCCCGGCAAGGTCAATCCGGTGATCCCCGAGGTCGTCAACCAGACCAGTTTCCTCGTCATCGGCCTCGACACCACGGTGACGCTCGCAGCGTCCGCCGGCCAGCTCCAGCTCAACGTGATGGAGCCGGTGATCTCGTTCGCGCTGTTCTTCTCGATCCGTACCATGGAGCGCGCGGTCAACAGCCTGCGCGAGAATTGCGTCGTGGGCATCACTGCCAACGAAGAGCACACCCGCAACATGGTGCTCAATTCGCTCGGCATCGTCACCGTGCTGAAGCCGCTGCTCGGCTACAAGCAATGCGCCGAGATCGCGCGCGAGGGCTACAAGAGCGGCAAATCGCTGCACCAGATCGTCGTGGTCGAGCGCAAGCTGCTGACGCAGGAGACATGGGACGAGATGTTCTCATTCGAGCGGCTGATCAATCCGGATCTGATTGCGTGATGTCGTCGTCCCGCAGCGAATTCCGTAGCTTGGAATTGCGGTAACGGCGTCCGCCACGGCGTCAGAACGCATACTTGACAGTGGAAAGATTGCCTTGTTGGTATGGCCCCCAACTTCTATTTGACCGCCAACAGAGGACCTTCTCGCAATGTCCATGCCTGCCTTGTTCAAGGGACGCCTGTCGATCCCCGTGATCGGTTCGCCGCTCTTCATCATCTCGGTGCCCGATCTTGTGATCGCGCAGTGCAAGGCGGGTGTGGTCGGATCGTTTCCGTCGCTGAACGCGCGGCCGCCGGAACTGCTCGACGAGTGGCTGGCGCGGATCACCGAAGAGCTCGCGGCCTATGACCGCGCCCATCCCGACAAGCCGTCGGCGCCGTTCGCGGTCAACCAGATCGTGCACAAATCGAACAACCGGCTCGATCACGACATGCAGCTCTGCGCCAAGTACAAGGTGCCGATGGTCATTTCGTCGCTCGGTGCTCGCGAAGAGCTCAATCAGGCCGTGCACGGCTGGGGCGGCATCGTCTTCCACGACGTGATCAACCAGAAATTCGCGCACAAGGCGATCGAGAAGGGCGCCGACGGCCTGATCCTGGTCGCGGCCGGCGCCGGCGGCCATGCCGGCACGATCTCGCCGTTGGCTTTCGTTGCCGAGACGCGAAAATGGTTCGACGGCCCGATCGCGCTGTCAGGCGCCATCGGCAACGGCAAGGCGATCCGCGCCGCGCGCATCCTGGGCGCCGACTTTGCCTATATCGGCTCGGCCTTCATTGCCACCAAGGAAGCCAATGCGGTCGAGACGTACAAGGAGATGATCGCGGGCGCGAACGCCGACGACATCGTCTATTCCAACCTCTTCACCGGCGTGCACGGCAACTATCTGAAGCCGTCGATCCTCGCCGCCGGCATGGATCCGGAAAACCTGCCGACCTCCGATCCCTCCAAGATGAACTTCGGCACCGACGCCTCCGGCGAGCGCGCCAAGCCAAAAGCCTGGAAGGAAATCTGGGGTTCGGGCCAGGGTGTCGGCAGCATCGACGGCATCGTGCCCGCCGCCGAAATGATCGCGCGATTCAAGAAGGAATACGACGAAGCGGTCGATCCGCCGTTGTGATCGCTGTGGTGTCCCGGACCCGGTGCGGCGTCATAAGCGCGTTCACGCGCGTCTTCGACGCGCTATGGTGCCGCGCCGCAGAGCCGGGACCCATCGCCACGACAACTGGACCCCGGATCAGCAGCGCACCGCAAGAGCGCTACGCTGCGTGCGGGGAACGCCACCCGAGATCGAGTACGACATGACCCCCATTTACCGCGTCGACGGCAACAGCGTCGTCACCAGCCCGGACGCCGCGGGCCCGTGGGACCAGCGTATGCAGCACGGTTCGGCGCCGGCCTCGCTGGTGACATGGGCGGCTGAGCGCATTCCGACGCCTGTAACGATGGACATCGCGCGCGTCACCATCGATCTGATGCGCCCCGTGCCGGTGGCGCCGCTCACGATTGCGACCGAGATCTTGCGCGAGGGCCGCAAGATCCAGCTCTGCGGGGTCAAGCTGCTCGCCGACGGCGTGCAGGTCGTCGGCGCGACCGTGCTCAAGATCAAGCGCCAGGCGCTGGCGCTCCCCGACGACGTCAAGGCGCTGCCGGTCGAATTGCCGTCGCCCGAGGACTCGCTGGTCGAGGACGGTCATGCCGCCACCAGCCCGTTCGTACGTTCGGTCTCGATGCGCGCCGCGCGCGGCCGCTTCGGCCAAGCCGGCGCGGGCGCGATCTGGTTTCGGGTCGACCATCCCCTGATCGCAGGCGAAGCGCTCTCGCAGGCGATGCGCGCCGTGGTCGCCGCCGATTTCTCCAACGGCACCGCCTCGACGCTCGACTTCCGCGCCTGGACCTACATCAACGCCGACCTCACCGTCAGCTTTTCGCGCCAGCCGATCGGCGAATGGATCCTGCTCGACGGCGACTCCTGGATCGGTCCTGACGGCGCCGGGCTTGCGATGTCGCGGCTCGCCGACCGGCAGGGCTATTTCGGCCGCGCGGTGCAAAGCCTGGTGATCGAGAAGCGGTGAGCTTGACGGCGAGCGCCGCGATCGCTCCCTTGGCCGGTTGAACGGCAGGCTTCCGCCGCCGCGGAAGGGATGCCTAGTCGCGAGCCTCCTGTTCGAAGGTCTCTTGTTCGGCGCGGCATCCTGCCTGTTCACACGCCGTAGAAGATCTTGATCTCCCACAGCACCACGATGATGGCCGTGATCAACGTGACCGCGGCCAACGCACTTTCCAGGGAAGCGACTCTCATTTCACACTCCGCTTCCCAGCCCCGCTAGCGGTCTAGTTGATTCCCTGATTCGCGCGCAATTGCGTGGGCATCGCCGGCACTCACTCCGTTGCGCGTTGTGGTGCCGGGGCCACAACGACACCGTAGAATTCCGGGGTGTCTATCCCACCATCCGGTCCCGTCCGCCCCAAAAGCTCGCGCGCAGTACTTTCTTGTCGACCTTGCCGACGCCGGTCATCGGCAGTTGCTTGACGAACTGGATCTGCTTCGGCGCATGCGCCGAGCCCTTTCGCGTCTTCACCAGATTGATCAGCTCATCGGCATCAGATTTTGCGCCCTCGCGCAGGACGACGACGGCGGTGACGGCTTCGCCCCATTTCTCGTCGGGGATACCGACGACCGCGACCATCGCCACGTCCGCATGCTGCGACAGCACGTCCTCGACCTCGCGTGGAAAGATGTTGAAACCGCCAGAGACGATCATGTCCTTCTTGCGGTCGAGGATGAACATGTAGCCGCGATCGTCCTTGCGCGCGATGTCGCCGGTATGCACCCAGCCGTTCTTCAGCGTTTCGGCGGTGATGTCCGGCCGCTTCCAGTACTCCGCCATGACATGTGGAGCGCGCACGCAGATCTCGCCGGCTTCGCCCGTCTTCACCTCCTGGTCGTTGTCGTCGAGGATCTTGACCTCGCACGCCGCGATCGGGAAGCCGCAGGACAGGAACAGCTCCGGCGTCTTGGGATTGTGATCTGCCTTGCGCAGCACCGAGACGGGATAGCATTCGGTCTGGCCGTAGAGCTGCGAAAACACCGGCCCGATGCGCTCGATCCCCTCGATCAGCCGGCTCGGCGACATCGCGGAGGCGCCATAGAGCACGAGCTCGAGCGAGGAGAGGTCGGTCTTGCCCAGCGCGGGATGATCGAGCAGCACGTAGATCATGGTGGGCACGAACAATGTGAAATTGATCCGCTCGCGCGCGATGGTGGCCAGTACCGCCTCGGGATCAAAACCCTTCAGCATGTGGACGGTGCCGCCGCGCATCAGGGTCGGCAGCACCTTTGTGCCCGCGACATGGCTGATCGGAGCGACCGTCAGATAGCGCGCCGCCTCTGGAATTTCGAAGTCGGCGAGGATCGCACCTGCCGCCCCGCTGTTCTCGCGATGATAGCGCAGCGCGCCCTTGGATTTTCCGGTCGTCCCGCCGGTGTAGTTCAGTGTCGCGAGATCGTCGGCGCCGGCGAGGCACAGCGCGGTGGCGTGGCCTTCGATCTCGATCGCCTGCAACAGGTCGACGCCATAGTCGGCCGGTCCCATGGTGAAGACCGCCTTGAGCTGCCCCGCCTGTGTGGCGAGCTCGCCGCCGCGCTCGCGGAAGGAGGCCGCATCGACCACCAGCATCTCGGCCCCGGAATCCTCGAGCTGGAAGAGCTGGTCTCCTCGCGACCCCAGAGGATGCAGCCAGGTGATGCAGAGCCTGGACAATTGCGCGGCGACACCGGCGCACCAGGTGTCGGCGCGATTGGCGGTGAGGAGAGCGACACGCGCGCCGGGCTGCAATCCAAGGCGCATGAATACGCTCTGGATGCGTCCGATCAGGTCGATTGTGCCCTGATAGCTCAGCGATCCGCCGGGCCAGGCGAAAGCGGTGCGGCCAGGATAGCGCGACAGTGCCCGTAGCGTCTGCGCACAAGCCGGAGACGATGCGTGGAGCGGATCGGGCATATGTTTCCTCATTGCTTTGTCATCGGCGTTTGACGTGCCAATGTTGCGCGCAAGGCTAGCACAGGGAATGCGGGATGGAACGACAAAGCCCGCGCAAGGAGGCAAGAGTGACAGGGAGGCTTGTGACGTCCGATCGACTGCAACGCTTTCGCGATCGTCTCAATCTGCCTTTGATCGCGGCGCCGATGTTTCTGGTGTCGGGCGTCGAGCTCATGGTCGCGGCCTGCCGTAACGGAGTGATCGGCAGCTTCCCCACTGTGAACTGTCGTAGCGCGGAACAGCTTGAGGCGTGGCTCACCGAAATCGAGACGCGGCTGCGCCATCACGAGGATCAAACCGGCCGCAGGGCCGCGCCACTCTGCCCGAATCTGATCGTGCATCGCTCCAATGTGCGGCTGGAGCAGGATCTCGCTGTGCTGCTGCGCCACAAGCCGGAGATCGTCATTACCTCCGTTGGATCGCCCGAGCCGGTGTTGAAGCCGCTGCATGAAGCTGGCGCGCTGGTGCTGGCGGACGTGGCCTCGATCCGCCACGCCCAGCGCGCGGCGGAGGCCGGCGCCGACGGGCTCGTACTGCTCACCGCGGGCGCCGGCGGGCAGACCGGCTGGCTCAACCCGTTTGCGTTCGTCCGCGCGGTGCGCGCATTCTACGATGGCATCGTCGTGCTCGCGGGCGGCATCAGCGACGGTCGCGCGCTGCGTGCGACCGAAGTGCTCGGCTGCGATCTTGGCTACATGGGCACAAAATTCATAGCGACGCGCGAGAGCATGGCGGACGAGCGTCACAAGCGAATGCTGGTCGACGGCAGCGCGGACGACATTCTGCTGACCACCGCGTTCACGGGCCTGCAGACCAGCATGCTCAAGCCGTCGATCGTGGCAGCCGGTCTCGACCCCGACGATCTGCCGGCGCGGGGCGCGATCGACATCGGCAAGGACATCGACGTCAACGCACGCGAGAGCCGCCCAAAGCGCTGGCGCGATATCTGGAGCGGCGGGCATTCGATATCTGGCGTGACCGACGTGATGGCGGTCGACGATCTCGTCGCGCGGACGGTCGCCGAGTATCGAGAGGGGGGTGACCGCCTCTCCCCGTAAAACTGCGGAGGCCGGCAGGGGCCCGTTGTCCCCATCACAGTTAATCGAGCGCTCCTTCGAAGCCCCTCACTTAACGGCAGATTAACCAACGCCCGGCAAGAATCCCTCTCACGGCGCCAATCAGGACCGAGAGGGACAGGCGATGGACTTCGACTATCTCAACGCCAAGACGGCGGCTTCGCTGGACGAAATTCGCGTTCGCGTAGCCCATGCGCTGGCCCGCCATCCGCTGTGCCGCAGTGTGCGCTTCGACATTGTCAGTGTCCCCCGCACCCGCCGGGGCGGCAATTGGACGGTGACGTTGCAATCGGTCGAGCCGCGCGGCGTCTGGGAGGCCTCGGAGATCGTGGCCGACATCCAAGACGCCTACGATCTGGCGCTAGCTGCCTGATCTTTTTGAGTTTTTCGGGCGATGTCGCCGCAGTCTGCGCGATTGCCGCCGCAATGGCTCGGTTAGGCCTTAATTATCGCCCAGTTTCCAAGCAGTGATCACGTGGACTTGAAGTCGGACGCGGAGAGACGTTTGTCGAAAGCCATCACCATCGTCGTGCTGACCTGCTTCCTCGTCCTCGGCGCCGCCACCACTGCCATTCTCGGCCGTGACAGCGTGCCAAGCGTCAGCGCTGAGATGATCTCGCAGACGCCGCCTAAGCCGCTTGCAACCAACCGGGCTGCCAAGGCCGACCGTCTGGTTCCGACGCTGGCGCTGGCTTCGGCCGCAATCGACCCGGTTCAGGTTCCAGCCGACAAGCTCTCGCAAATGCCCGTGCTGGCCGAGCCGCTGCGCCAGGCGTTCGCTGCCGCCACGCCGTCCGATTTCCCGATGCCCAAGGCGAACGTGAACGAGGCTCCGGCCGCTTCAGAGGTTCCGGCCGTCGAAGTCCCGGCCAAGCCGAAGGTCGTGGCCAAGCCGCAGCCGCAGAAATCCTATTCGCTGCTTTCCGACGTGCAGATCTCGGGCATCCGGGACCGTCTGAAATTGTCGTCGTCGCAGGAATATTACTGGCCTTCGGTCGAGACAGCGCTGCGCAACGTTGTCCGCAAGATCTCGGCAAACAAGCTGTCCAATCCGAACGTGCAGGGCGTGCCGATCGATCCCAATTGCGACGAGGTCCAGCAGTTGAAGTCGGCCGCGATGCCGCTGCTGTTCCAGCTGCGTGACGACCAGAAAGAGGAAGTGCGCAAGCTCGCCCGCATCATCGGGCTCGAGAAGGTCGCGCAGCAAATCTGACGCATAGGTTAGGGAACCGCGCGCTCGCTTCTGGAACATCGGGCAATCCCAAGGCGTTACCCGCTCCAAAGAGGGAGTGGATCGATGCGCGCCTCGATAGCTTATTTCGTCGGTGCCGGAACGATCGTCGCCGCCATGGCGATTGGTCTCGGCGGCGGCATCGTCGCCGGCAATATCATGCACCCAATCGCGCCCAAGCAGGGGCCGGATACCGGCAAGATGGCGCAGCGTGCTGAACCAGTCGCCGCACCGACAACAACGAGTGCGCCCTCGGAGCGCGTCCAATATCTCACCGGCTCAAAAGCGTTCGGCGCGATAGTCGTCGTGCCTGCGCAGGCGCAGGACGAAGCAAAGCCTGAGGCCAAATCCGAGACGCAGACTACCCAGGAAAACGCTGAATCGCCCGCGCCGCATCCCTCGCAAGCAGCCGCAGTCGAGCCGCCCAAGGAGCAATTCAAGCCGGCAGCAGCTTCGCCTCCGCAAGTCGTAAAACCCGCCGAGCAGCAGGCTTCGACGGTGCCGTCCTCTTCATCTGACAATGCCAAGGACAATGCCAATGCCAAGGCCAGGGATTCTGACGTGAAGCGTGCCACGTCCGAACGGCGCCGGATGGATCGCCGCGAGCGTTGGGCCGAGCGCCGTCGTTACGACCCCCGCGGCATGCGCGATCAGACCGATTGGGACGATGTCGCGCGCAACGTTCGTGAAGATTCCAGCACTCGGGACGTCGTGATCCGTCCGGGCAGTGGCTTCCCGCAGATCAGGATGTTCGGCGCCGACGACGATTAGCGCCTGACACCGCCCTGTTCGCCGCCGCGCACGCGATCGTGAGCGGCGGTTTGTTCTGGGGAGGCGCTTGCCTCCACTTTCAACTTCCAGACGATCTGCGTTCAATGCATGATTGACGTAGCCAGCCAGAGGCCGCGTCATGGTTTCCATGTCAGTGCATCTGTTGTGGACGTCCGCCGATAGCCTCATCGTGGCCTTCGCGCTCGTATTCGTCGTTCCGCGATGGCATGTGCTGCCTCTGATTCTGATGTTCGGCGTTTGTGACGCACTAGGCTCTGCGCTCGGTGTCGGTGTGCCGGCCGAAGGCGGTCTTGCCGCGGTCGCGCTGATCTCGTGTGGCGCGTTGTTGGTCCTGCGTCTTCCGGTCGCACATCGCATGACACAGGCGGCGGGCTGGGTCTACGTCCTGCCGCCGCTGCTTGCGATCGACAATGTCGTGTCGCACGCGCCGGACCATGTCGGCCTTGTGGCGCTGTCGAGCGCCGCGATGGCTGGCCTCGGATTTTCGTGCGGAGCCGTGGCGTCCGGTTGGTGCAACGCAAGTACCGAAAGCGGACGGTCGTTCGCCGGGGCCTGTCTGCTTGTCGCTGGAAGCGTTTTGGCATTCGGGGGCTAACCATGCCCACTTCCGTCACGACCCGCAGCTACGACCACGCCCGTACCGGTGCGAACAATTCGGAAACGGTGCTGACGGCGACCGCCATCCGCACGAAGGGCATCGTCAAACTCTTCAGCCTTCGGATTCCCGACGATCCAAGGCTCGAGGCGCAGCCGCTGGCGGTCGGCGGCGTGCACATGGCCGATGGCAAGACCCGCGATTTGATCTTCCAGGCCAGCATGGGCAACTGGGTCTATGCATTCGACGCTGTGACCGGCCACCAGATCTGGGCGACGAATCTCGGACGTCCGATCGTCGGAACGAGGACGATCGACGGCCACATGACCAACGTCCGTTGGGGCATTCTCTCGACGCCCGTGATCGATGAAGGCGCAGGTATTCTCTATGCCTGCGTTTGGATCAGCAACGACGGCAGCGTCGCCAAGGGGCAGCACTTTCTCGCAGCGCTGCGGATTCGCGACGGCTCGAAGGTGCACGGGCTCTTGAATCTCGAGGGCGCGGTCTACACGCCGCCGGGCGGCTTGCCGATGCAGAAATTCGTCTCGGCGCAACGCAAGCAGCGCAGCGCCTTGACGCTGACGCAGAACCACGTGCTGATTCCCTTCGGCACGATCGCGGAGACGTCGAAGACGGCGCGTGGTTGGTTGATTGCGGTGGACGTCCATGCCTGGCGGCTCGCTGCCACATGGTGCTCCACCGTCACCGGCTCCGGCGGCGGATTGTGGCAGAGCGGGGCGGGACCTGCCGTTGCTCCCGACGGTTCGATCTATATCATCACCGGCAACGGGGCGTTCTCGCCGCAACACGGCGATTTCGGCGAGAGCATCGTGCGGCTCGCCTTGCGCACGGGAAACCACGCGCATTTCGAGGTCATGTCGTGGTGGGCGCCATGGACCGACGCTAACCGGGTCGGCGCCGCCGCGGTCGCAGCGGCCGCGGACGACGATGACGAGGCGGCCTTGCCGTCCAACGTATCCCTGCCTTCCGTGATTGCGCATGCCAGGCGCATGGGAATGCCGCTCAAGCCTCGTCATGCGCGCGAGATGCCGCATGTCGCGGTCACGTCAGGTCGCAGTGCAACCGATGCGCAGATCGCGCCGATCGTGGCGCATCACATGGAGGCGATGAACGAGTCGATGTGGAGCGACCAGGATTTCGGTTCCGGCGGTCCGGTCTATGTCGCTTCCGCCCATGCCGTGCTGGCAGCGGGCAAGGATGGAGTCCTCTACACCGGCAATGCCAATGCGCTTGGCGACACGCAACCGGGCGATCTTGCGGCCGGCCATTTTGCGGCGAACTACGACAAGCTTCGCATGCCGCCGATCCTGTACACGTATTTCGATCCTGGCGTGCCGCCGGCGCCGGCGTCACCGATGGAGCTGAACCTGTTTCCGGGCGGCGCGACGCGTCACCTGCATGGCACGCCATTGTTGTTTCAGTCCGCCGTCCACGGCACGATGCATTTTGTCGGCGGCGAGAACAGCGCCTTGCGGGCGTGGTCGATCGCAGCCGACGGGACCACGGCCTATCTCGCCGGCGGCAATGAGATCGCCTCGCCGCAATCGCCGCGTCCGCCGGGCGGCATGCCCGGCTGGAGCATCACGCTTGCCGCCAACAACGGCGCTGATGGCATCATCGTGGCGATGGTGCCCTATCAGGACAGCAACATGTTGCTCAGTCCGGGCCGCTTCCTGATCTACGACGCGCAGAATTTCGCCACCAATCCCGACGGCTCCAGGCGGCTCCAGGTGATCTGGGACAGCGAGAACTGGGGACCCGAGCATGCCTTCACGCATCCCAAGTTCAATCGTCCGATCGTCTGGAAAGGCCGCATCTATCGCCCGACCTATGACGGGCGCATCGACGTCTACGGCCTGACGCAATAGCGCCGGCGAGATTTGTGCGGTGGACGCAATTGCTCACCCGCCGTGGGACTCCACGACCTTGCGGCAGCCATCCGAAAGCTTCGACTTGTTCTCGCGCAGGCAGGCATTCATCTGCGGCGGCTTGCCGATGTGTTCGGCGCAGAATTTGCCGGCATCGCTGCGGCAGGCCATCTGCTCCTGCGGGGTCGGACCGGATTGCGCAGCGGCGGGCAGGGCGGTGGTGGCGAGCAGCAGCGCGGTAAGAATCGAAAATTTCATAAAACACCTCTTTGAGAAGGTCGTTGGCCTCGCCTGGGATCAAGCGAGCCGGACCATCTCGCGAAGGCCGCACGCTGGTCCATGCCATGTTCATGGCATCGGCCCGCCCGCCCGGACGCCGTACCCCCATTTTCATGGCATGTATCCGCGCGCCGTCTTTTGTCATTCAGGCTGCACGTCGGCTGCGAGACCCGGTGATTGCATCGGGACGCCGAACGGGAAGCAGGAGAGCAAGATGTCGAAAAGAGCGGGAGCGCTGAGCGCCGGGCTGACGATTTTGGCGCTGACAGGTGCGGCGATGGTGTCGCTGGGCACGAGCCCGGCGCAAGCTGTGGTCTATTGCAAGACGGTCGGCATACCCAAGGGCTGCGTGGTGCGGCCGACAGCAGCGGTGGTGGTTGCGCCGGCCGCCGCGGTCGTGGTGGCGACGCCGGGTGTCGGTGCGCCCGGTGTCGGCGTGCGCGCGGGCACGCCGATGAATGGCGGTGGTCCGGTCAATCGCGTCGGCGTGCGCTGAGAACGACGAAAGAGTTCGGGCGAAGGAGCCTTGCGGACGAACCCCCCGTCCTCCGCAGGCAAATTATCCGGCCCGTCCCTCTCTCCGCGCGTCCCACACGTTCGGAGGGGGGCATTTCAGCCGTTGGCAGCATCGCTGTCGGGAAAAATCTGCGGCAATTGCAGCCGCACGCGCGTGCCTGAGGAATCCGGACTGAGATTGAGTGTCGCCCCGCAGCGCGCGGCGTCCCACCTGCCAGTCGAGCGCGATCTCGTGCGAGCGCAATTGCGCGGTCGCGCGCTCGCGCCAGGAGCCGAGTGCTGGAGCTGCCAGCAAGTCGGCGCGTCGTCCTCGACGAGGAGGATGGTGATGGCTTCACCCGTCTCGCCCTGTTCGGTCATGATCATCGTCCTGCACCGCGTGTCCCCCGCGGCGAGAGCCCAAGCCTAGCCGTGGCGCGGCACCGCGACACCCATAATCATGGGGGCGCACGGCGACCACTTGGCATCCGCGACGCGGTGTCTACGGCTTCGTCGCGGCCGGTTTATCCTGCGGCATGGGCGGACTCGGCAGTCGCTGCACGACAATGCGCGCGGTGCCGGCATTGTTCTTGTAGAACTGCTCATAGGGCCCCAGGACAACGTCGAGCTTCGCCGGGCGCAACGCGGCCGGGAGCAGCGTCGGATAAATCTGGACGGCGTCGTTGACGTAGAAGAACAGATCGCCGGCATCGGGCGCGACGAATTCCGCGACCAGCCGTCCCGACAGCTTCTGTTCGTCCCAGATCGCGCGCGCGGTCGGATCATTCGGCACCGGCTCGAAGGGCCCGAGCTTGCGCACTGAGAGCTTGAACGGATCGTCGTCGGGAAGTGCCGCGAACCCTTTCGTCTTGTCGAGCTGGGTCGGATACCTGCCTTTGGTCTGATCCGCATCGTCCTCGACCGGAATGGTCGGATTCATCCGGCGCGGCAATTCGTCGGCCGGCATGACGTAGACGGCCTTCAGCGGAACGTCGCTCATTCCCTTCGTACCGACGCGCACGACGGGCTGGAACCAGGCGGCGCCGAACTGACGGAGCGTCGGCAGGGCGAGGTAGTGAGCCGTGAAATAGGTCTTGAAGCCATTTGTGCCGCTCAAGATGGTCCGGTCGAACCAGGGATCCTCGATCTCGACCCAGACGCGGTATGAGCGGCCTTTCTCGACCGAAAGGCCGCTCCACCAGCAAAACTCCTTCGTCGCGAAGCGGCCGCGCGCATGGATCGGTTCGTCGAGCACCGGCGTGCCGGCCTCTGACCCCGGAGTCGTGCAGATATTTCCGGTCGCGGTGCGGGCGGTGAAGACGCTGGTCGCCCCAATGAGCAGGGCCGAGTAGAAGATGATGAACAGAAAGATGCCGGGCAGCACGAGCTTGGTGAAGAGAAGGCGCGCCGGTCCCGCATTCAGCCGCATCCATCGGGCGAAGCGGAGCAGCAAGCCGGGCTCGTCGAGATGCCGCTGGCTTGCCATGCGGTGTGGCCTGCTCCAGGCCAGCCGCGCGCGTTCCTGGATGGTGTCGCGGAGCACCGTGTTCCTGCGCCAGATCAGGTAGGTGATGACGAGGACGATCGAGGTCGCGAACGGATAGTACAGCGTGATGTCGAGCCACGGCGCCGCATAGGATGGCAGGACATTCCTGACAAGATTGGCCAGCGGCCCCAGCACGGCGCCAACGAGCCAATCGATGGTGGCGATGGCGTGCAGCACCATTGTGCCTTGCAGACCATTGTCCTTCGACACCCCGATCAGGCTGCGGGCGATCCACGGCCAGACCGCGATTACACCGACCATGAACAGCAGCGAGAAATAGGCGACGCGCCGCCACCACACGGTGTCGCGGGTGAGCCTGGCCATTTCGGCACTGGGCGTGTTCATGCGGGTGAAGGCTTCGGCCTCCGTCTCGCGCCGCGGGTCTTGGGCCTTCGCCAGATAGGCCTGTTTCATGGCCTCGCGCGTGCCGTCCTCGACGAGGTTCAGCTTGCTGCTATCGGGCGTCAGCACCAGCGCGTCCGCCGGCAGCATGATCGGCGCATAGTCGTCGCAGCCGAACAGCATGCGTTCGATGACGGCGAAGTGCACCACCGGCAGCCCGCCATTGACCTGACCAGCGAGGATCGGGCGCGGCCCGTAGCGGTAGAGCACGGCAGCGCCGCTGCGCGAATCGTGCTTCGGTCCGGTCGCCGATTGGTATTTCCTAAAGTGTTCGATCTCGCCGTCCTGGAAGCGGAGCCGTCCGTCGAGCTGATCGGCCATCCAGACCAGCGGCACGAAGGATAGCGTGGATTCCGGATAGCCGCCGCCGATGTCGGAATGCACGCCGGTGAACCACACCTCCTCGACCGTCTGGTCGGGCGCCAAATGGCTCTGGTCGATCCGCAGCGGATGGAAGGTGGTTCGCTCGTCGTCCAGCGCCAGCGCATGCGAGATGTGCTTCACCTTGCGCGAAGGCCGGTGATTGCGGAACGAGATCGGCCAGATCGCCCAGTCGATCGCGACCCGTAGCTCCTCGATCGGGACGCCGAAAGCCTCGACCGTGTCGAACAGCCCGAGAAATTCGATGTCGATCTCTTTGCGGCCGTTCATCGCCGAGCGGACATCGGCGTAGGAGCGGTGCCGGCAGATCGCATGATAGAGATAGAGCAGGACATCGCGGATGAAGCGCGCGATCCAGATCGTCGGCAGGCTCTTCTTCAACGGCACGGTATCGCGACGGTATTCCCGCCACGCGGCCATGGCGTTGCGCTCCATCTCCTCATGCGAGACCGGCTCGCCCTTGATTTCCGCCGGCACCAGTCCCTGGCTCGCGATCAGCGATGCCAGGGTGCGCGCGGTGAAGGCGCCGCGGCTGAAGCCGAAGATGTAGATCTCGTCGCCCTCTCGCCAATTCCAGCACAGGAAGCGGTACAGCTTGCGGACGTTGCCGGGCACGCCGATGCCCGTGGCGCCGTCGAGCGCGGCGAGCGGCGCCCAGCCGGCGGTGCCGACGCCCTTGATGTAGTAGGCAATCTGGTCCGGCTGGGTGTGGTCGAGCGCTTCGTAGAGACGCCAGACGCTGGATTCCTGGGTGGTGAACGCATTGCCGGTGCCGTCGGCGAACAGCACCAGCTTGCGCTTTGGCGGGATGGCGGTGGTGGTCCCGCCGGCATGCGTCTCGATATGCGCGTGTTCCGGTCCGACAGGATCGGCGTTCGGCGCACCATCCTGGTGTGGCATGAGCCCCTCCGGCAATTCGACGGGGACGCGCTTCAGGCCCGAGCCGGGCAGCACTCCCCGGAGTCAATTAATGGTTGCAATAATTGGGTCGTGAAAATGCAGGTGCATTCTGCACACGATCCCGCTGAGGTAGCAAGCAGGAACGCGCCGTCGCGGCAGGCGCCTCTCCCCGGTGAACGGTCCGGTGAACGGGGAGAGGCGGAGTGTTCAGCCTTTACCGGCCATTGCCACGGCACGCGCCGCCGGGGCCGATATGATAGCCGCGCGGGCAAGCATGCGCGGCCGGGTTGGCATAGTTCCTGAGGCAGCCGCCATTGGGACCGCGGTGCCAGCCGGCGCCGCAGCCGCCGGCGACTGCGATGACGTCGCCATTCGCGCCCGCACCGAGCGGGGCGAGCGGCATGGCCTGGGCAGAGCCTGTGATCGCGCCGAGCGCGAGAGCTGCGGCAAACATTGTTCGCATCATGTCTTGTCCTCCCGAATGACGCTGCTTCAATGGCCGGCGGCGAACGCACTGCCGGCGCGCACATCGGCGATGGCCTGGTCGATCAGCCCGATCGCCTTCTCGCGATGGCCGCCCTTGTTCGGCTCGGCCTTGCCGAGCTCGACGCGCGCCGATTGCAGGATCGCGATGGCTTCGTCCATGTGCGGCTGCGCGCCCAGCGCGTAACCGATGCAGAGGCTGGTCGCGATGGCGCCGCCGAGCACGAGGCTGCGGGGTAGAGAGGTTCGCATGTCGTCGTCTCCTCCAGCGGGCGTCAGGATGGGGCCGCCCGTTTGCCCGGATGCGGTCCCTTATGTGCCGGGAAGTCGCACCCGCCGCCTGAATAGGGCCCGCTTGTGCGGGCCGTCTTGGACTGTCCGGCGCCGACGGCGGCGCGGCTTGGACTGACCGGCGCAGCTTGATTCACGTTGGCGTGCTGATAGCCTGCGCTTGCCGGTGTTTGGCAGGCGTTCATTTTAGACCTGCCAGGCTTCGGGACGCTTCCGTGCATGAGCTTTTCCCAAACGTCCTTTTGGAAGGTCTTTCGATGTCCGTCATCCGGAAGACGCTTTCGACCGACATGTTGCCGCGGGACCTGTCCGACCGGCAGCGCTTCATCCGCTTCGCCGAGTTGTTCGAGCATTTCTCCAACACCGGCGAGCTCGATCCGGCGTCCGACGTGCCGTTTCGCGCCACGATGAACTCGATTCATATCGGCACCACCATGCTCGGACGCTGCGACGGCAGCTTCGTCACGGTCCGGCGCGAAAAGCGCCAGGTGCTTGAGACCGGCGACGACCGCTTTTGCCTCGCCCGCAACACCGGCGATCGTCCTTCGCGGGTGGTCCATCGCGGCCGCGAATTCACCATGCGGCCGGGATCGATGGTGCTGCTCAAGCTGGATGAGCCGTTCTTCGCCGCCGACGGCGCGAGCCACAAGCGCTTCACCAACGTGCATCTGCCGGTCGACACGCTGCGCGCGATGGTCGCCAACGTGGACGATCTCGTCGGCTGTGAACTCGAACCCGGCGGCGCGCTGACACTGGCGATGGACTACAGCGATCTGCTGCTTCGCTATCCCGCAGCCGTCGACGAAGCCGACATGGCGATCGCCGCCCATCTGCTCGATCTCGCCGCGATCGGTCTCGGCGCCCGCAGCGATGTCGCCGTCGCCGCGCGACGCGGGGGCCTGCGCGCCGTGCGGCTGAAAGCCGTGTTGTCGATCCTCGAGGCGCGCTTCCACCAGCCGGACTTTTCCGCGCAAAGACTCGCCGCCGCTGCCGGCCTCTCCGAACGCTACGTCAACGAGCTGCTGTTCGAGGCCGGCGCCAGCTTCACCACGCGCCTCAACGAGCTGCGCCTGCGCAAGGCCGCCGATCTTCTCGCCCATCGCGAAGACCGCATCAGCGACATCGCCTTCGCCTGTGGCTTCAACGACCTGTCTTATTTCAACCGCTGCTTCCGCCGGAGGTTCGGCCTGACGCCGACGGCGGCACGGGGGAAGTGAGGTAGGCCACAGATGGGTTGACTTACGGGAGGACACCCTCGAAATCTCTCCTGAGCGTATCCCGAAAGGCTTCTCTACGAAGCCTCTCCCCGCGGCGCCGGATATCGCCGGGCCAGCGCCGACAACGGCAAGTGTCGCTCGCCCTCCGGCAGCTCCAGATACGCCAGCACCAGCGGCCGCTTCCAGTCGCGGACGCCGAAATCCATCGCCATCCATTTTTGCGGCTCGGGGCCTTCGAGGCCCCGGACCCAGACGAAGAAGCGGGGGAGGTCGTCGGCGTCCGCTTCCGTCGTGCGTCTCCTGGCCATTGAATCTGCTCTCTGCATCAGTACGCGTTGCCACCCGATATAGGCACTGGCCGGACGAAGTCGAACGCCTGCGGCGAGCGGCACTTCCGCCTTACTGCCAGATCCGAGTCTCCGCCACGCGGTTGATGTCGGCGAGCCGGCGGTCGGCATCGCCCCGAAGGTCGATGCCCTCAACCAGTGTGAGCAGGCGGTGATACGCGCCATCGGCGATTTCGACCGGCAGCGGGGCCTCGTCAAAGGCCTCGACATAATTGTCGACAAGGCCGCTCAACATGCGGCACAGCCCGCGCTGGGAAGGATCGTCTCGGCCGAGCGTTTCGAGCTTTTGCTGAAAGATACGGAAGGTTCGCAGGCCGTGGTGCTGTTGCGAAAGCCACGCGTGCAGGTCGTTCATGTGAGCCTCTTCGGTCAAGTGAAGAAGCTACCGGCTTATACAGTGGGGATGTGACGATGGCTAGTGGAGGGGGAGCGCAAGTCCGTCTTCGCCAAGAGGCTTCGCCGGACACGCTTCGCCTTTTCGGTTCGGCGTGGCTGCGCCACGCGAAGCCCGAAATAGCGAAGCGTGGTGCCCCTGGCCGGAATCGAACCAGCACTCCTTGCAGAGCTCGATTTTGAGACTTGTATGGCCTTGCAATATGCTCGGTAAATCAGATGCTTACAGCCAATTGGCCGCGTATGTGTAAGTTTCTGTGAAAGTACCGACCTATGGATTACCCGGTGGCCGCATTTGCGCTGGCGGCGTAGTTTGAGAAGAAGGTGCTGAGGCGGGTGGCGTTGATGGAGGTGCTGACGGCGAAGCTGGCCTTTGAGGGAGGAACTGTGCAGTCAGATCTCCCAAGCTCCGCAGCGTTGGCCAAGCTATCGTGAGGATCGACACTATGACCATGCCGATTACGGCCAGTTGAACAGTCCGCTCGTATTCAGATTATCGATCGTCGACTTTTGTTCTGAGAACTGTTTTGTAAGATTGGCTTCGACGGCTACCAGCTTCTTGTTCACAGCGTCGTCAACATCCCTGATTTTGTCATTTAGCTGTTGCAAGGACAAAAGCTCACGCGTCATCCCGCGCATGAGTTCTTTGTCGATCTCCTCGATTGGAGGTTTGTCGAAGACGTGGCGTTTGCCGGAGGTCTGATCGATCGAAGCAAACCAGATTTTGAAAAGTGGTTCGCCCCCCGTGATTTGAATGGTGGTTGGGCTAGCGTTGAACACAGCAAAGATGAGCTTTCCCTTATAGCCAGGGTCTACGTGGAAGCCGGAGATGTTTACAAGGCCCTTAAACTTGAAGGCCGTCCGCATCGAAATGAACGCCATTGCGTACCGTGGGATGAATACCTCTTCCTCGGAAATCAAGAAGGCGAATTGTCCCGCTGGAATATTGAAGTCCTGCTTCGATGCGACCTTGGTTTTGGTGGGCGGCTCAGAGTCGCCCTTTGTGGATGTGACGAAGTAGTGGTCGCCCATCCGAAGGGTGTAGCAGTTGCAATCGATCTGCTCTTCGTGAAACGGCTTGATGAGTTCGACGCCGCTCTTCTGAATTTCTAAGAGGGTTTCACCGCTCCAAAAGCCAAGAGGGACGTTATCAGGAAGAGGCGATGGACCGTCCTGTGGCGGTGCAGCCAGCGCGCTTTCAACCATGGGAGAGCCTTCAGTCGGCGATATAGAAATGTCGCTTGGAAATTTCGGCGCGGCGCTTCTTGATCGCGCCGTGAATGTCGATCTTGTGCTCAACTGCGGTGTTCAAAAGCCACCGCATCACATCGATGTTGGCATCTAAAGCGAGCGTGTGATTGTCTTCAAAGTGATCGATCTTCTCACAGGCATCAGCAAAGCGGCCCATAGCGTCCGCGAAGACGCGCAGAGGATCGATCTGATCCGATGCGGGTTGCTCTGGCGAAAGGTCAGCCTTCGAGAGGTCTTGCAAGAGCGTGTTGGCAGCACTGAGCGTTACCAAGATCGCGTCGATCAGGGTCTGCTCGCTCCTTTTCTCTTCCGATGAGCCGCGCGCAAGACGGCCAACGTATTTTGCATAATGCAGACCGTAGTGCTTCAGGCGGTCCGGCTTCGGCAAACACAAGATGTCTTTGTGATTGCGTTCATCATGCCGGAACTGCTCGCGCTGCATCCGCAGGAGTTCGTCCCCGCCCAACATGACGTCAATCCCGAATCAGTCGTTTCACATTAGAATATAGTGAAAATACGTTGGAGATTCAAGACGATGGGCTGAGTATCCGCCTTGTAAAGTCTAACGAATTTTAAGATTTTCCACAGCGCCATGGGATGAGTGGTTTGGCGTAACCGGCGTAGAGCGGGTGCTTGGGCTGTCCACCCTTGTTCATTGCAACGCAGTGGAACGCAACACCGACTTTCGCGGCGATGCGGACTGCTACTTTGTCGCGGCACATGAATGAACCGTCATTGCCCCAACCCACGACGGCGATGCCTTTGCGCGTGCGACACTCTGTCAGGATACGCTCAATGTGAGCGTCGTTGTTGGGCCCAATGGGATCGGCCATCGCTTTCCAGACCTCCGGATCAGTCGCACGGCCAGCGCCGAGATTCCACACGATGAGCGAGCCGCAGCCACGTGCTTCAGCGCGCCTGATGTTGCGAACGATCGTCTGATCGTCGATCTTATCGTCAGCAGTCGACGGATTGAGCATGCCAGATACGTAGGGAGGCAGTGAGTCATTCCATATGCGCCGCAGCTCGTAGCGGTAGAGGTCGCAACTTGATATGATCGCACTCTTCTGAACAAACAGAGACATAAGCTCCCCATCTTGAAAGAGCGATGGTGACGTGACGCGCGAACGATGTCGAGCGTCACGTGTTCAGAACGGTCCAGGCCACTGAATGTTTGCTACGTATCGGTGCCGAGGAATGGTCTGGTGCCCCTGGCCGGAATCGAACCAGCACTCCTTGCGGAACTCGATTTTGAGTCGAGCGCGTCTACCAGTTCCGCCACAGGGGCCCTCGGTCAGCCCCAAACAGGGCGTCGCGAAGCCGGCGGACTATAGCCATGGACCGGACGGGGTCAACCCGCGCCAAAGTGATCCCGCCGTTCTCGACAGCCGCGTGGGGCGGGGTTAGAGGCTTAAGTCAGCGTCCATCCGAAAGAGGCTGCCGTGACGACCCAGAGTGCCGCAATACCTGCGTTCAAACCGGCGGCCACGAACCCCGCGCTGGCTGCTTCGCTCGTGGTCACGCTGATTGCAGCCGCGACCATCGCGGGCGCCTGGTTCTTCCAGCTGGTGCTCGGGATCGTGCCCTGTCCGCTCTGCCTGGAGCAGCGCTACGCCTATTACCTTGCGATCCCGCTGGGCCTGCTCATCGCACTCGCGGTGCGGCGCGGTGCGCCGAGGCCGCTGTTGCTCGCGGGCCTTGCGATCCTTGCGCTGGCGAGCCTCGCCAATGCCTGGCTCGGCGCCTATCATTCCGGCGTCGAATGGGGCTTCTGGAAAGGACCGACCGACTGCTCCGGTCCGGTCGTCAATCTCGGCAGCGCCACCGATCTGCTGTCGCGGCTCGACACCGTGAAGGTGGTCCGCTGCGATGAGGTGCAGTGGCGCTTCCTCGGCCTCTCGCTCGCCGGCTACAATTTGCTGATCTCGTTGTTGATGGCGGCGATCGCCGCGTGGGGATTTGTGCGGACGGCGAAGCGCTAGCTAATCATCCACATCGTCCTGCGTGCGGCCGAACAGGTGCACGATGCCCGGCGTCGCAATCGTCACGAAGACGAAACGCGAGAGGTGATGTGCGCCGACAAAGATCGGGTCGATGTGCAGCGTCAGGGCCAGCGCCACCAGCATGGCGTCCATCGCGCCCGGTGCGTAGGCGACCACCACGTCGGAGAATTTTACCTGTGTGGTGAGCGCCACGATGCCGACGAAGATCGCGGAGACGGCGATGGCGACAGTAAACGAACCCAGTGCCGCGTTGATGTGGCCGGCCAGCGTCTTGATCCGCATCCGCGCGAAGCGGCTGCCGATCAGAGCGCCGATGCCGACCAGCGCCACGCCGCGTACCCAGTCCGGCAGACCGCCCTCGACCCAGCCGGCGCCATGCAGCACGCTTGAGCCGATCATCGCGCCGAACATCCAGCTCGCCGGAAACCTGATCAGCCGCAGCAGGAGCGCCGCGGCCAGCGAGGCCGCGACCAACTCGACGAGGTCGAGCGGCGAGGCGATCGTCGTCGTCAGGGAAGGCGCGACGGAGGGCGCGACGCCGGCGAACGCCAGCACCATCGGCAGCGCCGCGGTGAGGATGATGACGCGCATGGTCTGCACCACCGCGATGCCTGGCAAATCGGCGCCGCGCTCGACCGCCAAAATCGTGATCTGCGACAGCGCGCCGGGGCTGCCGGCGAGGAAGGCCGAGGTGCGGTCCCAGCCGTGGACGCACTGAAGATAATAGCTCGAGCCGAAGGTCGAACAGAAGGTCGCGAGCGCAAGCAGGCCGATGGTGAGCGGATAGGCACCGACCTGTTGAAGCAGATGGCGCGAGACGACTGACCCTAACGAAATGCCGAGCAGCACCAGCACGGTCTGGGTCAGGATCGGCGGCAGCGTCAATTGGCGTCCGGCGATCGCAGCGATCCCGACCGCGATCATCGAGCCCGAGATCAATCCGCCGGGAAGGCCCGCGAGCAGAAACGCGAGGCCTCCCGCGGGGCCGATGACGAGCGTTTCCACTGTGCTCAAGATCTTGGCACGGCTTGGCAATTCGAACGGCAGGGAGGCGGTGATTTGCTTCACACCGCCTTATCGCAAATCAGCAAGAGGCGCACAATTGCGGCCACGTCATGCCGCAATGCGCGCGCCTCTCGCCGAGAGCCGGCAAAGACCGTGATGGGTTTACTTCTTGTCAGCGGGGGCGGCGGTCGTGCCGGCCTTGGCTTCCTTCATGCATTCGCGGCGGAATTTCTTGCGCTCCTTGCCCTTCAATGCCTTGGCATCCGCCTGCTTGGAGCATTCGAGTGACTCGGCCGAGTGCTCCTTCGGCGCCTTTTTGTCGGCGGGGGCGGCAGTGGTCTTGGTGTCGGTCTTGGCCGCCGGCGCGGCAGTCTGCGCGAAGGCGGTGCCGGTGGCGAACAGGGAGGCGAGGGCGACGACGGCGAGGCGAGAGGTGAAGGTCATGGTGTTGCACTCTTCTTTGCGAGAATTGCGAAGGGTTGGGAACGTCGGCTCGCATTGCTGAACGCAACATGAACAATCTGAACGGAAGGGACCACTATATTTTGGCGGCAGGAGCCATCGCTTCCTTGTCGCAAGCCAGCGGCACGTTAGGATAGCAATCCTCGTTTCACTTCCCTCGGGGGAAGATCAAGGAGGAGGACCACGGATGACCATTCAATCAAAAATGCTGTGTGCAGTTGCGCTGTCGGGCTTTGCCGCGCTGGTGGCGAGTGCGCCGGCGCAGGCGCTGACTTCCCAGGAGTGCAGCGCGAAATATCAGGCCGCCAAGAAGGACGGCTCGCTCGGCACCACGAAGTGGAATGACTTCCGCAAGGCTCAGTGCGGTGCCGACGCAACGCCTGCCGCCGCTCCGACCGCGGCTGCTCCTGCCGCGCCCGGGACTCCCGCCGAGCCGAAGCAGGCGAAGAAGGAGGCAGCCCCCGCTGCCGCCCCGACCCTGCCGGCCGGCCCTGCGATCTATCCGAACGCAGTCGATCCGAAATACGCCAAGGAGACCGCGGGCAAGGCGCGCCTCCACACCTGCGTCGACCAGTACAACGCCAACAAGGCCACCAACGGCAATGGCGGCATGAAGTGGATCGAGAAGGGCGGCGGCTATTACAGCGAATGCAACAAGAAGCTGAAGGGCGCCGCCTGAAGCTTCACGACGATGCAGAGGCCGGAGCCAAGCTCCGGCCTCTCGCTTTAATCTAGTAGCTTCTCGGCCGATTTCGCCACGAGCTGGGATCGCTTGCGCGGGCCGCGCTCGACGAACAGCAGGCTCTGGCCGAAGATGAAGCAGTAGAACAGGAAGGCCTGCGCTTCAGCCGCCTCGGCTTCCAGGCCAGTCGCGCGGTAGAGCTCGGCGACGTGCTTCAGCCGCGCTGCGTCCACGCTTGCCACCGCTGCCGCGGCGCCCTCGTCCGAGCGGGCCCATTGCCGGATCGCGAGCTCGATGGCCATCCCGTCCGGATTGAGCCGCTCGGAATAGAGCTGGATCACCGCCTTCAGCCGCTCGCGGGGCTCTTGGCCACCGAGACTCGTCTGCTGCGCGATCGCTGTCGAGCGCCCCTCGCGCCAGCGTTCCAGCATGACACCGAGCAGCGCGGCACGGTCGGCGAAGCGGCGGTAGAAGCCGCCCTTGGTAACGCCCAGGTTCTTGGCGAGCACCTCGACCCGCACCCCCTCGACCCCTGATCGGGCGAGCTCGGTGAACCCCGCCTCGACCCAGACATCGCCCTTGCCGTCGCTCATGAAGGAAGCCTCACCGGTGCTTGATACGGTGCCGTATTGCTAGCGCGGGAGGAGGCTGATACGCTACCGTATCAGCAATCAAAGGCCGGAAAAGGGCAGGGAGAAATTGCGATGGAGCAGGAGGCGACCGATCGCGGCACGGTCTATCCGTGGCAGTGCGATCACGTCGGCCACATGAACATCATGTGGTATGTCGGCAAATTCAACGAGGCCAACTGGAATCTGTTCGCCCGTCTCGGGCTGACGCCGAGCTATCCGCGCGGCTCCGGCCGCGGCATGGCCGCCGTGCAGCAGAACGTCACCTACAAGCGCGAGCGGCTCGCCGGCGACATTGTCGGGATCCGCAGTCATCTGCTCGAGATCCGGGACAAATCGATCCGCTTCCGGCACGACATGGCCAATGCCGAGACCGACGAGATCGCCGTATTCTGCGAGATCACGGTCGTGCACATGGACCGTAGCCAGCGCAAATCGGGGCCGTTCACGGATGCCATCCGCGAGATCGCCATGAGGCATCTCGCCGAGCCGGCGGAGGCCTGAGCCATGGCCGCATACGAGCCGAAGAACCCGGGTTATCGCGCGGCTGACGTCGCCATGTTCGACGGCCAGCCGGCGATGCACACGCTCGGCATTGTGATCGTCCGCCTGGCACCGGGCGAGGTTGAGCTGGCCATGCTGCACTCGCCGGCCCTCACGCAGCAGAACGGTTTTATCCACGCCGGCATTATTACAGCTGGGCTCGATAATGCCTGCGGCGTCGCCGCCTTCACCCTGATGCCGCGCGAGGCGGACATCCTCACCGTCGAGTTTAAGACGACGCTGCTCGCACCGGCCCGGGGCGAGCGTTTCGTCTTCAAGGCAGAGGTGGTCAAGCCCGGCCGCACGCTGACTTTTTGCGAGGCCAAGGCGTTTGCCGAGCAGGACGGCAAGAGCACGTTGATCGCCACGATGACCGGAACGCTGATGGCGATGCTGCCCCGCGTTACGGTTTCGCAAGCTCCGGCCGCGATCCCCGCATAGCGCGGCGATGACATCGCGCCCGCAACGCATTATATGACGCGTAACAATTCCCGGCCCCGAGCCGTATTTGCGGCGATGGGACCGAAACGGGGCGAGATATGGCCGGAATCAGGAATAAGAGCCTTTTGCCGACGCGGCGCGCGGCATTGACGCTGATCGGAGCCGGCGCGCTCGCGACAGGCGCGATCGCCTCGGCGTTGGCGGCCACCGACAATGACGAGGTGCTGACCGAATCCAAGGTGCTGCGCGACCCCGACGTTCCCGTCGCCGGTAATCCCGACGGCAACATCAGCATTATCGAATGGTCGGACTACAATTGCCCCTATTGCCGCAAGCTCGAGCCGGAGCTGCGTCAGGTCGTCCAGGACGACGGCAAGGTCAGGCTGGTGATGAAGGACTGGCCGATTCTCGGGCCCGTTTCGGTCACGGCCGCCCGGATCGCTCTCGCGGCAAAATACCAGGACAAATACCATCCGGCCCACGACGCCATGATGGGTGTCAGCTCGCGCCTGACCGAGTCGCGCATCGACGATCTGCTCGCGGCCGCCGGCGTCGACATGAACCGCCTGAAGCGCGATCTCACCGACCATGGCAAGGACATCGATGCCGTGCTCAAGCGCAATAACGAACAGGCTGAGGCCTTCGGCTTCCGCGGCACGCCGTCCTTTATCGTCGGCAAGTACCGCGTGCCTGGCGTGCTCAGCATCAGCGACTTCGAGCGGATCATCGCCGACGCCCGCAAGGCCAAGATGAACTGACGCGAGCGATCTTCACTGCGCAACAGAAAGGCGCCGCCGCGGACCCGCGACGGCGCCTCATTCCCGATACGGTGTTGTTACTTCGAGGAGAAGCGGACCCAGTCCTTGTGCGCGCGATCACGCAGCGCGTCCCAGTCGGCCTTGGCGACATCCCAGTTCACGATGGTGCGATTGATCGTCGCGACCTCGCCGTTGGCGACCGACGACGTCTGCATGGAGTCATAGACGTACACGCCGCAACCGAGCAGCAGCGCGCCCAAGATCATTCCGAAAAAAATCTGCATGGCGAACCTCCGGTGACGGGCGATAACGTGGATCGCCAAGGACAGTTCCGTCGGCAACCGGGAGGCAAGTTCGGACCGGATTGGCCGTATGGTCGTGGATTAAGGTGGCTGGAAACGCTATACTCCTACCAATGACAAGCGACACTGCACAAAGCCTGATCCGCGAGCTCGGCCGCAAATATCTCTGGTGGCGACCGGTCGACGGGGAGCCATTTGCCGAGCGGCGCATCGTTTCGCAAATCATGAACCTCGGAACGTACGACGACATTCTCCAGTTGGAGGCAGCGCTGGGGAGCGCGCATCTCGTCGATGTCATGCTGCACGCCGAGCCCGGTTGGTTCAGCGATCGTTCCTGGGAATTCTGGCGCGGGCGCCTGTCCTTTGCGACAGGTGCAGCGCTGCCGGAGCATGCGCCACGAAGGGCGTTCGATGCCGCGACGTTTTGAGCCAAAATTATCGATCCTGCCTGCCGCTCAGCGCGAAGTTTGGCCCTTACTTGCTCCGGCGCTGCGTCTGCGACTCGTCCTCTATGGCGGTACCGCCGTGGCGCTCCAACTCGGACATCGAGAGTCGCTCGATTTCGACTTCTTTTGCTCCGCTCCACTGGACAAGGGGGACGTCCGCGCGCAGTTCGGCTTCCTCAACGGCGCTGCCATCCTTCAGGATGCGCCCAATACGATGGTCATCTTGGCCGATATGCCCTCGGGCTCGGTGAAAATTTCCTTTTTCGGACATATCGGATTTGGTCGCGTCAACGACCCGATGCAGACGGCCGACGGCATGATACTCGTGGCGTCGTTGGAAGACTTGCTGGCGACCAAGCTCAAGGCCACGCTCGATCGTGCTGAGGCCAAGGACTATCGGGACATTGCTGAAATGGTTTCTGCCGGAGTGTCGCTGCCACGCGGGCTCGCAGCAGTTAGGGGAATGTTTGGCGGTGAGCCAGCGCAAGTGCTGCGCGCGTTAGGCTTCTTCGAGGATGGAGATCTTCGCAGCTTGGGTGCTGTCGATCGCCGAATCCTGCGTGAGGCTCGGGATCGTGTCGGCGTGTTGCCCGATGTGTCTCTGCGGCAGGGCTTGCTATGATGACGTCGGCCATGCGTTCAGCCACTGCACCACTTCTGCGTTGATCTCGCGCGGATAGGTGTGGCTGAGGTCGTCGATCTCGCGATAGGTGATAACGGCGCCGGCGGCGGAGAGCGTGGCCTGGATCTGCCGCGCGGTCTGCACCGGAAACATCCAGTCGAGCTTGCCGTGGGTGATGAAGATCGGCAGACGCTGCAGGCGCTTGGCGTCGGCCATCTCCGCCATCAGCGGATGAAAGGTCGCCGACACCGGCGCGAGATGTGTGAAGGGCGAGGCGGCCTCTAGCCCGGTGACGTAGCAGAAGGTGCCGCCGTCGCTCATGCCGGTGAGCAGCATGCGCGAGGCGTCGATGGTCCAGCGGTTGCGCACGGTTTCGAGAATGCGCATGAGGTTGGGCGTGTCGGAATCGTCACCCATCAGCGCCCAGGTCGGGCCCGTCGCGGTCGGCGCCACCAGGATCGCACCAAGACTGCGGGCGTCGCGCAGCCAGCTCCATAGAAAGCCGCGGCCGTTGCCGCTGCCGCCGTGCAGCGCCATCACCAGCGGCATGGCGCGGTCGGGCGTGTAATATTCGGGCACGTAGACCGAAAAGCCGCCGCGGCTGCCGGGCTCGTTGTGGTCGTGGATGATGCCGGTGTGCTCGCCCGCGCCGGCTTCCAGCCGCGACAACAGGTCCGCATTCTCGCGATTGGCGGCGTTGAGGAAGAAGCCGCTCACCGGCGGAAACTGCGCCGTCAGCGGATAAAGTGCCTCCTGCGCGCGCGGCACGTGGCGTAGCGCGCGGAAGACCGCGACGAGATCGCCATTGCCGCGCTCGACCTCGCGTATGCCGGCGAAGGCGGCGAGCGTCTCGTCGCAGGCACGATCGAGCCGCTCGCGCAGTCCGGTGAACTGTTCCGGCCAGGCGTTGATCGCCGCGCGTGCTGTTTGCAGCGCCTCGTCCGGCGCGCCGATCGCATTCATCACGGTGGCAAAGGCCGGCGGGTGCAAATGTCGCTGGAAGAAGCCGAGTGCTTCCAGCGCGTTGAGCAGCGGCGGCAACACGGCCACGATGTCGTCAACGACGGCCTCGGTCATCGTCGCTTCCTTGCTTGAGTTCGGTTTGTCAGTGCAGCTTCGGCGCCTTCAAGAGCTTGAAGCGATCGGTCGAGGTCACCGTGACGTCGAAGGTGACGCCTTCATGATGGACAGTCAGCGGCACGTCGACGCCGGCTGCGCCGAGCCCCCACATCTTGTTGTAGAAGCCGGTCTGGCTTGTGACCTTCTCGCCGTCCACGGCGAGGATGACGTCGCCGGTCTTGAGCTCGGCACGGGCGGCCGGGCCGTTGGCGGAGATCCCGATCACCACCACGCGGTTGTCGATCTCCGTCGAATAGAGTCCGAGCCATGGCCGTGCCGGCTTGTTGACGCGGCCGAACTTGCGCAAATCATCCAGGATCGGTTTCAACAGGTCGATCGGTACGATCATGTTGACGTGCTCGGCTTTGCCGTCGCGCTCGCGTTCGAGCTGGAGCGAGCCGATGCCGATCAGCTCGCCGCGCTCGTTGAGAAGCGCCGTGCCGCCCCAGTTCGGGTGTGCGGGAAGGGTGAAGATGGCCTCGTCCAGCAGATATTCCCAATAGCCGGCGAACTCCTGCTTGGCCACGATCTGGCTCGCAACCGAACGCGTGCGTCCGCCGGCGCCGCCGACCACGACGCGGTCGCCGAGCCGGGTCTCGGCCGAGATACCCAGCGGCAAGGGTTCGACGTCGAGCTGGCCGAGCGCCTGCACCAGGCCAAAGCCAGTGACAGCATCGAAGCCGAGCACATGTCCCTCCACCACGCGCCCGTCTCCGACATGCAGCCACACGGACTCTGCTTCGGTGATCAGATAACCGATGGTGAGCACCAGCCCGTCGTCGATCACGACGCCGTTGCCGGCGCGTTCGGTGCCCAGTGTCTCGGCGCTGAAGGCGTCCGGCGGGATGATGGCATGCAGGCCGACCACGGACGCGAGCGCGCGGTCGAGATCGAAACCATAATCGCTCGCACGCGGCTGATTGGCCAGCGGTACTCTCCATTCGGTCAGGGCGGGCATCGAGTTCTCCTGGCTGAGAGCATTGCTCCGCCGTGGCTAGCGGAACGGCGCGCGAAGCACGCATAATTTAGGCTGGAGGAGGCCGTCTTGAAAGCCTCGTTCCCCAACAATTCCGGAGAACGCCGTGTGAAATCTTTGAACGGCAATGGAACGGTTCATGCTCGGTCGGCAGGGCGGCCTCCGGCATTGGCCGCATGGCTGCTGTTCGGCGAGGTGCTAGGCGCGGTACAATGAAGCTGCTAACCATTGCCGCTTCGTTTGACGCAGGGATCACGGACCGAAGCATGGACAACCGCAGCGACATCTGGCGTGGCATCGACACGATCAAGGCGCGTTTCATCGACCTCAGCGACAAAGTCTGGGGCATGCCCGAGGTGTGCTACACCGAGGCGCGGTCAGCCGCAGAGCATCTCGCCGAGTTGCGTCATCAGGGCTTTCGCATCACCGAGAACGTCGCGGACATTCCGACCGCGGTGTTGGGCGAGTGGGGTGAGGGCGGACCGGTCATTGCCTTCATGGGGGAATACGACGCGCTGCCGGGCCTGAGCCAGGAGGCGGGCGTCGCGGAACACCGTCCAATTGAGACCGGTGGCCATGGCCATGGCTGCGGTCATAATCTGCTCGGCTCGGCGGCGCTGCTGGCCGCGACCGCGGTGAAGGACTGGCTCGCCGAGAACAAGTTGCCGGGCCGCGTGCGTTATTACGGCTGCCCGGCGGAAGAAGGCGGCGCAGCAAAAGCATTCATGGTCCGCTCCGGCGCGTTCGAGGACGCTGATGTCGCCATCACCTGGCACCCGAGCAGCTTATGGGAGGTGGCGGTGACGCCGTCCCTCGCTAACACGCGCGCCGATTTCATCTTCACCGGCCGTACCTCGCATGCGGCAGCCTCGCCGCATCTCGGCCGCTCCGCGCTCGACGCGGTGGAGCTGATGAATGTCGGCGTGAACTATATGCGCGAGCACATGCCGAGCGATGCTCGCGTCCACTACGCGGTGCTCGATACCGGCGGGATCGCGCCGAACGTGGTGCAGGCCCACGCGCGTGTGCGCTATTCGATCCGCGCCCGCGACCTGTCCGGCATGAACGAGCTGGTCGGGCGCGTGAACAAGATCGCGCAGGGCGCAGCCCTGATGACAGAGACCAAGATGGAGATGAAGGTCATTTCCGCGGTCTCCAACATCCTGCCCAATGCTCCCTTGGAGCAGGCGCTGCACCGGGTCATGGAAGAGCTCGGCCCGCCGCATTTCGACGACGCCGACAAGACCTTCGCGACCCAAATCCGCGCGACGCTGAGCGACAAGGACATCGCCGCGGTCTATTATGCGATCGGCATGGAGCCGACCGATCGGCCGCTGGCCGACTTCCTGGTGCCACTCGATGCCAAGCGTAACCCGCAGGTCGGCTCGACCGATGTGGGTGATGTGAGCTGGGTGGTGCCGACCGTGCAGGTCCATTCACCCACGGTTGCAATCGGCACGCCTTTCCATACCTGGCAGGTGGTTGCGCAGGGCAAGAGCGCGCATGCGCACAAGGCCATGGTGCAGGCCGCCAAGGCGATGGCCGGCATCGGCATCAAGGCGTTGACGGAGCCGGAGCTGATCAAGGCCGCCAAGGCTGACCTCGAGAAGCGGACGGCCAGGACGCCTTACGTCTGTCCGCTGCCGGACCACATCGCGCCACCGCTCGACATGTCCGTGGCGTAGAATTTCGCCTCGATACTTCGTCTGATCCGGCGAACAAATTTTCTGCAGTGCAGCGCGGAATCCAGCTTGTTTTGATGCTGGATTGCCGAACGGATGGGCTGCGGAATATGGTTTTGCCCAACAGACAGTCAGAAGACCGTTTGCATACACACGCTCGCTGTTGACGCGCACCCCATTCGGTGTGCCATCTACCGCCAGCCAAGCCCGGTGGTCGCCTCGCGCGACCGCCTGCATCCATACGGGAACCAGACGGGGGACAACCATGCTGGATAAAGAACTACGTTCGATGATCGGTGACGTGAAGGACGGGCGGATGGATCGCCGCGGCTTCATTCAGCGCCTGGCTGCCGTGGGTCTCACCGCGCCTCTGGCCAACCAGATCCTCGCGCTTGGCGGTGTCGCGATGGCTGAGGGCGTCTCGACCTACAAGCCGACCAAGCGCGGCGGCGGTGGTGCGCTCAAGCTGCTGTGGTGGCAGGGGCCGACCCTGCTCAATCCGCATTTTGCCACCGGCACCAAGGACCAGGACGGCGCGCGCCTGTTCTACGAGCCGCTCGCCTGTTGGGATCCCGACGGCAACATGAAGCTGGTTCTGGCCGCCGAAATTCCCTCGATCCAGAACGGCGGCCTCGCCGCCGACGGCAAGTCGGTGACCTGGAAGCTTAAACCCGGCGTCAAATGGCATGACGGCACGCCGTTCACAGCCGACGACGTCGTGTTCAACTGGGAATATGGCAAGGATCCGGCGACCTCCGCGCTGACGATCGGGACGCTCCGCGACATCACGGTCGAGAAGGTGGACGACCTCACGGTCCGCATCGTCTTCAACAAGCCGACGCCGTTCTGGGCCGACGCCTTTGTCGGGGCTCCCAATACCCTCATCCCGAAACATCTGTTCAAGGACTATATGGGGTCCAAATCGCGGGAGGCGCCGAGCAACCTCTCGCCGGTCGGCACCGGCCCCTACAAGTTCGTCGAGTTCAAGCCGGGCGATCTTGTCCGCGGCGTGATCAATCCCGATTATCACATGGCGAACCGCCCCTATTTCGATTCGATCGAGATGAAGGGCGGCGGCGATGCCGTCTCTGCCGCGCGCGCGGTGATCCAGACCGGCGAGTATGATTTCGGCTGGAACATTCAGGTCGAGGACGACGTGCTGCTGCGCCTGGAGAAGGGCGGCAAGGGAAAGACCGTCTACGCAGTCGGCGGCGACACTGAATTCATCGCACTGAACTTCACCGATCCCAACACCGAGGTCGATGGCGAACGCTCTTCGATGAAGACCAAGCACCCGCTGTTTTCCGATCCGGCGGTGCGCAAGGCGCTCTCGTTGCTGATCGATCGCGAGTCGGTCAAGAAGGCGATCTACGGCCGCGCCGGCCGCACCTCCGCCAACTTCCTCAACGGGCCGGAAAAATTCGTCTCCAAGAACACCTCATGGGAGTTCAGCGTGGAGAAGGCCTCGAAGATCCTCGACGATGCCGGCTGGAAGCCGGGCGCCGACGGCATCCGCGAGAAGGACGGCAAGAAGCTGAAGCTCGTCTACCAGACCTCGATCAACGGCCCGCGCCAGAAGACCCAGGCGATCGTCAAGCAGGCCTGCCAGAAGGCGGGCATCGAAGTCGAGCTGAAATCTGTCGTCGCCTCCGTGTTCTTCTCCTCCGACGTCGGCAATCCCGATACCTACTCCAAGTTCTACGCCGACATGGAGATGTTCCAGATCCCGCTGAGCCAGCCCGATCCGTCGCAACACATGCGTCGCTACCTTTCGAACCTTGTCGCCACCAAGGAGAACAAGTGGCAGGGCACCAACTTCCCGCGCTGGGTCAACAAGGACTACGACGCGACCATCCAGGCCGCCGACGGCGAGATGGATCCGGTCAAGCGCGCGGCGCTCTACATCAAGGCCAATGACCTCATGTACCAGGACACCGTGTTCATCCCGGTGCAGCACCGCCTGAAGGTCGAGGCGGCCGCCACCAATCTGCGCCCGGTCATTTCTGGCTGGGCCAACGAGACCGACAATTTGTTCGACTGGTATCGCGAGGAATGATCACGCGCGCCTAGAGCGGGTCCTTCTCTCATGAGTCAGTATGTCCTGCGTCGCCTCCTGATCGCGATTCCGAGCCTGCTCGGAATTTCGCTCGTGCTCTTCGTCGTGCTCGCACTAGCGCCGGGCGATCCGTTCTCGGAACTGGCGACCAATCCGAACGTGCCGCCCGAAGTGCAAGCCGCGCTTCGGGCGAGGTTCGGCCTCGACGATCCGATCTACCTTCGTTACCTGCACTGGCTCAACGCCATGCTGCACGGCGACTGGGGTTTCTCCTTCGTCAGCCGGATGAACGTCGACACGCTCATTCTCCAGCGACTGCCTACGACGCTTTACGTGATCGGCTCGGCGCAGATTCTGGCGCTCCTGATCGCGATCCCGGTCGGGGTCTATGCCGCGACGAAACCTTATTCGCTGTTCGACCAGGTCGCCAACACGCTCGCCTTTGTCGGCTTCTCGCTGCCGACCTTCTTCACCGGCATCCTGTTCATCCTGATCTTCTCGGTCACGCTGGACTGGCTGCCTTTCGTCTACACGACCGACATCAAGGGCACGGGGATTCACTGGGTGCTGGAGATGATCCGTCAGGCGATCATGCCGGTAGCGGTGCTCGGCCTGTTCCAGGCTGCGTCGATGACGCGCTTCGTGCGCTCGGCGATGCTCGACGTCATTCGGCTGGATTACGTCACCACCGCGCGCGCCAAGGGCATCGGCCAGCGACGGGTGATCGTCAAGCACGTGATGCGCAACGCGATGATCCCGGTCGTCACGCTTATCGCGTTACAAATCCCGGCGGTGTTCGGCGGCGCCATCGTCACCGAGCAGATTTTCCGCATCCCCGGCATCGGCTCGCTGCTGATCTCCTCCATCCTTTCAAACGACACGCCGGTGGTGATGGCCGTCACCTTCGTCTTTGCGTGCCTCGTCGTGCTGTTCAATCTCATCGCGGACGTTCTTTATGGCTGGCTTGACCCTCGCATCTCCCTCCGCTGAGCGGCGGGTCTATTCGCCCTGGCGCGAGACGTGGCGGCGCTATAGCCGCCACAAGCTTGCCGTGGTCAGTGCGTTCCTGCTCCTCATTCTGATCCTGGCGGTGGTGGCCGGCCCCTTTGTCTGGCGGGTCAAGATCGACGACATCGATATCGTGGCGGGCATGCAGGGGCCGTCGCTGGTCCATCCCTTCGGCACCGACGATCTCGGACAGGACATCCTCGCCCGCATGATCTATGGCGGGCGCATCTCGCTCGCGGTCGGCCTCGCCGCGATGCTGGTCTCGGTCTTTGTTGGCGTGCTGATCGGCTCGCTTGCCGGCATGTCGCGCGGTGCGCTCGGCCATGGGCTGATGTGGCTCACCGATCTCTTTTTGTCACTGCCGCAATTGCCCCTGCTGTTGTTGCTGATCTATCTGTTCCGCGACGGGCTAAAGGCCGCGTTCGGCCCGGAGGGCGGCATTTTCATCCTGATCGTGCTCGTGATCGGTGGCTTGCGCTGGATGCCGGTCGCCCGGCTCGTTCGCGCGCAGTTCCTGTCGATCCGTGAGAAGGAATTCGTCGAAGCCGCGCGCGCGCTCGGGGCGAGCCCGGTGCGGCAAGTGGTCCGCCACATCCTGCCCAATGCGCTCGGTCCGGTGATCATCGCCGGCACCATCGACGTCGCCGCCGCCATCATCGCGGAATCGACACTGTCCTTCCTCGGCCTCGGCTTCCCTCCGGATACACCGACCTGGGGTCGGCTGCTCTATGACGCCAAGGATTTCCTCGACATCGGGCCGCACTGGGCTCTGTTTCCGGGCGGCGCGATCTTCATCGCGGTGGTCGCCATCAACTTCATCGGCGATGGCCTGCGTGATGCGCTCGATGCGCGGCGGGTGATCTGATGGCGCCGCTGCTCGAGATCAAGGGACTGAAGACCCACTTCTCGACCGACGACGGCATCCTCCAGGCCGTCGACGGCGTCGACATCTCCATCAACAGGGGTGAGACGCTTTGTGTCGTCGGCGAATCCGGCTGCGGCAAGACCGTCACCGCGATGTCGATCCTGAAGCTGATCGCGATGCCGCCGGGCCGCATCGCTGCGGGCGAGATCATCTTCGAGGGCCGCGATCTGGTGCCGCTGACGAGCCGTCAGCTCGACGAGATCCGCGCCAAGGAAATCGGCTTCATCTTCCAGGAGCCGATGACTTCGCTCAATCCGGTGCTCACCATCGGCGAGCAGATCGCCGAGAGCCTGCGCCGCCACGAAGCGGTGACCAGGAAGCAGGCGCTCGAGCGCACCATCGAGATGTTGAAGCTGGTGCAGATTCCCAACGCCGAAGGCCGCGTGCACAACTATCCGCACCAGTTCTCCGGCGGCATGCGCCAGCGCGTGATGATCGCGATGGCGCTCGCCTGCAAGCCGAAGCTGATCATCGCCGACGAGCCCACCACGGCCCTCGACGTCACCATCCAGGCGCAGATCCTCGACCTGCTCCAGGACATGAAGGAACGCTTCGGCATGGCGGTGATGCTGATCACCCATGCGATGGGCGTCGTCGCCGAGACCGCGCAGCGGGTCGTCGTGATGTATGCCGGCAAGGTGGTGGAGGAGGCGCCTGTCGACGATCTCTTCAGCAATCCCGGCCATCCCTATACGCAAGGACTCATCCGCTCGATCCCGCGCATCGATCTCGACAGCGAGCACAAGACGCGCCTGGAGGCGATTGGCGGCTCGGTGCCGATCCTGATCAATCCGCCGGTCGGCTGCCGCTTCGCCCCGCGCTGCCGCCACGCCATGAACGTCTGCACCGAGAAGGAGCCGTTGCTGCGCCAGATCGCGCCCGGCCACCGCATGGCCTGTCATCTCGGCGATACGCAGTTGGAAGGTGCGGCATGAGCGAACCCCTGCTGCGCGTCAGCGGCCTGAAGAAATATTTCCCCGTACACGGCGGGCTGTTGTCGCGCCAGGTCGGCAGCGTCTACGCGGTCGACGGCGTCTCGTTCTCGGTCAATCGCGGCGAGACGCTCGGCCTCGTCGGCGAATCCGGCTGCGGCAAGTCGACGACGGGACGCTGCGTGCTGCGCCTGATCGAGCCGACCGACGGCGAGGTGGTGTTCGACGGCCAAGACGTCCGCCAGCTCGGCGGCACTGATTTGCGCGCGATGCGGCGGAACATGCAGCTCGTGTTCCAGGATCCCTTCGCCTCACTCAACCCGCGCATGACAATCGGCGCGATCCTCGGCGAGGCGCTGATCATCCATAAGCTTGGCTCATCGGCCAAGGAGCGTGAGGATCGCGTCGCGAGCCTGCTGGTGAAGGTCGGGCTCAAAGCCGAGCATATGCGCCGCTATCCGCACGAATTCTCCGGCGGCCAGCGCCAGCGCATCGTGATCGCGCGTGCGCTCGCGGTCGAGCCGAAGCTGATCGTCTGCGACGAACCGGTGTCGGCGCTCGACGTGTCGATTCAGGCCCAGGTCATCAACCTGCTGGAAGATCTTCAGGCCGAGTTGAACCTCACCTATCTCTTCGTCGCGCATGATTTGTCGGTGGTCGAGCACATCTCCGACCGCGTCGCGGTGATGTATCTCGGCCGCATCGTCGAGCTTGCCAAGGCCAGCGACCTCTATCGTAACCCGCAGCATCCCTACACCAGGGCGCTGTTGTCCGCCGTGCCAGTGCCCGATCCCAGGCTCAAGCGCGAGCGCATCCGTCTCAAGGGCGACGTCCCGAGCCCGATGAAGCCGCCGTCAGGCTGCCACTTCCACACCCGCTGTCCGATCGCCCAGCCGCGCTGTTCGGAGAGCGCCCCTGAGCTGAGGGAAGGCGCAGGTGGGCATTTTGTGGCGTGCCATCTGGCGTGAGGCCGAGGAAAGCGAAGCGCGTATTCATGCATGAAGCAGGCCGTACTCCGAAAGGGCCAGCCTGAAAGTCTCCACCGAGGTGTGGTGATGCGCGAACAGACCCGCTTCGCGCGCGCCGGCGACATTGGCCACGAGATCGTCGACGAACAGAACGTTCTCCGGCCTCACGTCGAGCTCCGACAGACAGAGGCGGTAGCAGCGCGGGTCCGGCTTCGCCGTCTTGAACCGGGCCGACGTGTAGATTCGCGCGCCGAACAGCGGCGGCAATTCCGGCAGCAGCATATTGATATGGTCGGCGACCAGCGTGGTGTTGTTGGTCAGGACGGCAATGTCGACGGCTTTACATAAGCTGCCGGCAATCTCCAGCATCTCAGGATCGGCTTGCATTGAACGGCGTCGCGCCTCGATCCACTCGTCCAGTGACAGCGGATAGCCGATGCGCTCGCCGAAACCCCGCAAATAGTCCCCGGCATCGAGAGTGCCGGAATCTCCGAGCAGTTCGAAGCCGCTGTCCCAGATCGCCTTGTGGACGAATTCGCTCGTGGCCCCCGCAAGCTTCGCCAGCCATGCGACACGCTTTCCCCTGTCGTAGTCGCAGAGGACATTGTCCATGTCGAAGAGGACGAGTTTGATCCCACCAGTCACAGCAGCACGCTCGGATTGGCCGAACATCCGGCCGTGATCCTTAGTCATATCTTGCCCGAACCCAGGAGACAAATGCGAGACAGCGCCGGATTGCTGAGCGCCCAGAGTTCCGTCTTTATGGCCGCCGCGTGCGTCGCGAACGTCATCCGCAGCTGCGGCGGTCAGGACAGGGTGCACGACGCCTGGCGTTGCCGTGTATCATCCATCCAGCGTGAAGCCGACGCGCAGCGTGACCTGGTAGTGGCGCACGGCACCGTTCTCGATGTGGCCGCGCGTCTGCACCACCTCGAACCATTTCATCTCGCGAAGAGTCTTGGCGGCACGGCTGATCGCGTTCTTGATCGCATCCTCGATCGAGGTCTCCGACGATCCGACCAGTTCCAGGATTTTGTAGACGTGATCCGTCTCGCTTGTAGGCATAACCATTCTCCCCTTTTGCTGTGGCGAGGCCATATATGTCTGTCGCGGACAGTCGGCGCTCGCAAGACATCCGGCCTCGACTCTGAACGGATGCCGGCGCTTCGGGTTCCGTCCCCCGGCGCTCGCCCCGCTAGGCCCTGTCCATGGCCGTGGCTTCTTTTTTTAAGCGCACGGAAATGTGGGTCGCGCCTGCGCACTGCGCTCCCGAATTGGCGCACGGTCGCGGGGCTGCTCTTGCCCGTTCCGATGCGAGCGAGCGGCGCGTGCCGAAACTCAGTGCGGCGTTCTATCGCGACGTGGTGGCAAGGAATGCGATCGGGGTGTGAGGCGCTGCCTCTGAACCCTACGGATCCAGCTCCGTGTCCCAGTAGAGATAATCCAGCCAGCTATCATGCAGATAGTTTGGCGGAAACAGCCGGCCGTTGCGGTGGAGCTGGTGCACGGTCGGCGCGAAGGCGTGCTGGCGCGGAAACATTTTTGCCTGGACCGGCGTGAGATTGCCCTTGCGCAAATTACAAGGCGAGCAGGCCGCGACCACGTTCTCCCAAGTGGTCTGGCCGCCTTTGCTGCGCGGGATGATGTGGTCGAAGGTGAGGTCTTCGGGCGAGCCGCAATATTGGCAGTTGAAGCGATCGCGCAGGAAGACGTTGAACCGGGTGAAGGCGGGGTGGGTGGTCGGCTTGACGAAGGATTTGAGCGAGACGACGCTCGGCAGCTGCATTTGCAGCGTGGGACTATGCACCGCCTGATCGTAATGCGCGACGATGTTGACGCGGTCGAGGAACACCGCCTTGATCGCGTCCTGCCACGACCACAAAGACAGTGGATAGTAACTCAGCGGCCGGAAGTCCGCATTCAGCACCAACACCGGCCAATGACCTTGCGAGACATGTGCGTTCAAGTAACGCTCCTGGCCTCCAATGTACGCTGCGAAGCAGCATGTACTGACATACTACATGCAGCGTGACGGGATTGTGAAGCCCGTTGAGCGAGTTATTCCGGCGCAAAGCAATGCGGCCGGGGAGTGGCAAAGCGCCCAAAAACGCCGTGATTTACGGGAATGAGGACGACGTCGGGGGAGCCGGCGTCTTCCTGACAGCGCGTCGCGGCGTTGCTGGGGCAGCTACTCCCGCACCCGCTCCAGCTTCTGCAAACATCGCGTCCCGCGCACCGCCGCCGGCATCTCCTCGTCCGGAAAGCTGGTCTTCCAGTCGGTGACGCCGACCTCGCCGACATAGATGTCGCCTCTAGAATCCAGCGCGATGCCGTGCGGGGCCAAGAACTTTCCGCTCGCAACGCCGGGGCCTTCCTCGCCGCCGAGCCGCGCGATGCGGTTGCCCTTCGCATCCACGATTGACAGCCGCGGGCCGAGATTGGGCACCTTGCGGTTGACGGCGAGGCCGGGGCCGAGTTCCCCGATGACGAAGGTCGGGGTTTTGCCGCCGCCGCAACAGCACAGCGCGCAGGGGCGGTGCAGATTGTTCCACTGCGTCTCGTACCTGCCGTTGCCGTCGAACACCTGCACGCGGTGGTTCTCACGGTCGGCGACATAGACAAAACCGTCGGAGTCGGTGGCGATGTTGTGCACGATGTTGAACTGGCCGGGATCGGTGCCGGGCTCACCCCAGCTCTTCATCAGCTTGCCATCGGGCGTGAACTTGTGCACGCGCGCATTGCCATAGCCGTCGGAGACATAGATTTCGCCCTGCGGCGACAGCGCGGTGTGGGTGCAGCGGTGGAAGGGATCGCCGCTCATGAACGGTGATGGTTTTTCGGGAATGCCGATCGTCAGGAGCACCTTGCCGTCGGTGGTGCATTTGCGCACGGTGTGGTCGCCGTCGTCGGTGCAATAGAGATTGTCGTCGGCATCGATGTGCAGGCCATGGGCGCGCGAGAACAGACCTTCGCCCCAACTGCCGAGAAAACTGCCCTCGCGGTCCAGTACGACCATCGGATGGGCCCCGCGATTGAAGACGTAGACGCGGTCCTTGCTGTCGACCGCGACCGAAGCGACGTCGGTGAGCTGCCATCCGTCGGGAAGTTTCGCGAAATTTTCGACGACGCGGTAGCGGTGTTCGCCGGTGCCGAGAATGGCTGGCATGGGTGGTCCCTTCCTCTAGCTATTTCTGTCGTGCTCGTTTGCATCCGCAATGACGGAGAGGCTCAAGTTGCGCCCGCCTCACGCGCCAAAATCCCTTCCTCGATCGCCTTGATCTGGAGTGCGAGATATTTCGAGTTGATCCGGCATTGTGCGAGGCTGCCGGCGATGAACCAGAGGCCGGGCTGCCTGGTGCGCGCATACATGTTGCGCAGCTCGAGGCCGTCGCCAAAGCCCCAGACCGGGCCGACCCGGTCGGCGACGTCGTCGCCGAACAGTTTCCGCACCAGATATTCCTGCGTCTTGTAACCGGTCGAGAGCACGATCAGGTCGGCCGGAAGGGTCGTGCCATCCTTCATTCGCGCGCCCTCGGTGACGAAACCCTCGATATCGGAAAACTGCCTGAGCTTGATCGCGCCTTCGGCGATCAGGTTGGAGCAGCCGACGTTGAAGTAATAGCCGCCGCCGCGGGTGAGGTATTTGAACTGCCAGCCGGTGCCGGCCTCGCCGAAATCGAGGCTGAAGCCGACACGGGAGAGTCCGTCGAGCAGCTCCTTGTCGAGCTCCTTCGACTGCTCCGTCAGCATCACATGGGTCTTCTTCGCGAGTGGCGTCGGCATCGAGGTCGCGATCAGATCATTGTCCTCGAGCGTGCCTTCGTTGTAGGTGGCATAAGCAAGTTGGGCCGACGGCTCGATATTGGTGACGAGCGTGGGTGAACGCTGCACCAGCGTCACTTCCGCGCCGCTGGAGTGGAGATCCTGCGCGATGTCGTGGCCGCTGTTGCCGGTGCCGATGACGATGGCGCGCCTGCCTGTCCAGTTCTCGCCGTCCTCGTAGCGGCTCGAATGCAGCAGCGTGCCCTTGAAGTTATCGAGGGTCGGAATAACAGGCACATTTGCGATGCCGCTGACGCCGGTCGCCATCACCACATGGCGCGGATGCATAGTCCGTTTGCCACCGTCGGCGCGCCGCAACGTGACGGTCCAATTGCCCTTGGCATCGTCGTAGGCGCCGCCCTCGAATTCGGTGCCGGTCCAGAAGTTCAGCTCCATCGCATCGACGTAAGCTTCGAACCAGTTGGCGAGTTTGTCCTTGGGGATATAGGTCGGCCAGCTCGGCGGAAACGGCATGTAGGGCAAATGATTGACCTGCACCTGGTTATGGAGGGTCAGCGCGTGATAGCGCTTGCGCCAATTGTCCCCGATCCGCGCCTCGCGATCGACGATCAGGGTGTCGACCCCCAACTGCTTCAACCTTGCCGCAATCGCGAGCCCGGCCTGGCCGCCGCCGACCACCAGCACGATGGGATCGCGATTAGTGTAGTCACACGAGGCGTTGCGCAGGTCGAGCCAGTTCGGCCCGCGGAAGTCGCGCGAATAGGCCTGGCCGCGCGGCCGCGAGGTGCCGAGCTGTTCCTCGAACCCTTTGAGCTCGTCGAGCGCGGTGAGTAGCGTCCACGCTTTCAACCGGTCGCCGTCGGCAGCGTCGGGCATAAGCCTGACGATGCCGCTGCCGCGTCCCAGTACGGTTTCGAAATTGAAGATTGCTTCGATATTGTTGGTGCCGGCGCGCGTCACCCAGCGCGGCGGCGCACGGTTCGGTGCGATCTTGAAGCTGCCCGGCGCGACCTTTGCCGCAAGCGTTGTCAGCTCCCGCTTGATCGAGTCGCCGCCTGCGATAGTTTGCAGGTTCCAGCTCAGTGCCAGCACGTCGCGCCAATAGCTTTCGACCAGGAACAGCCCATCCAGCGTGCCGGCCTCACCCAGCGTGCGCTCGAACTGATCAAGCCAGGCTTGCGCAGATGCAGAAATATCCTTGGTCTTGTCGAGCATGCGCGACCTCTTGCCGTCTTCGCGGCGTTTCCTCTGAGGTCGACGCTATACTGGATAAGCCTACGCCAAAAGCGCTTTACCCGAGCAGCGAGAGCATGTGGCCCTGCTCAGGCGGAATACGGCCCTTCAGCGTGTCGAGGTAGATTTGCCGCACCGCCTCGGGGCCGTGGCTATCGACCACGGTCAGGCTTCTCTCCAGGAGCGACGCAAAGCCGGACCATGCCGTACCAAAACGTTGCTCGATGCCGCCGGGGCCCCATTCCTTGGCACGCTTGCGGATCTGGTCGGGCGCGAAGAACCAGCGCGGTTTGGCACCGGGTAATTCGCCTTCGTCGGCGTCAGTGGCGCGATGCGTCAATCCGACGCGCACCGAGCATTTCATCCGCTCACCGAAATGTCGGTGCAGTCCGGCGCGCAACGCACTGTTGCCGGCCATGTCGACAAAGGCGACGGGAACGTCCGGCGGCAGCGACGTCACGCGGTCATAGGTGACGATCTGGTCATAGCGGCCGAGCGACGTGACAAAGTCCGTGTTCCCGGCCGAGGTCAGTCCGATCACCCTACGGCCGCGCGTGTGCAGGAGATGTGCGAGCCCGAACGCGGTCTTGCTTGAAGCGCTCGACAGCAGCACGGTCCGCGCGCCGAAATCGTCGTTCTCGGCGAGAAAATCGTCGACCAGGAACGACAGCATGAATAGCGGCCGCAGCAGCGCCTGAAGGTCGCCCTGATGGCCGGCAAAGGCAGGATCGCCCGTAACGCGGGAATAGAGATTGTAGACCGACGACACCTGCTTGCGATGCTCAGCGCCGTCACGAAGAGCGCGCTTGTTGACGTCCGCGGCCTCAATGACGAGATGCGTCGCCATCGGGAAATAGCCGAACAGCCGCTCGCCCACGGCGACGTTCGGATGCCTGGAGGCAATCACCTCGCCAAAGCCCCACACCGGAATGTTGCCAAAACCGTTCGGCGCGGGAAAGAGCTGCCAGTATTTCAACTCGTCGCCCATCACCGCATAAGTAATGTTGTTGGCGGTGAAGGCGAAGCGCTCGACCTTCACGAGCAGGGCGTCAGGCGGCAGCGCATCCGCGCCAGGAAGCTCGGTCGCGATCACCTTGCACTGGTCGAGGTCATCTTTCGCAACGACGAAGTCGATCGATGTCATGGCTTTGATCCCGGCTCTGTTCGTCGGCATCTCATCATTCACCGATGATGCTTTTGCAACAGCAACATAGTTTAAAACGCCGTTCGGCTGCTCAGGCCGTCAGCACGCCCTCGCGCTTTTTCACCGCGCGGTAGTAGCTCCACCACAGATGCGCGGCGGCGCCGCGCAGGGGACGCCAGGGTTCGGCGAGCGGCACCATCTGCTTCTCCGTCGGCCGCGCCGGCAAACCCAGCCCGATGCGGATGCCTTCCTGCACGGCGAGGTCGCCGGCCGGCCAGGCGTCGCCATGGCCGAGGCAGAACAGCAGATAGACGTCTGCGGTCCAGGGGCCGATGCCGGGCAGCGAAATCAGCGTGTGATGCGCGGCGTCGGCATCTTCCTCCGCCAGCACGTCGAGGTTCACGCGCTCCGCGATGATCTCGCGCGCAAGATGTTTCAGCGTCTTGATCTTGGCGGCGGACAGACCGAGCCGCCCTAGCCGGTCGGTGCGGGCGCGGCGCACCGCCTCATGATCGAACGGATCAAACGCTGTGGACAGCCGGCCCCAGATCGCCGCGGCGCTCGCGGTCGAGAGCTGCTGCCCGCAGATGATATGCGCGATCCCGGCAAAACCCGGCTCGCGCCGCCGCAATGCCGGCATGCCGGCCGTCGCGAGCACCGGCTTGAGCCGCGGATCGCGCTTGATCAGCGCGTGGACGGCCTCTTCGAGATCGGACTGGGTTTCGAGGTGGATGGTCATTGCTTGCTCAACTCGTCATGCGCGGGCTTGACCCGCGCATCCATCTCCTATCGTAACAGAGTCTTGGAAGATGGATGATCGGGTAAGCCCGGCCATGACGAGATCTGTGCATATGTCGCCACCCGTTTTCCGATTTGCCCCCAGTCCGAACGGCTACCTGCACCTCGGCCACGCCTATTCGGCGCTGTTGAATTCCGACCGCGCGCGCGACGCCGGCGGGCGGCTGTTGCTGCGGATCGAGGATATCGATGCGACGCGCTGCCGGCCGGAGTTCGAGACGGCGATCTACGAGGACCTCGCCTGGCTCGACATCGCCTGGGAGACGCCGGTGCGGCGGCAGTCGGAGCATCTCGGCAAGTATCGCGCGGCGCTGGACAGGCTCTCGGCGCTCGGCGTGGTCTATCCCGCCTTCGAAAGCCGCGCCGAGATCGCAAGGCGGGTTGCGGCCCGCGAAGCGGATGGGCCATGGCCGCGCGATCCCGACGGCGCGCCGCTTTATCCCGGCGACGGAAAATCGCTGTCCGCCGGCGAGCGCGAGCGGCTCATCGACATCGGTGCGCCTTATGCGCTTCGGCTCGACATGGCGGCCGCCTGCCGCCGCGCCGCCGGCCTGACCTGGAACGAGCTGGGCGCGGGGCCCGATGGTGAGCGCGGCATCGTCCCGGCGCGGCCAGAAGCCTGGGGCGACGTCATTCTGGCCCGCAAGGAGACCCCGACCAGCTACCATCTGTCGGTGGTCGTCGACGACGCGCTCCAGGGCGTCAGCGAGATCGTACGGGGCCAGGACCTGTTTCACGCCACCTCGGTGCACCGCCTGCTTCAGATACTGCTCAGCCTGCCGGAGCCCGCCTACCACCATCACCGGCTGATTTGCGACGAGATGGGGCGGAAGCTGTCGAAATCGACCCGGGCGACCGGTCTGCGCGAGTTGCGCGCGGCAGACGTCACGCCGGCCGGTATCCGCCGGTTGGTGGGATTAGGTTAAGTTTCTCTGGGGGTTAGCCAAACGCCGCCGTGACTCCGGGCGTTCCGCCATGCCATGCTCGCGCGACGGCCCGGGGTTCGAAGGGGATACTTCGAAGGGGAGTTATGGCGGCGAAAACGCGCGCAGCGCGCACTACGCGGACGTCCAAGCGAGTGGCTCGGAAGCGGTCAGGGCCGGCCGCCCGGCTGCCTAAGCGCAGCACCAAGGCGGCCAAGCCGGACGTAGTCCAGGCCGCGCTTGCCGCCTTTGCCCATGAAGTCCGCACCCCCCTGACCGGTATTCTCGCGATCAGCGACCTGCTCGCGACCTCCGATCTCGGCGAGCGGGAACGGCGCTGGGCCGACACGATCAAGGCCGGTGCCGAGCATCTGGCGAGCCTTGCCACTCTGTTCGTGGATGCGGCCAGATCCAGCAAGGGGGCCGGCAAGGGGGTCGGGGGTGGAAGCACGCTGCGGCAGGATTTGTTCGACCTGCGGACGCTGGCCCGCAACGCCGGCGATTCGCTGGCCGGTCGCGCTGCGGCCAAGGGCCTCCATGCCGAGGTCGACATCTCCGAGAAGCTGCCGGGGCTGGTGGTCGGTGATCCCGTCCGCCTTCGGGCAGCGCTCGAGAATCTGATCGACAATGCCGTGAAATTCACCGAGCACGGCGGCGTGGCGCTCGCGGTCGCGCCTTGGCGTTCCGCCAAGAGCAAGGACAAGAGCAAGGACAAAGCAAAGCGCAAAGGCAGGGTCGGTGTCGCCTTCGCGGTGTCCGACAGCGGCATCGGCCTCACCATGGCCGAGATCAAGCGACTGTTCCGCCCGTTCACCCAGGCCAATGTCACCATCGCCTCGCGCTTCGGCGGCGCCGGCTTGGGCCTGTCCTCGGTGAAGCAACTGGCGCGCGCGATGGGCGGCGACATCACCGTCGCCCCACGTCGCGGTGGCGGCGCCACCTTCACGCTGACATTGTCACTGGACGCGACGGGATCGGGCAAGCCCCGCGGCTCGAAGGGCGAAGCCGAGGCGGATGCGGTCGCGGCGCTGCGCGTGCTCAGCGTCGAGGACAATCCGTTCGGCCGCGTCGTGCTCAACACCATTTTGACAGAGCTCGGCCATCATGCCGAGTTCATCGGGCGCGGCGAAGACGCGGTGAACCGGCTCGCGCAGGGTGCGTTCGACGCGGTGCTGATGGATATGGTGTTGCCTGGCATCAATGGCGTCGAGGCGATCAGACGGATCCGCACCATGGCAACGCCGCTGGCTCAGATCCCCATCATCGGGGTGTCCGGTCGCGGCGAGGACGAAGTCGCCTCACGCGAGGCCGGCGCCGACGCTTTTCTGGTCAAGCCTGTGTCTCCGCGGGCTTTAGCGACTGCGCTGCTTGAAGCGACACGCCGTGAGGAAGCCGCGACTTGATGATCGCGGCGTTGAGCTCGCCGCCGAAAACGAAGATCGCGGCGATGAAGTACAGGAACACCAGCGCGATGATCACCGAGGCGAGCCCCGCATACATCGTCACGTAATTGTTGGCGAAGCGCGCCAGATATTGCCCGAACACGATGCCTGATATCAGCGACGCCACGATGGTGAACACGATGCCGGGCAGGATCTGGAGGAAGCCGCGCCGCCCCGCCGGCAGCCAGGCGTGCAGGATGAGCAGCGCCACCACCAGCGCGCCCACGGTGATGCCGTAGCGCAGCCAGGTGAGGATGCTCTCGTTGGACTCGACGAACAGCGGAATGTGGCGCCGCGCCGCCTCGATGAGGAGCGGGCCGAGCACGATCAGGAACGCCATGGCAAGTGCTGTGAAGGCGGCGACCAGCGTGTAGCCGATCGACTCCAGACGTAGCCAGTACCAGCGCCGCATCTCGACCACCGCATAGGCGCGGTTCAACGCGACCCTGAGTGCCTCGACGCCGTTCGACGCGAAGTAGACCGACAGCACTGCGCCGACGGTCAGTACGCCGGAGCGGGTCGTGGTGAGAACGTCGTGCACCTCGCCCGAGATCGAATCGGAGACTTGCTTGGGCCAGACCTGAAGCATCAGGCTTGCGGCCTGGTCCGCGAGTTCCTTGGAGCCGAAGAAGCCGGCCAGCGAGGTCAGCACGATCAGGAACGGGAACAGCGCCATCAGCGTCGACAGTGCGATGTGGCTCGCGATCGCCCAGCCATCGTCGGCCAGGAACGTGTAGAACGCGTCCATCACGACGACGTAGATGGTGCGGATCGCCTTCACGCGCCACCTACACTGCTGTTGCCACTTCTTCTTGCCGCGCGCGGGGAGCGCATTCCGGCCTCGCCCCGCAAGCGGGGATCGGCGAGGAGGATGGGCAATTCGCGCAAATCCAGATTCATCCAGCTAGCTTCTGATATTATTGGCTTAAAAGCCAGATCGGGAACGCCATGGCGGACCGGCGCGCAGGGTGTTATCTACCCTCGGATGGCATCCCTCCTGAGTACTTTCATCCTGCCGATCGCGGTCGGCGCCGTGGCGTTGGTGCTGCTGCTCGGTCTCATCAACATGATGCGCGGCGGCTCGCCCAACACCTCGCAGAAGCTGATGCGCTGGCGCGTGCTGCTTCAGTTCGTGGCGATCGTCATCGCGATGCTCGCCGTGTGGGCGATGGGGCGTTAACATGGTCGTGCTCAACCGCATCTATACGAAAACCGGTGACGACGGCACGACAGCGCTCGGCTCGGGCGAGCGCCGGCCGAAATACGATCTGCGCATCGAGGCCTATGGCACGGTCGACGAGACCAATGCTGCGATCGGCGTCGTTCGTCTGTACACAAAGGACGCGTCCGAGCTCGACGCGATGCTCGGGCGGATCCAGAACGATTTGTTCGATCTCGGCGCCGACCTTGCGGTCCCGGAGCGTGAAGGCAAAGCCGAGCGGCTGCGGGTGGTGCCGAGCCAGGTTGAGCGGCTGGAGCGCGACATCGACGCGCTCAACGACAAGCTGATGCCGCTGACTTCCTTCGTGCTGCCGGGCGGGACGCCGGTCGCCGCCTACCTACACGTCGCCCGCACGATTTGCCGCAGGGCGGAACGCGTGATGGTGGAACTGGCGGCCAGGCCCGGCGAGCCCGTCGGCGCGGCTGGCATCCAGTATATGAACCGTTTGTCGGACTTTCTGTTCGTGGCCAGCCGTGCTGCCAACCATGACGGCGCCGGCGACGTGCTCTGGGTTCCCGGGCAGAATCGCTGACCCATTGAGCGGCGCACTTCTGGGGGCAAAATTAGCCCCCTTCGCGCGTTGACCGGGCCTGATCAGGCCTTTAGGTTCCGCGCCAGTTGATAACCCCCCTCCTGAATTGAGTGAAAGAGGATCGATGAAGGTCTTGGTGCCGGTAAAGCGGGTGGTCGATTACAACGTCAAGGTTCGCGTCAAGAGCGATGGATCGGGCGTTGAACTCGCCAACGTCAAAATGTCGATGAACCCGTTCGACGAAATCGCAGTCGAGGAAGCGCTGCGCCTGAAGGAAGCCGGCAAGGCGACCGAAGTCGTGGTGGTCTCCATCGGACCGGCGCAGGCGTCGGAAACGATCCGCACCGGTCTCGCCATGGGCGCCGATCGCGGCATCCTGGTGAAGGCCGACGGCGCGGTCGAGCCGCTCGCGGTCGCCAAGATACTGAAGAAGATCGCAGACGAAGAGCAGCCGGGCCTGATCATTCTCGGCAAGCAGGCGATCGACGACGACAGCAATCAGACTGGCCAGATGCTGGCCGCGCTGCTCGGCTGGTCGCAGGCGACCTTTGCCTCGAAGCTCGAGGTCGATGGTTCTGACTTCAAGGTCACCCGCGAAGTCGACGGCGGCTTGCAGACAGTGAAGCTGAAGGGACCGGCGATCGTCACCACCGATCTCCGTCTCAACGAGCCGCGCTACGCCTCGCTGCCCAACATCATGAAGGCCAAGAAGAAGCCGATCGCGGACAAGAGCGTCGCCGACTACGGCGTCGACGTCACCGCACGCCTCGAAGTTCTCAAGACGACGGAGCCCGCGGGCCGCAAGGCCGGCGTCAAGGTCAAGGACGTCGCCGAGCTGGTGTCGAAGCTCAAGAACGAAGCCGGGGTGCTCTGATGACGACGTTGCTGATTGCCGAACACGAACACGAGGTCCTCAAGGACTCCACCAACAAGGCGCTGACCGCAGCTTCCCAGCTCGGCGGTGACGTCCACGTGCTGGTTGCCGGCGGCGGGCCGGGCACCAAGACTGCGGCGGATACTGCCGCGAAGCTTGCCGGTGTCGCCAAGGTGCTCGTCGCCGAGGGCGACCTCTACGCGCACGATCTTGCCGAGCCGCTGGCCGCCCTGATCGTCTCGCTGGCCCCGTCCTATGACGCGTTCGTCGCTCCCGCGACTTCGCGCTTCAAGAACGTGATGCCGCGCGTCGCCGCGCTGCTCGATGTCATGCAGGTCTCGGAGATCACCAAGGTGGTCGCCCCCGACACCTATGAGCGCCCGATCTATGCCGGCAACGCCATCCAGACGGTGAAGTCGAAGGACGCCAAGAAGGTCATCACGGTGCGCACCTCCACCTTCGCTGCGGCGGGTGAAGGCGGCAACGCGTCGGTCGAAAGCGTCGCAGCGGCCGCCGATCCGGGCCTGTCGTCCTTCGTCGGCGAGGAAGTCGCCAAGAGCGACCGTCCGGAGCTGACCTCGGCCAAGATCATCGTTTCCGGTGGTCGTGCCATGCAGAGCCGTGAGAACTTCGCAAAGTACATCGAGCCGCTCGCCGACAAGCTCGGCGCCGGCGTCGGAGCTTCGCGGGCGGCGGTGGATGCCGGCTATGCGCCCAACGACTGGCAGGTCGGCCAGACCGGCAAGGTCGTGGCCCCCGAGCTCTATGTCGCGATCGGCATTTCAGGCGCGATCCAGCATCTGGCCGGCATGAAAGACTCCAAGGTGATCGTCGCGATCAACAAGGACGAGGACGCGCCAATCTTCCAGGTTGCCGATTACGGCCTGGTCGCCGACCTCTACCAGGCGGTTCCGGAGCTGACGGCCGAACTCGGCAAGCTCGGCAAGTAAAACGCGTAAAAACACCGGCCGGAGGTATAAACTCCGGCCGGTGTTGCTTTTTGAGGCGTTTTCTTTGGCGTGGGGCACGCCTTCGAAGCGATCCAATCTAGGTTTCGAGGCAGGATTCTGATCTAATCGAGTTTCTGATTAAATCAGACTTCCCGGCTCAGGGGATAGGCAGGCGCGGTTAGCAGCGCGCCGTTCCGGTGGATGATATTATGGCGGCAGTAATCAAGAAGGTCGGCGTGATCGGCGCTGGGCAGATGGGCAGTGGCATCGCGCATGTCGCTGCGCTGGCCGGCTTCGACGTCGTGCTCAACGACATTTCGGCCGACCGCCTCAAGTCAGGCATGGCCACGATCAACGGCAATTTGGCGCGCCAGGTCTCCAAGAAGGCCGTCAGCGAGGACGACAAAGCCACGGCGATGGCGCGCATCGTGGCCGGCGAGAAGCTGGACGATCTCGCGGACTGCGATCTCGTGATCGAGACCGCGGTCGAGAAGGAAGAGGTCAAGCGCAAGATTTTCCACGAGCTCTGTGCGGTGTTGAAGCCGGAGGCGATCGTCGCCTCCGATACCTCCTCGATCTCGATCACGCGGCTTGCCGCCGCCACCGACCGGCCCGAGCGCTTCATCGGCATTCACTTCATGAATCCGGTGCCGCTGATGGAGCTGGTGGAGCTGATCCGCGGCATCGCCACCGACGACCACACCTTCGAGGCGTCCAAGGAATTCGTCGCCAAGCTCGGCAAGCAGGTCGCGGTCTCCGAGGATTTCCCGGCCTTCATCGTCAACCGCATCCTGCTGCCGATGATCAACGAGGCGATTTACACGCTGTACGAAGGCGTGGGTAACGTCGAGGCGATCGACGCGGCGATGAAGCTTGGGGCGCATCATCCGATGGGCCCGCTGGAGCTCGCCGATTTCATTGGCCTCGATACCTGTCTGTCCATCATGCAGGTGCTGCACGAGGGTCTCGCCGACTCCAAATATCGTCCGTGCCCGCTGCTGGTGAAATACGTCGAGGCGGGCTGGCTCGGCCGCAAGACCCAGCGCGGCTTCTACGACTACCGCGGCGCTAAGCCGGTTCCGACAAGGTAGAGGGGTCTTGTGCCCCGGACGCAGCGCGAAGCGCTGCAGGCCGGGAGCCCAGAGTCCGCGTGCAGGCTGAAGCATGGATCCCGGCTCTGCGTCGCGTCATTGCATGCCGCGCCGCGTCCGGGACACAGGCACCGCCCATCCTGCGTGCATCCGCTTCGTGACAATTCATGTCGCGTTAACCGCTCGCCTCTAGGTTACGTCCAGTACGAGGGTTCGCGTAATGGACATGATGGCGATGGTCAGCAGCATGCTGGCCTCTCAACAAGGCGCGCTGCAGTCGAATATCTCGGCGACGCTGATGAAGCAGAACGCGGATGCGGAGAAATCCACCGTCCTGACGCTGCTCGGCGCGGGACAGCCCTCGCTTGCCAATGTCGGCGCCGGCGTCGGCGGCAACCTTAACGTCACCGCCTGAACTCCTAGAACGCCGCGGCGGCTTTGCCTGTCGCAGCCCGGATCAGCTTGAGCGCGTCCTCGCTTGCCCATTCCGCCGGTCCCGCGATCGTCGCGATCTCGCAACCTTGCGGGTCGACCAACACCGAGGTGGGCATGCCCAGCGCCCGGCCTATCGCCTTAAGATCCTGAAAAACCTTGGCTTTCTGATCGTTGAAATAGCCGAGCCGGGTCAGGCTGGCCTCTTTCAGGAAGGTCTTGGGCTTCTCGGAGTCGCGGGTGTCGATATTGATCGCCACCACCTCGAAATTGGGGCCCGAAAGCTTGCCCTGAAGCTCGTCCAGCGCCGGCATCTCCTTGCGGCAGGGCACGCACCAGGTGGCCCAGAGATTTACCAGCAGCGTCTTGCCGCGGAAGTCGGACAGCTTCTTCGGCTTGCCGTCGGCGTCCTCGAAGGCGAGGTCCGGCAGTTTCAACGGCGCGCTCGCCATGGTCAGGGCCGCCAGCTCGCCATGGGCGAGGGGGGCGATCCTCGAGGCCGTCGCCACGGCCGCCCGGCAGGCCGGATCGCCGGATGGAGCCCGGCTCAGGCCCAGCCCGTACAGCGCAGCAAAGCCAGCCAGGCCCCCGACCACCACGGTGGCGATGACGACGGGGATCCGGCGCGTGGCTAACCGCGCTTTCCTTGGGTCGAGCATGTCGTTGGGGTCGAGCATATCGTTTGTCATCCGGTCGCAGATATGGCTATCAGAGGCCTCTTAATACGGCTGGCAGCAGTCAGCAAACGTGCGGCGGCGACAGGCAAGGCGTGAGCAGGCGATCATGAGCAACAAGATGTGGGGCGGCCGGTTCTCGGAACGTCCCGACGAGATCATGGAAGAGATCAACGTTTCCATCGACGTCGATCGTCACCTCTTTGCCCAAGACATTGCCGCGTCCAAGGCCCACGCCGCGATGCTTGCCGCACAGGGCATCATCACGGCCTCTGATGCGAAAAATATCGGCAAGGGTCTAGACACGATTTTGTCAGAGATCGGCAAGGGCAGCTTCGAATTCAAGCGTGCGCTCGAGGACATTCACATGAATGTCGAGAGCCGCCTGTCCGAGCTGATTGGCCCGGCCGCCGGCCGTCTCCACACCGCGCGCTCGCGCAACGATCAGGTCGCGACCGATTTCCGTCTCTATGTCCGCGATGTTCTCGATGCGACCGACGCCGCGCTCGCCGCGTTCCAACAGGCGCTGGTGGAGCGCGCGCTGGAGCATGCCGGAACGGTCATGCCCGGCTTCACTCATCTGCAGACCGCGCAGCCCGTGACCTTCGGTCATCATCTGCTCGCTTATGTCGAGATGGCCGCGCGCGATCGCGGCCGTTTCCAGGATGCGCGCAAGCGGCTCAACGAATCTCCGCTCGGAGCTGCCGCGCTCGCCGGCACCTCATTCCCGATCGATCGGCACGCCACGGCGAAGGCGCTCGGTTTTGATCGTCCGATGGCGAATTCGCTCGATGCGGTTTCCGATCGCGACTTCGTGCTGGAGACGCTGTCGGCGGCCTCGATCTGCGCCGTGCACATGTCGCGCTTTGCCGAGGAGATCGTGATCTGGACCTCGCCGCTGGTGGGCATGATCCGCCTCAGCGACAAGTTCACCACCGGATCTTCGATCATGCCGCAGAAGCGGAATCCTGACGCCGCCGAGCTGGTGCGCGCCAAGACCGGCCGCGTCATCGGCGCGCTCAACGGCCTGCTGATCGTGATGAAGGGTCTGCCGCTCGCCTATCAAAAGGACATGCAGGAGGACAAGCAAGGCGCCATGGAAGGCTTCGCCGCGCTGTCGCTCGCGATCCGCGCCATGACCGGCATGGTCCGCGATCTCGTCCCCGATGAAGCGAAGATGAAGCTTGCTGCAGGCGAAGGCTACGCCACCGCGACCGACCTTGCCGACTGGCTGGTGCGGACGCTGAAGATGCCGTTCCGCGAGGCCCACCACGTCACCGGCCGCATCGTCGCGAAAGCCGCCGAGGGCGGCGTGGCGCTGCACGAACTGCCGCTGAGGGAGATGCAGGCGATCGAACCTGACATCACGAAAGACGTGCTCGGCGTGCTCTCGGTCGAATCGTCGGTGAAGAGCCGGACCAGCTTTGGCGGCACCGCGCCGAAGAACGTGGCATCGCAGGCCAAGGCCTGGCTGAAGCGGTTGGAAAAAGAGCGAAAATTGGACTGAGGGGCAAAATTTCGCTTATGTTTCATGGTCATCCGGCTCTCGCCAGAGCGCGCCAATCTCTGTATGGTGCGCCGCATAGTGGGGATTTCGTCGTGACGTCAAAGTTTCGCCCGGCCGGCTCGGGGTGGGCCATCATTGTCTTGAGCCTGACGGCGCTCGCGCTTGCCGGCTGTGGCCGCAAGGGGCCGCTGGATCTGCCGCCGACCGCCTCCAGCGCGTCCACGGCCAACGTCGCGCCGCCGACCGACACCGAGACCGAAGCCCAGAAGACGCCGAGCGTGTTCAATCCCACCTACGGCGCGGACGCCGCGCCGGCGGCGACCAAGGGCAAAAAGAGACCGTTCATCCTCGACCCGCTCCTGGACGAAAGACCCAGCCGATAGGCTGGAGCAACCGAGCCAACGCCATGAACCATTTCGACTATCGCAACGGCGTGCTGCACGCCGAGGCGGTGAACCTGTCCGAGCTGGCTGCAACCGTCGGCACGCCGTTCTATTGCTATTCGACCGCAACGCTTGAGCGGCACTATCGCGTCTTCACCGACGCCTTCGCCGGCGAGAAGGTGCTGGTCTGTTACGCCATGAAGGCGAACTCCAACCAGTCGGTGCTGCGCACGCTGGCCAAGCTGGGGGCCGGCGCGGACGTGGTCTCCGGCGGCGAATTGAAGCGCGCGCTGGCCGCCGGCATCCCGGCAAGCAAGATCCTGTTCTCCGGCGTCGGCAAGACGGAAGAAGAGCTACGAGCGGCGCTGGCCGCCGACATCCTCTGCCTCAACGTCGAATCCGAGCCCGAGCTCGAGCTGCTGTCGCGGCTCGCGACCGAGGCGGGCAAGACCGCGCGCATCTCGATCCGCGTCAATCCTGATGTCGATGCCGGCACGCACGCAAAGATTTCGACCGGCAAGTCCGAGAACAAGTTCGGCATCCCCATCGCCTATGCCCGCGAGGTCTATGCGCGCGCCGCGAAGCTGCCGGGCATCGAGGTCACAGGCACCGACGTGCATATCGGCAGCCAGATCACCGACCTCTCCAAGATGGAGATCGCGTTCCGCATCCTCTCCGAATTCGTGCAGACGCTGCGCGCAGACGGCCACAACATCTCGCATGTCGATTTCGGCGGCGGTCTCGGCATTCCCTATTACATGGACCGCGAGGCGCCGCCGGCGCCCGACGCCTATGCCGCCATGGTCAAGCGCGTCAGCCACAATCTCGGCTGCACGCTGATGTTCGAGCCGGGCCGGATGATCGTCGGCAATGCCGGCATCCTCGTCGCCAAGGTCATTTATGTGAAGCACGGTGACGGCAAGAACTTCGTCATCATCGACGCCGCCATGAACGATTTGATCCGCCCGACGCTGTACGAAGCCCATCACGATATTTTGCCGGTGACACAGCCGGCGAAGGGCGCGGCCACGATCGCGGCTGACGTCGTCGGCCCGGTCTGTGAGACCGGCGACTACATCGCCCTCGATCGCACTTTGCCGACGCCGAAGCCTGGCGATCTCCTCGCCATCATGACCGCAGGCGCCTACGGCGCGGTGCAGGCCGGCACCTACAACACGCGGCCGCTGGTGCCCGAGGTGCTGGTGAAGGGCGACCAATACGCGGTCGTGCGTCCGCGCATCGAGGTCGAGCAGCTGATCGCGATGGATACGCCGGCGCCGTGGCTGTGAGCATCACGTCGGCGCCTTGCGCCCGATGAGCGCGGACACCGTCCGCGCTCATCCAGCCGGCTAGGCGTCCGGCCTACTTCTTGAACTTGTCCCTGATCGAGGCGAGGCCGGAATCGTAGACGCCGCTCAGGGCGTCGATCGCGTCCTTCTCCTTGCCGGGAACGGGGGTATAGATTCCGGTCCAGGTCACCACCGATACCGCCTCGCCCCTCGCGGTGACTTTGATGGTCGACTTGTACTGGCTCACCGGCAACGGGCTGGTTAGGAACGCGTAGGAATAGCTGTAGCTTCTGTCGTCGCGCCCGGTCTGCGCCTCGACGAACGCGGCCTTTCCGTCCTTGGTCACGAGCGTTCGGGTCGGCGGCGATTTGCCGTCCTCGATGCACATGCCGACCGGCGGCAGCCAGTCCTTGATCGCGCAGAATGGACCGATGACAGACCACACCTCGGCCGCTGCGCCGCTGACCTCAATGCTGCGCGTCAGGTTGGCTGCGGAAGCCGGCATCACGCCGGCGCCGAGGCCGATCACGCAAATCGCCGCCTTGTTTAGCGAGGCAAGGGATCTGAACGCCGCTGAAACGTGCTTCTTCATATCAATCTCCGTTGTCTGATGGACCGCGACGGCGGCCGGTCTGGCTTGCAATGCCGGTCGGATAGACGATGTCCGCCGCCCGCGGCCAGTTCAGCAAATGAACCGAGCGCAATACAGAATCTGAACTAGGAAGCCGCGCGCATCGGCCCTAAGGTTCCGCTCTCGCTTGTCACGGAGGCCCGCATGACCATCGGCAGCTACAGGCAGTTCTGTCCGGTCGCGATGGCGGCCGAGATATTATGCACGCGCTGGACCGTCGTGCTGCTACGTGAACTCGTCGCCGGCTCGACCCGGTTCAACGAGTTGCGCCGCGGCGTTCCGCGCATGTCGCCTGCGCTGCTTTCGCAGCGCCTGAAGGAGCTCGAAGCCGCAGGCATCGTCATCCGCCAGCCGTCGGCTTCCGAGCGCGGCGTGATCGAGTATCAGCTGACCGCCGCCGGACGCGAACTCGGTCCCATCGTCGAGGCGTTCGGCATCTGGGGGCAGCGCCGCATCGAATCGGATCTGTCGCTTCAGCATCTCGATGTCCAGCTGTTGATGTGGGACATGCGGCGGAATCTGAACACGACTCCGATGCCGAGCCACCGCAGCGTGCTGCAGTTCGCCTATCCGGAATTGCCTTCAACGCAGCGATTGTGGTGGCTGATTGTCGATCCCGACGACAGCGTCGACCTCTGCTCGATTGATCCCGGTTTCGACGTCGATCTTTACGTGTCGGTTGATCTGCGCACCATGACGGCGATCTGGATGGGGCTCGATACCGTGCGCGCGGCCATCGCCAGCCGGCGGATGCTGCTTACCGGCGAAAGGCAGCTTGCCGCAGCCATGCAAAGCTGGCTGGGCCTCAGCCCGTTCGCCAAGGAACGCAAGCTGGCGAGCTGATGCAGGGCGGCTCGATTCAGTATTTGTATCGCCCCGCTACAGTTCCCGTACTGGCGAGCCGCCGCCGTGTTCTGGCACCCAAGTCGTGCCCGCCCCTATCAAGGCGGAGCTGAACTCGAGCCAGGAGACACGACATGACAGCGTATCTGATCGCGGACATTAAAGTGACTGACGGAAAGTGGGTGCCGGATTACGCGGCGTCCGTCCACGAACTGGTGCACAAGCACGGCGGCAAATATCTTTCCCGCAGCGGCAACGTGAAAACCCTCGAAGGTGCTCCCCTCGACACCTCCCTGATTGCCATCATGTCGTTTCCCACGGCGAAGGCAGCGGAATCCTTCGTGACCGATCCGGCCTATGGCCGCTTCGCCGCGGCGCGCCGGGGCGGCAGCGAGAGCCGCTTCCAGCTGATCGACGACACCGATCTGGCCGGCACGATTCCCTACCTCGCCAAGGCTTGAACCGCATCTTCGTAAGATATCGGACCCGGGCGCAGGCGCACACTATGCCCGGCCCACACATAGGCTTCCTTCCACGCTCGATCGACCGAGCCAAGCAGCGCAGCGCAGTGCCAGTCACCAGCGCTGCGCTTGCGCCGGTGCTAGCTGCGGGCAATTGTCCCGCCAACCACAACACCCGCCTTCTTCTCGATCGGCTTGATCGCCGCGGTGAAATCGGACTCGGCGCCTTCCGCGCTGATGACCGTCTCCCACAACCGGCCGACCGCATCCGCGACCTCCATCGACAGGCCGAGCTGCTTCATCTCCTCCAGCGCCAGCCGCACGTCCTTCACCATCAGTCCGGTGGCGAAACCGAAGTCGAACGTTCGCGGCAGCACCGCGCGCGGAAATTTGTCGCGACTCGCGGTGTTCATGCCGGACCCGGCATTGATGACGTCGATCATCACGGCGGGATCGAGCCCGGCTTTCACGCCCATCACGACGGCTTCCGACGTCGCCACCATCGCGGTTGCCGATAGGAAGTTGTTGGCGAGCTTCATGGTCTGCGCCGCGCCTGGCTTCTCGCCGATGAAGAACACCTTCCCGATGACATCGAGCGCTGGCTTGAGCAGTTCGAAGTCTGCTTTCGGCCCCGAGACCATCACCGCCAGCGTGCCCTTCTCGGCACCACCGACGCCGCCGGAGACAGGGCAGTCGATCTGCACGATGTCATGCTTGGCGAGCAGGCCGTGAATCTTCGCCGCCATCTGCGAGCCGACGGTGGAGAGATCGATGAAGCGTTTTACGCGGCTTCCCTCGATCACGCCGTTCGGCCCCGTCGCAACCGCGAGCGAAGCCTGCAGCGAGGGCAGGCTGGCCATGACTGTCTCGACCTGGTCGGCCACGTCTTTTGGTGATGTCGCAGCGCTGGCGCCGCGCGCCACCAGCTTGTCGAGGACCTCTTGGCGCGTGTCGAACACGATCAGCTTGTGTCCCGCCTCGATCAGCCGCCGCGCCATCGGGAAACCCATGTTTCCGAGGCCGATGAATCCGATGTCCATGGTGTTTTCCTTCCCGTCGTCATTGCGAGGAGCGAAGCGACGAAGCTTCGCTTCGCTCGCAACGACGGAGTAATAGAGTTGAGAGCGGTTAGTCTAGCTCACGCCTTCCCATCGATGTCCGCAAACACCTCGCGCGCGATGCGAAAGCTGTCGACTGCTGCCGGCATGCCGCCATAGATTGCGACCTGCATCAGAATCTCGCGGATCTCATCCCGGCTGACGCCGTTGGTCAGTGCGCCCTTCAGATGCGCGCGGAATTCGTGCTGGCGATTGAGGATCGCGATGATCGCGATGTTGAGCATGCTGCGGGTCTTGCGCGGCAGCTCCTCGCGGCCCCACACCGTGCCCCAGCAATATTCGTTGAGCATCTCCTGGAACGGACGGTTGAAATCATCGACGCTCTTCAGGGCGTTGTTGACATAGGCCTCGCCCAGCACCGCTTTGCGGACTTCCAGGCCCTTGTCGTGCATCTTCTTGTCCATGGCGTTTCCTTCGGTTTCCTTGGATGGCGGCGTGGAAATTAGGGCGTTGCAGCGGGGCAGTCACGTCCTCGTGTTATGCGGGAAAAGGGGTGTCTCCCGCACAGGAACGGATGCCTCAGTGCTGCCGTTGTGGTAGCTTCTCTACCGGGCAACCTGGAGAGTTGATTGAACGGCGTCATCCCCGACCCGTCAGACCCGATCCGCGATGGCGACGCTCTGTCGCGGCTGAAGCTGGCGCAGGCCCTGAAGCGGGCCACTTATGCCATCGCGTGGGAGCGTGGCTGGCCGAATCTGGCACGGCTTCTCACCGTCGTCGGCCTGTTCCTGGTGGTGTCCTGGGCCGGCCTCTGGCTGGTGCTGCCGTTCGTTGCCCGCGCTATCGGTCTCGTCGTTTTCGCCGGAATGGCGATTGCCGTCCTGTTCCCGGTGCGTCGCTTCCGCTGGCCGAGCCGCGAGGAGGCGCTTGCCCGGCTCGACCGCGGCTCCGGCATCCGTCATCGGCCGGCCACCACGCTCACGGACACGTTGAGCTCGCGGGATCCGGTTGCGCAGGCGTTGTGGCAGGCACAGCGCGAGCGCACGCTGGCTTCGATCAAGCGCATCCGCGCCGGTCTGCCGAACCCGCGGCTCGCTCTGCATGATCCCTGGGCGCTCCGCGCGCTGGTCATGGTGATGCTGGTAGCGACCTTCTTCGCCGCCGGCGACGAGCGTGCGATGCGGCTGGGCGCAGCCTTCGACTGGAACGGCGTGCTGGCGCCGACCAACGTTCGCGTTGACGCCTGGGTCACGCCGCCGCTCTACACCGGCAAGCCGCCGGTCATCCTGTCGGCCGCCAACAAGGAGGCCGCGGCGCTGCCCGCCAGCGGCCCGCTTGCCGTTCCCGCCGGCTCGACCCTGATCGTGCGCTCCTCCGGCGGCAGCCTCGATGTCGTGATCTCCGGCGGCCTCAAGGAGGTCGCCCCCGCTGAAGCCACGCCCAAGGGCACCAACGAGAAGCATTTTGCCATCACCGGTGACGGCACCGCGCATGTCCGCGCGCCCTCCGGCCAGCCGCAATGGGCGTTTGCGGCAACGCCGGACCGCGCGCCGACGATCGCCCTTGCGAAGGATCCCGAGCGTCAGGCCCGCGGTGGGCTCCAGCTCTCCTACAAGATCGAGGACGATTACGGCGTCACCGGCGCCGCCGCGCAAATCGGCCTGCGCCCCGCCGAAGCCAAAGACGGCAGCAAGGACGCCGACACCAAGGAAGCCGACACCAAGGTCGCCGCGCGGCCGCTATTCCAGCCGCCGCAATTCCCGCTCGTACTGCCGAATGCGCGCACCCGCAACGGCGTCGGCCAGACGGTGAAGGACCTCAGCGAGGACCCCTATGCCGGCGCCGACGTCACGCTGACCCTCACCGCCAAGGACGAGGCCGGCAACGAGGCCAAAAGCGAACCCTTCAACATGCGCCTGCCCGAGCGGCTGTTCACCAACTCGCTCGCGCGCGCGCTGATCGAGCAGCGCCGCATCCTCGCGCTCGACGCCAACAAGAACTCGGATGTCTATGCCGCGCTCGACGCGCTGATGATCGCGCCCGAATTGTTCACGCCGGATGCAGGCTGCTATCTCGGCCTGCGCAGCCTGGCGCTCCAGGTGGAAGCCGCCCGCACCGACGACGCGCTGCGCGAGGTGGTGGGAAGCATGTGGGCGTTTGCGGTCACCATCGAGGACGACGGTGTCGCCGGCAGCGTCAACGCCGCGCTGCGCTCCGCGCAGGATGCGCTCAAGCGGGCGCTGGAACGCGGCGCTAGCGAGGAGGAGATCAAGGCGCTGACGCAAAAGCTGCGCGAGGCGATGGCCGGCAAGGTGCGGGATCTCGCGCGGCGCGCCGAGCAGAATCCGCTTGGACCCCGGCAGCCGTTCCCCGCAGAGGTTCAGCTCATTCTCGACAAGTCGGTCGAGCTGCGACAAAAGACCCAGCATGCCACGCCCGAGCAGCTCGAAGAGCTGGCGCAGCAGCAGGACGTCTTGCGCCAGCAGCTGCAGGCCTATCGGAAGTCGGCGGGCAGCCGGGTGAAGGGGGGCGAGGACGGGGCCAATCAGTTTACGCGGGACCGGAAATGCGGAAGCTAGCGCGCGTGCCAGCCTTGAAGGCGATGTCGATCGCCTGTCTCGCCCTCCTCCTGGGAGGCTTTCCCGCTGCGGTCTCGGCCCAGCAGGATCAGGATCCCGACGCGCTGCTCGACAGCGCGGAAAAGGCGATGCAGGAGTCCGGCGACAGCCTCAGGCAAAAGGAGTCCGGACGCAGCCTGAACAACCAATCCGATGCGATTCAGAAGCTCGAGGACTACAAGCGCGCGACGGAAAAAAGCCAATCCTCCAATCGCGATCGTTCCGTCATCACGCAACGCGACCTGGACGAGCTCCTGAAGCAGATCGAGAAGGCAGCGCGCGAAGGCAATCGCGAGGCGGCCCAGCGCATGCTCGAGCAGCTCGCGCAGATCATGGAAAATCTCCAGATGGCGCAGCCCGGGCAATCCGGCGACAGCGACATGGAGCAGGCGCTGAACGAGCTCAGCGACATGATCCGCAAGCAGCAGCAATTGCGCGACAAGACTTTCAAGCAGGGCCAGGACTCCCGGCGTGAGCGCTCGCGCGGCAAGCAGCAGGGCGACCAGTCGATGTCGGACCTCCAGCAGGATCAGCAGTCGCTGCGCGACCGCCTGAAGAAGCTACAGGACGAGCTCGCCAAGCGCGGTCTCGCGCAGAAGGGGCAAAAGGGTCAGAATCAGAAAGGCCAGAAGGGTCAGCAGGGCGAGCAGGGACAGCCGGGCCAGGATGCCGATCAGGACGGCGACCAGGGCGATGACGACGGCAGTCTGGACGCCGCCGACGGGGCCATGGGCGATGCCGGCTCGCAGCTCGGCGAGGGCAATTCCGACGGTGCCGTGGACGCGCAAGGGAAAGCTCTCGACGCCTTGCGCAAGGGCGCGCAGAAGATGGCCGAGGCGATGCAGCAGGGCGATGGCGACGGGCAGGGCGATGGTCCCGGCAATCGTGCCGGCCGTCAGCAGAGCGGCGGCAATCAGACCGATCCGCTCGGCCGCCCCCTTCACGGCCGCGATCTGAGCGACGACTACACGGTCAAGATCCCCGGCGAGATCGACGCCCAGCGCGTCCGCCGCATCCTCGAAGAGCTCCGCCGCCGCTTGGGGGATAGCTCGCGCCCGCAGATCGAGCTCGACTATATCGAGCGGCTGCTGAAGGATTTTTAGAGGCTGCCGCAGCTTTCGTCGCCCGGATGAGCGCAGCGATATCCGTGGCCGCCGGTCCCGCATGTCGCTGTGCTCATGCGGGCTACAATCCTGCCCGCCGCTATGCTTTTTTCGCCGCCAGCGCATCTGCCACCGCCGTGCGGATGTCGGCGACCGAGAACGGCTTGGTCACGACGTCATGCACCAGCGCGTTGAGGTTCGAGGCGCGTTCGCGCTGGTCGGCAAAGCCGGTCATCAGCAGAATGGTCAGGTCGGGGAAATCGCGTGCGACGGAAAGCGCCAACGCGATGCCGTCCATCACCGGCATCTGGATGTCGGTGAGCAGCAGGTCGAATGCGCCGTCCGCGCGGGTCAGGATTTCAAGCGCCTCGGCGCCGTCCTGCGCGGTGACGATCTCATGGCCGTCCATGGCGATGGCGCGCGCCACCAGCTGGCGCATCGAATCCTCGTCGTCGGCGATCAGGATTTTGGGCATGAGACCAACCTTGAGACCAACCTTGGGACCAACCTCGCGACCAGCTCTTCCTGCGAGACCTGCGAAATCGATTATACGCTGCCGCCGGTGATGTCGCGCCGGTTGAAGAAGCGAACGTCGATATTGTGGCCCTCCGGCGGCGGCGAGGCCAGGCGCGAGCGGAAGAAGGCGCGCTCACCGGGCTGTAGCACGGTCTGCTCCAGAACCGTGTTCCAGGCGTAGATCTCAGCGCCTTGCGCGTCGCGCACCGCGAAGCGCAGCCTGGGAATGTCGAGCGCCTTCTTGCCCTGGCCCACGATCACGCCCTCGATCACCAGCACCTGCTTACCGTCCACGGTCTCGCTGGAGAGCTTGACGTCCTTGAAGGCCAGGCCGCGCAGGTTAATCTCGAGGCCGACTATCTTGTAGAATGCGGCTGTCTGCGGCAGCAGCCGCACCATGTCGCCGCGCCAGATCACCAGCGCCAGCACCAGCGCGCCCATGGCGGCGCAGGCTGTCGGCAGGCCGAAATGGGATTTTCGCGGCGCCGTGACGGCGACCGGACGGCTCACCCGCGCGCCGCGCCGGCGGCCGAACAGCCCGCGGAACCAGGATCGGTGCTGTTCGCCGACGACTTCCTCCTCGGCGGACCGGGCCGCCGCCGACCATTCGTCCTCGGTGTCCCTCGCCTCCTCGTCCGGCCAGTCACTGGCGATCGAGGGGCTGTCGACAACGGGCGCATCGGCGGCGCCGTCGTCCCGGGCATAGGAGTTCCACTGCTCGGCGAGATCGGACTGGTCGTCGGCCTGGCTGGCCGCGGCCATTGCCGGGATGGACGCCTCCTCGATGGCATCCTCGGCATGGGCAACCCAGGTCTCCTTGCAACGGGAGCAGCGGACCGTCCGTCCGTTCGCCCCGAGGCTCGCAAGCTTGATGGCGTAGGATGTCGTACAATGAGGGCAGACGATATGCATGGACGAGCCTTGATGCATGGACGGGACTTGACGATGACACGGTCGCGGAGAACCGAGGGACAGGAATGCTGCCAATTATGCTACAGGGCGACCGTTAACGAACCGGAAACCATAACGGTCGCAAAACCCGTTGATCGCGTGTGGCGGAGCACAGCCGTGCCGCCCGCGCCCTCTCTCGAACGGAGCTGAACTTGGTTCGGTTCGAAAATGTCGGACTGCGTTACGGCCTGGGGCCCGAGGTCCTGCGCGACCTCAGCTTCCATATCCCGGCGCATTCCTTTCAATTTCTCACCGGCCCGTCCGGCGCCGGCAAAACCTCGCTGCTGCGCCTGTTGTTCCTCTCGCATCGACCGACGCGCGGCCTCGTCAATCTGTTCGGCCACGACATCTCGCAACTCGGCAAGGACGAGGTCGCGGATCTGCGCAAGCGCATCGGCATCGTGCTCCAGGATTTCCGCTTGCTCGACCACATGACGACATATGAGAACGTCGCGCTGCCGTTCCGCGTCATGGGCCGCAGCGAATCGAGCTACCGCAAGGAGGTCATCGACCTCCTGAAATGGGTCGGGCTTGGCGAGCGCATGGACGCGCTGCCGCCGATCCTGTCCGGCGGCGAGAAGCAGCGCGCGGCGATCGCGCGCGCCGTGATCTCGCGGCCGCAGCTGCTGCTGGCAGACGAGCCGACCGGCAGCGTCGATCCGACGCTCGGCCGCCGCCTGCTGCGGCTGTTCATCGAGCTCAACAAATCGGGTACCGCCGTCATCATCGCCACCCACGATATCGCCCTGATGGACCAGTACGAGGCGCGCCGCTTCGTGCTGCACCAGGGACGGCTGCACGTCTATGAGTAGGCCCGACGAGCGCGGCGTGCTGGTCGACCTCGGACAGGAGCGTCCGCAGCTGCCGGCCAAGGCGCGCAACATGTCGCCGATCGTGCCGCGCGCCTCGATCCATGGCCGCGCGCTGGTCGCCGTCGTCGCCATCATGACCTTCCTGGCGTCGATGACGACCGGCACGGTGCTGCTGGTGAGCGCCTCCGCCGCCGAATGGCAGTCGGACGTTGCGAGCGAAATCACCATCCAAGTCCGGCCGCAGACGGGACGCGATCTCGAACGCGACACCGCGGCGGTGACCGAGGCCATGCGCGCGCAAGCCGGCATCGTCGAGGTCAAGCCGTTCACCAAGGACGAGAGCGGCAAGCTGCTCGAGCCCTGGCTCGGCACCGGCCTGTCGCTGGACGATCTGCCGGTGCCGCGCATGATCATCGCGCGCGTGCAACCCGGCACGCCGCTCGATCTCGGCGCCTTGCGCGCCCGCGTGACCCAGGTGGCGCCAAGCGCCAGCGTCGACGATCACCGCGCCTGGATCGAGCGCATGCGCTCGATGACCAACGCCACCGTGCTCGCCGGCCTCGGCATCCTCGCGCTCGTCATTATCGCCACCATCATCTCGGTGTCGTTCGCGACCCGCGGCGCCATGGCGGCGAACCGTCCGATCGTCGAGGTGCTGCATTTCGTCGGTGCCGGCGACCGTTATATCGCCAACCGCTTCCTGCGCCATTTCCTCAGGCTGGGGCTTGAGGGCGGCGTCATCGGCGGCGGCGCCGCCATGCTGGTGTTCGGCTTCTCCGAGTCGATTGCAGGCTGGTTTTCCGGCACCCCCGTCGGCGACCAGTTCGCCGCGCTGCTCGGCACCTTCTCGCTACGACCGTCGGGCTACATCGTGCTCGCGGTGCAGGCCGTGCTGATCGGCGCCATCACCGCAGTCGCCTCGCGCCAGACACTGTTCGCGACACTGAACGATGTCGATTGAGGCCGATAAACCGGACTCCACTTCGCCTCAAAACGTCCTAAAATCGTCCGGTGAAGGGACCACCGACATCGCATGACCGCGCCGACCGACGATCGATCGCCGAAACTGCCGCGCGGTTGGCTGCGCGCGGCCGTGATGTCGACGATTGCGCTCGCCTTCGTCGGCGCGGCGGCGGGCTTCATCGCGTTCCTGTCGCAATTGCGCGGCGCCGAGATCGCGCCGGACCGCAAGGCGGACGGCATCGTGGTGCTGACCGGCGGCTCCTCGCGGGTCTCCGATGCGATGGAGCTGCTCGCTGCCGGCTACGGCAGGAGGCTCCTGATCTCCGGCGTGCACCCGACCTCGACGGCGAGCGACATCTCCCGGACGTTGCCGGAGAGCCAGTCCTTCATGCGTTGCTGCGTCGATCTCGACCGCACCGCGGTCTCGACCCGCGGCAATGCCGCGGAAGCGCGGCGCTGGGCCGAGGGGCTCGGCTTCAAATCGCTGATCGTGGTCACCTCGAACTATCACATGCCCCGCGCGCTGGTGGAATTCTCGCATGCGATGCCGGAGACTACATTGATCCCGTTCGTGGTGGTCGGCGAAAAATGGCGCGAGGAGCCGTGGTGGACCTCGGCGTCCACCTTGCGGCTGCTGCTGTCCGAATATGTCAAGTACATCGCGGCCGAGCTCAGGGTGCGGCTGGAGGATTTCGGGATTGACCTTTCGCCCGAGATGTCGGAGCAGCCTCCCGGGCTGCAGCCGAAGCGTCCCGCCACCGCACAGGCCAATTGATCGGCAACTGATCGGCAATTGATCGGATCCTCGATGTTCTTGATTTTCCTGCGATCGCTCGTGTTCAACGTGCTGTTCTACACCGTGCTGGTGTGCCTCGCGATCGTTGCGCTGCCGACCTTCGCATTGCCGCCGCGCGCCATGCTCACGGTCGCGCAATGGTGGGCGAAGGCGACGCTGTTCCTGATGCGGGCGGTCTGCAACATCAAGGTGGAATTCCGCGGCGTCGAGAAGATCCCGACGGGGCCATTGGTGATCGTGGCGAAGCACCAGTCGTTCTGGGAGACGTTCGTCTTGCCCGGCTTCTTCGATCGCCCGATCTTCATCCTCAAGCGTCAGCTCATGCAGATCCCGGTGTTCGGCCAGTTCCTGGTCAAGACCGGGATGATCGCGATCGACCGCAACGCCGGCGTCAAGGCGCTGCTGGACATGACGCGGCGGGCGCGCGAGGCGGTGCGCAGCGGCGGGCAGCTCGTGATCTTTCCCGAAGGCACGCGCCGCGCACCGGGCGCGCCACCGGACTACAAGACCGGCTTTGCGCAGATCTATTCGTCCTGCGGCGCGCAGTGCCTGCCGATCGCGCTCAATTCCGGCCTGTTCTGGCCGCGCCGCACCTTCATGCGCTATCCCGGCACGCTGGTGGTGGAGTTCCTCGATCCGCTGCCGCCGGGCCTGCGGAAGGACGAGTTTCTCTCCCGCGTGCAAACGGCGATCGAAGACGCGACCGGCCGCCTCGTCGAAGCGGGCCGCAAGGAGCAGGAGCAGTTGATGGGCAATTCGCCGAGCTATGCGCCGTCGGAGAACTAGCGGCTCTCTCGATCTTCTGTGGGAGCCGGCGCGTGCGGGGAATGCGCATCACCATGCAGCATGGTCGCGAGCTGATGCAGCTGCGTGTCGCGAAAGCCTTCGGCCTCAATTGCTTTCACCGTCGCGGTCACGTAGTCGCGGTTGGCGCCGGACTGGCCGTGGCCCTGGAGCACGTGGCGATGCTGGTCGGTGAGCGACAGCCGACCGGCATATTGCACGTGGCCGCGGTCGACGACATAGGCGAGCGCGGAGACGCGCTGCCGCGCGTCGTTCTCCAGCCACACCGAGCGCATGACTTCGCGATAGACCGACGTGACCTGCTCGCGCGCGCGCAAATAGGCGACCACATCGACGCGGCTCTTCTCGGCAACACGGAAGGCGATGCCGCGGCAGGCGCCGCCGCGGTCGAGCCCAAGCACCAGACCCGGCTTTTCGGGCGTACCACGGTGCACGAAGGAATAGACGCAGAGCGCGCGATGCTCGCCGACCAGCCGCGCCGGGACGCGTTCCTCGAATTCGAAGCCCGGCCGCCATATTAGCGAGCCGTAGCCGAACACCCAGAGATCGCCTTTGGCTGCGGTGACAGAGGGAAGGGTGATTTCCGACATTTCGGGCACGGCTACCAGAACCGCGCTCGCAAGCGAAGCGAATTCTCCGTCTTTCGTCGCGGCTGTACCTCGCTTACATTTGACAAAATCAGGGGTCAAAGGGATCGCCGCATGTCCGATATGACCGTTGCCGCAGGCCGGCGCTCCCGTTGGGGCCTTTTCATCGCCCCCGTTATCCTCCTGATCCTCGCCGTCGCGTGGAGCGGCTTCTGGTTCTATGCCGCGTCGCAGGCCGAAATCGCCGCCGACGCCTGGCGCGCGCAGGAGGCCAAATCCGGCCGCATCTATGATTGCGCCAAGCGCTCGATCGCAGGCTTCCCGTTCCGCTTCGAGGTCCAGTGTTCCGGCGCCAGCGTCGCTCTGGTATCGCAGAACGCCAGCAAGACGCCGTTCACGGCGAAGCTCGACAACATCCTGATCGTCGCCCAGGTCTACGATCCCAAGCGCGTCATCGCCGAATTCTCCGCGCCGGCAACGCTCACCGACGGCGTCACGCAAAGCACTTTCGTGGTGAACTGGAGCAAGGGTCGCAGCAGCGTGGTCGGCCTGCCCGCCGTGCCCGAGCGCGCCTCCGTCGTGTTCGAGGATCCCACCGTCAACCGGCTCGACGGCACGGTGCAGGTGCCGCTCGCGCGCGCAAAACAGGTCGAGCTGCATGGACGCCTCGCGGACGGATCGCCGTCCGATCATCCCGTGATCGAGACCGTGTTTCAGATCGCGCAGGGCAGCATCCAGGGCGTTCATCCGCTGCTCGCCGAGCCGTTCGAGGCCGACACGCGGGCGAAGATCACCGGTCTGTCCGACCTCACGCCAAAGCCGTGGCCGCAGCGCTTCCGCGAGATCCAGGCCGCCGGCGGCCATATCGAGATCGTGCAGTCGCGGATCCAGCAGGGCGAGATGATCGCGGTCGCGGCCGGCACGCTCGGGCTCTCGGCCAATGGCCGACTCGACGGTGAATTGCAGATGACGGTGACGGGCCTCGAGCGCGTGATCCCCGCGCTCGGCATCGAGAAGATGCTGGAGGAGGGTGTGCCGCAGGCCACTCTCGATCGCGTCGCCCCCGGCGTGAAGTCGCAGGACCTCAACAATCTGTTCGGTGCACTCGACCGTGCCGTTCCCGGGCTCGGCAAGGTCATCAAGCAGAATGCCAATGCCGGCGTTGCCGCCGGCATCAATTCGATTGGCACCGAGAGCACGCTGGAAGGCAAGAAGGCCCGCAGCTTCCCGCTGAAATTCGTCGACGGCGCTGTGCTGCTCGGCCCGATCAAGGTCGGCCAGATCCCGCCGCTGTATTGATTCCTCCGTCATTGCGAGCGAAGCGAAGCAATCCAAACTTTCTCCTCGGAAACAGTCTGGATTGCGCTGCGCTCCTCGCAATAAGGAGGTGAGAGCGTGGCTACGGCTTTTTCAGCGCCGCATGCGGCCGGCCGAAGTCGGGCGCGGCCGAATCCTGGCCAATTTCGACGATGCCGCGGCGGATGGCGCGGGTGCGGGTGAAATGGTCGAACAGCGCCTCGCCGTCGCCGCGGCGGATTGCACGCGTCAGCTTGGCTAGGTCCTCGGTGAAGGTGCCGAGCATCTCCAGCACGGCTTCCTTGTTGGCGAGGAACACGTCGCGCCACATCGTCGGATCGGACGCGGCGATGCGCGTGAAATCGCGAAAGCCGCCGGCGGAGAACTTGATGACCTCGGACTCCGTCACCTGCTGGAGCTCGTCGGCGGTGCCGACGATGGTGTAGGCGATCAGATGCGGCAGATGGCTGGTGATCGCAAGCACGAGATCATGATGATCCGGCGTCATGACCTCGACCTTGGCACCCATCGCCGTCCAGAACGCGCGCAGGCGATCGGTGGCAGCGGCATCAACGCCTTCCGGCGGCGTCAGGATGCACCAGCGATTGATGAAGAGCTCGGCGAAGCCTGAATCGGGGCCCGAATGCTCGGTGCCTGCGACGGGATGCGCCGGCACGAAATGGATGCCTTTCGGCAAATGCGGCGCCATGTCCCTGACGATGGCGCCCTTGACCGAGCCGACGTCGGAGATGATCGCGCCGGGCTTGAGATGCGCGGCGATCTCCTGCGCCACCGGCCCGCAGGCGCCGACGGGAATGCAAAGGATGACCAGATCGGCGTCCTTCACCGCTTCCGCATTGGTCGCAACGACCTGGTCGACGATGCCGAGCTCCATCACGCGTGCACGCGTCTTCTCCGAGCGCGCGGTGGTGACGATTTCGCCGGCCAGGCCCTGGAGCTTCGCAGCGCGGGCGATCGAGCCGCCGATCAGGCCGAAGCCGATCAGCGCGACGCGCTGGAAGTGCGGGATCGCGCTCATCTGCCGGCCATGAAGTCGCGCAGGCCCTCGACGACGAGACGATTGGCCTCCTCGGTGCCGATGGTCATGCGCAGCGAATGCGGCAGGCCGTAGTTCTTTAACCCGCGCAGCACCAGCCCGCGCTTGGTGAGGAAGGCGTCGGCGGCGTCCGAGGTCTTGCCCTCGGTCGGGAAGTGGATCAGCACGAAATTGGCGACGCTCGGCGTCACCTTCAGCCCGAGCTTGCCAATCTCCTCGGTTAGCCAGTTGCGCCAGGTCTCGGTGAATTGCTTCGACATGGCTTGGTGACCGGTGTCCTCGATCGCGGCAGCGGCAGCGTACATCGCCGGCGTCGACACGTTGAAGGGCCCGCGGATGCGGTTGACCGCGTCGATGATGTGCTCGGGGCCGAACATCCAGCCGATGCGCAGCGCCGCAAGACCATGGATCTTGGAGAAGGTGTGCGTCACGACCGTGTTCTCGGTGGTGGCGACGAGCTCGATCCCCATCTCGTAATCATTGCGCGAGACGTAGTCGCAATAGGCTGCGTCCAGCACCAGCAGCACGTGCGAGGGCAGGCCGGCGCGCAGGCGCTTGACCTCGTCGAACGGGAGATAGGTGCCGGTCGGGTTGTTGGGGTTGGCGAGCCAGACCAGTTTTGTCCGCGGCGTCACGGCCTTGAGAATGGCGTCGACGTCGGAGGTGAGGTTCTTCTCCGCTGCAACGACGTTCCTGGCGCCGACCGCCATGGTCGCGATCGGGTAGACCAGAAAGCCGTGCGTGGTGGAGATCGCCTCGTCGCCTTGGCTGAGATAGGTGTGGGCGAGCAGATTGAGGATCTCGTCCGAGCCGGCGCCGCAGATGATGCGATTGGGATCGAGCCCGAAGGTGCGCCCGATCGCTTCGCGCAGCACGCGCGAGGTTCCTTCCGGATAGTCTTCCAGATGATCCGCAACGTTCTTGAACGCCTCGATCGCCTTCGGCGAGGGCCCGAACGGCGTCTCGTTGGCCGAGAGCTTGAACACCTTGCGGCCCGGCTCCGCCACCGGACTCTTGCCGGGTGTGTAGGGCGCAATATCGAGAATGCCGGGATTCGGCATGGGGCGGGACATCTTCAACTCCGGAGTGGCTTAGGCGGTTCGCGACTTACGATTTCGACCCGGTCGGGGGCACCGTATAGCGCGTTGCGTGGCTGCCGACGAGGGCCGTGGAGCGCACCGAGGCCCCCGCTTCGATCAGGGCAGTCTTGATTTTGTCGAGGCTGCTCGTCGCGGTGACCGAGACCAGCAGCGCGGCGCCGTCGAAGGCGGTATCGGGCACGGCCACGATCTCGGCGAGCGGCGACAGGGCGCGCGCGACCTCGGCGTTCCACCCCGACACGCGCACGCTGAAGGTCTCGACCTCCGTCACCAGGGCGCTGTCGGCGACGCGCGAGACCGCAAACACGGGCAGCGCCGCCGGATGGTCGGCGCGCTCGACGAAGGGCAGCCGCGCGATGATCTTTGGCGCACCGGCTTCTTCCAGCGACAGCCACCATGGCGTGCGGCTCGAGTTCGCCGAGACCAGTGCCAGATCGCCCTTGGACTTCGCGACGGCCTCGACCGCCGCCTGCGCGCTGAAATGCGCGACGTAAGGCACGGTGAAGCCGAAATGGAATCGCGCGGAATCGCGCATGGCCGGCTCGCTTGCCGAGATGTCGGCGTGCACCGAGAACGGCGCCTGGACATAGGTGAAGGTCGCGATGATGACGCGCCAGATGCTCTCGACCGTGTCGAGCGGCAGGATGCCGCGATGACGCTGGACGAGGTCACGCATCATGGAAGCCTCGCGCGCCGGACGGAACGCCGAGCCGACCTCCTGGGTCTGCTTCACCTGGATCAGGCGATCGATGATGTCGCCGCGCTGCATCAACAGACGGTGCATGCCCTCGTCGATCGCGTCGATCTCCTTGCGCAATTCCTGGAGAGATGGTGGCGCGGGCGGACGTTGGGACATGTCTGACAGGCGTTGTTGAGGGCGTTCCAATGCGGATCAGTCGAGCCGACACCGCTGCTATCTGTCCTGATTAGGCAGTCAGGGCCGCGAAAGCAAAGAGAAATGCAAAGGGAAATGGGACCCGTTCCGCCGATGGCACGACAGGCGAATTTGGTTGATCCGGGCCGCGACTTGACGAAAACCGTCCAAGACGGTAGCTTTTACGCGTTCCGTGGTCATTTGAGCCGGCCGGCTTGCAGCCACGTTAAAAAACTCGCTAAACAGGCCGGGGACCCTTTCGATCCCGGCCGAACCTATCGTTCAGGCCGGGTTTTTTATGGCCTGATGTCAATGCGGTCACCACTACGATCGCAAACGAGGTCGATGGTCAGATGGTTGGCGTCCAGTCAATTCCGAGTCCCGCGATCACTGCCGACGAGCGGTCGCACGAGGTGGATCATCCGAGCTCGCAGGTCGCGCAGTTCGGCACGGAGCAGCCGCTGCGGCTCGATTGCGGTGTCGATCTCAGCCCGTTCCAGATCGCCTATCAAACCTATGGCGTGCTCAATGCCGATCGCTCCAACGCTGTTCTGCTCTGTCATGCGCTGACCGGCGACCAGCATGTTGCCAACGTGCATCCCGTCACCGGCAAACCCGGCTGGTGGGACACCTTGGTCGGCCCCGGCCGGCCGATCGATCCTCAACACTACTTCATCATCTGCTCCAACGTGATCGGCGGCTGCATGGGCTCGACCGGTCCGGCTTCGATCAATCCCGCGACCGGCAAGGTCTGGGGCCTCGAATTTCCTGTCATCACCATCCCCGACATGGTGCGCGCGCAGGCCATGCTGATTGACCGGCTCGGCATCGACACGTTGTTCGCGGTGGTCGGCGGCTCGATGGGTGGCATGCAAGTGCTGCAATGGACCGCGGCATATCCGAGCCGCGTGTTCTCCGCGCTGGCGATTGCCTGCTCGACGCGGCACTCGGCGCAGAACATCGCGTTCCACGAGCTTGGCCGGCAGGCCGTGATGGCCGATCCCGATTGGCACAGTGGCGGCTATGCCGAGCACGGCCTCCATCCGCATCGCGGCCTCGCTGTGGCGCGGATGGCGGCGCACATCACCTATCTTTCGGACGCCGCGCTGCATCGCAAATTCGGCCGGCGCATGCAGGACCGCGAACTGCCGACCTTCTCGTTCGATGCAGACTTCCAGGTCGAGTCCTATCTGCGTTACCAGGGCTCGTCCTTCGTCGAGCGCTTCGACGCCAATTCCTATCTTTATCTGACGCGGGCGATGGATTATTTCGACATCGCCGGCGACCATGGCGGCGTGCTGGCGAAGGCGTTCGCGGCAATCCAGACCCGCTTCTGCGTGGTCTCCTTCACCAGCGACTGGCTGTTCCCGACCTCGGAATCGCGCGCGCTGGTACATGCGCTGAACGCATCGAGCGCGCGGGTATCGTTCGCCGAGATCGAGACCGATCGCGGCCACGACGCCTTCTTGCTCGACGTGCCCGAATTCCTTGATATCTCCCGCGCCTTCCTGCAATCGGCAGGCAAGGCCCGCGGACTCACCCTCAGGGACGGATAGCCATGTCTGTACAGGAAGCGTTGCCGCTGGGAGGCCTTGCCACCGCGCAATCCGGTCAGTTTCGCGCCGACCATCTGCTGGTCGCGGAGATGGTCAAGCCGGGCTCGAAGGTGCTCGACGTCGGCTGCGGCGAGGGTGACCTGCTGCAGCTGCTGGAGACCCGTGGCATCGACGGCCGCGGCATCGAGCTGTCGCGCGAGGGCGTTAACCGCTGCGTCGCCAAGGGGCTCGCGGTGGTGCAGGGCGATGCCGACACCGACCTCATCAATTATCCCGACGACGCCTTCGATTACGTGATCCTGTCGCAGACGCTGCAGGCGACGCGGCAGCCCAAGGTCGTGCTGGAGAACCTCCTGCGCATCGGCCGCCGCGCCATCGTGTCGTTCCCGAATTTCGGCTTCTGGAAGATGCGGCTCCAGCTCCTGATTGGAGGCCACATGCCGCGCACGGAGAATCTGCCCGCAAGCTGGTATGACACCGCCAACATTCATTTCTGCACCATCAAGGATTTCGTCGAGCTCTGCGACGCGATCGACGTCAAGATGGAACGTGCCGAGGCGCTCGACCTCTACGGCCGCCCGCTGCGGCTGCGGATGCCGTGGTGGGTGTGGAATCTGTTCGGCGAGCAGGGCGTGTTTCTGCTGACGCGGGGCGGCAGGAAGTAGTTTTTCGTCATTGCGAGCGTAGCGAAGCAATCCAGGGTCTTTCCGCGGAGGGATTTTGCTTCGCCTGCGCTCGCAATGACAGAGCGTGTGGTGACGCCCTTGCTCTAATGCGCGGCCAGCGATCTCGGATCGCGCGCCGGCCATCTTCCCGTTTCCACCAGCGTGACGAACCGTTCCACCGTTTCGTTGAACAGCGCCGGCTCTTCGAGATTGAGCACGTGGCCGGACTTCGGAAACATCGCGAGCCCTGCCGCAGGCAGATGCTTCTTCAGGAACAGGCTCGGCGCGATGCACGGATCGTCCTCGTCGCCGCAGATGATGAGTGCCGGCGTCGCGGCGCCTCTGATCGCGTCCGTCATCGCAAAGATCGAGGGGCGGCCGCCCTGGAAGCCGCGCATCGTGCGCGCCGATCCCTTGGCGTCGTGGTGTGCCAGAGCGGCGTAGAAATCGGCGTGGCCGCGCGGGTCCTTCACCAGGAAGGGAATCCGGCTCGGCGCTTCGCGCGTAACTTTTGCGACTTCCGCGGAGCCGAGCGTCTCGAATTGCTCCGCGTTGGCGCGGCACTGCTTGCGCCAGGCGTCGAGGTTCTCGACCTCCGAGCCGGAGCCGACGCCGGCGAGTGTCATCGATAGCGCGCGCTGCGGTGCGTTCAGCCCGATCTGGAGCGACGAATAGGCGCCCATCGACAGTCCCACGAGGTGCGCGCGTTCGAGCTTGAGATGATCGAGCACCGCGAGCGCATCGGTGTAGAAATGCATGTAGCTGTAGACCTCGCCATCAGGGACGTCCGACGGCGTGTAGCCGCGCGCCGAATAGGTGATGCAGCGATGGCCGCGCGAGAAGTAGCGCATCTGCGGCTCCCAATTGGTGTAGTCGGCCGCGAATTCGTGCAGAAAAATAATCGGCGTGCCCGTGCCTGCTTCTTCGAAATAGAGACGGTGGTTGTCCTTCGTGAGGGCGTACGGCATCCGGTTTTCTCCCTGAGGTGGCTGCGGCATTGGAATGCCGCTCTGCGGTCAGCGCATGCACCCTAACACTCGTTAATCATCGTCCAAAATCTTCGCGACCCCGTCTTGTTCTCGCCACATCGGGATACTGATACAGCCGGCGGATGTCGGCCACCGCACAGGCCGATTGGGAAGTGGGGTGTCAAAAGGATGAAGAATGTTCGAGTTGTTTGCGTCTCGCCTGTCGCGTTGTGTCGTCGCGCTGGCTGTTTTCTTCGCGGCGGTCGCCGCGTTCTCCTCTCCGGCGTCAGCACGGTCTCATCGTCATAGCGCAGAGCGGCACGCTTACGCGCATCACGCCAGCAGACATCATCATTATCGGTATCATGCACGCAGCTCGCGCTTCGAGCGCGGCGCGGCGCAATTGCAGGCGAGCGGCTTCGGCAACGCCTTCGCCAGCTATGATCCGAACGCCAACAGCGGCGACATTGCCATGAGCGGTGATGGTGGAATGGCAATGAGCGGTGGCGGTGGAACGACCCCGCGCGTTAGCCGTCGGATGGCCATGAGCCGTAGCGGTGGAGTGGCCGCGAGCGGCGAAGGCGTGGCGATGAGCAGCGGCGCCTTCAGTGGCGGGTCGGGGCTCGTGTCCGAGGCACGCCGCTATGTCGGCGGCAATCCGACCGGCCGCGGCAGCCTGTGGTGCGCGCGTTTCATGAACATGGTGCTTGAGCATACTGGCCATCGCGGCACGGGCTCCGACATGGCGAGTTCGTTTGCGCGCTATGGCACGCGCATCTCGGGTCCGCAGGTCGGCGCCATCGCGGTCATGTCGCGCGGTCGCGGCGGCGGCCATGTCGGCATCATCACCGGCGTCGATGCGCAGGGAAATCCGATCATGATCTCCGGCAACAACGGCAACCGCGTTCGCGAAGCGCCGATCTCGCGCGGCCGGATCTATGCGTATGTGATGCCGAACTAGGAGGACGAAGCCGTTGGGCAAAGGCGCGTCCTTTGCCCAACCTACGGCAGCGGTGATCGCTCACACCAATCTCGGCTCTTCCACCGCGATCTGATCGCCGACGCCGATCTCGCCATCGGTGATCACCTCGGCATAGATGCCGCAGTCCATGTGGCCGAGATTGCTTGAGAGCGTGGCCGGGATTTCGAGATCGCGCCTGGCGGTATCTGGGTCGACATTGGTGGCCGGGCAGCGCTTGATGCGCTTGACCACTTCCAGCCGGGCCCGCCCGATCGCGAGCGTCTGGCCGACGAGGTCGAGCTCGGACCAGGCCGGCCAGCCCTTCGCGTAGAGATTGGCGCGGAAACGCAGAGGGTGGACCGCGGCGCCGCCGAGCATGGTCTCGAGCGCGCGGACGCTGTCGAGATTGATGATGGACACGACCTTGCGAGCGACGTCGGAAAAGCTGTGGTCGCGGCCGGACAAGACCTTGGGCGGGCCCTTCAACTCCGTCTGAAAGTTCTCGCTGAAATAGCCCTCGATGGCGGCGCGCCCGGCCGCGGTCTCGAGATCGCCGCTGGCGACGATTTGGCCGTCCTTGCGGATAGTCAGGCGGTTGGTCGCGTCCTCGAAACGGCTGTCGAGGGAAGCCAGCCGCTCATTGCGCGCCAGCATCAGGAACTGGATTTTCGGCTTCCATTGGGGCGCATCAGGGTCGAACCCGCTCGGGCCATTCTCGATGGCGTAGCGGCGGTCGGCGGGCAGGGTCTGGCCGGATCGCAGTGAGATCCGGGGCAGGGACTCCGGCGTCAGGCCTTTGATCGGATAACGGTAGAGGCCGGTGATCTCGGCGGTCTGGTTGGCTGTCATTGCGCTAGGTGTCATGCCGTTACTTAGGGGATTCGACCCACCGGCGCCAAGCTGGCAGATCCGCGCACGAAATTGTGAACTCGCCTCTTCCGGTCCAAGGGCACGCTTCCCACATCTGGGTCAGGCAGGCGCCAGCGCCGGCTGATAACGACCGTTACCGGTTGAGAAACGTCAATGCGGTCATCGGAAACCCAATGAAGATGCCGTTTGGAGTGCCTTAGAGGGCTCCTGGGGCAGGCCGAGGGAAGAAGACAAATGAACATCGACAAATATACCGAACGCTCCAGAGGCTTCGTCCAGTCCGCGCAATCGCTTGCGGTGCGCGAAGGGCACCAGCAGTTTTCGACCCTGCACCTGCTGAAGGTGCTGCTGGACGACAATGAAGGCCTCGCTGCCGGCCTGATCGACCGTGCCGGCGGCAATTCCCGCGCAATTCTGAAGGCGACCGAGGACGCCCTTAACAAGGTGCCGAAGGTCTCCGGCGGCGGCGCCGGCCAGATCTATCTGGCGCCCGAGCTCGCCCGCACCTTCGACGCCGCCGAAAAGGCCGGCGAGAAGGCCGGCGACAGCTTTGTCACCGTCGAGCGGCTGCTGCTTGGCCTCACGCTGGAGAAGACCAGCGAGGCCGGCGCGATCCTCGCCAAGGGCGGCGTCACTCCGCAAAACCTCAATGCGGCGATCGAGGCGCTGCGCAAGGGCCGGACCGCGGATTCCGCGACCGCCGAGAACGCCTATGACGCGCTGAAGAAATATGCGCGCGACCTGACCCAGGCGGCGCGCGACGGCAAGCTCGATCCGGTCATCGGCCGCGACGAGGAGATCCGCCGTACGATCCAGGTGCTGTCTCGCCGGACCAAGAACAATCCCGTTCTGATCGGCGAGCCCGGCGTCGGCAAGACCGCGATCGCCGAGGGCCTGGCGCTGCGCATTGTCAATGGCGATGTGCCGGAGAGCCTGAAGGACAAGAAGCTGCTGTCGCTGGACCTCGGTTCGCTGATCGCCGGTGCGAAATATCGCGGTGAGTTCGAGGAGCGCTTGAAGGCCGTGCTTCAGGAGGTGACCGCGAGCGACGGCAATTTCGTCCTGTTCATCGACGAGATGCACACGCTGATTGGCGCGGGCAAGGGCGATGGCGCGATGGACGCCTCGAACCTGCTCAAGCCCGCGCTTGCGCGCGGCGAGCTGCATTGCATCGGCGCGACCACGCTCGACGAGTACCGCAAGCATGTCGAGAAGGATGCGGCACTGGCGCGGCGCTTTCAGCCGATCTTCGTCAGCGAGCCCACGGTCGAGGATACGATCTCGATCCTGCGCGGGCTGAAGGACAAATACGAGCAGCACCATGGCGTGCGGATCGCCGATTCCGCACTCGTGGCGGCGACGACGCTGTCCAACCGCTACATCACCGACCGCTTCCTCCCGGACAAGGCCATCGACCTCATGGACGAGGCGGCCGCGCGGCTGAAGATGCAGGTCGATTCCAAGCCGGAAGAGCTGGATTCGCTCGACCGCGAGATCATCCGGCTCAAGATCGAGCAGGAAGCGCTCAAGAAGGAAAGCGACCTCGGCTCCAAGTCCCGTCTCGAGACGCTCCAGAAGGAGCTGGCCGAGCTTGAGGAGAAATCTGCGTCGCTGACCGCGCGCTGGAGCGCGGAGAAGAACAAGCTCTCCAACGCCCAGAAGCTGAAGGCCGAACTCGACAGCTTGCGTGTCGATCTCGCCGGCGCCCAGCGGCGCGGCGAATTCCAGCGCGCCGGTGAGCTGGCCTATGGCCGGATTCCGGAGCTCGAGAGGCAGCTTGCGGATATCGAGGCCAAGGAAAATACAACGCAGAGCTCCGGCGAGATGATGGAGGAGGCGGTTACCGCCAACCACATCGCGCAGGTGGTCTCGCGCTGGACCGGCGTGCCTGTCGACAAGATGCTGGAAGGCGAAAAAGAAAAGCTCCTGAGGATGGAGGCGCAGCTCGGACAACGCGTCGTCGGGCAGGCTGAGGCCGTACGTGCGGTCGCGACCGCCGTGCGCCGCTCGCGCGCAGGCCTTCAGGATCCGAACCGGCCGATGGGCTCGTTCATGTTCTTGGGTCCGACCGGCGTCGGCAAGACCGAGCTGACCAAGGCGCTCGCGGAGTATCTCTTCAACGACGAGACCGCGATGGTCCGCCTCGACATGTCCGAATACATGGAGAAGCATTCGGTGTCGCGGCTGATCGGCGCGCCCCCGGGCTATGTCGGCTACGACGAGGGCGGCGCACTCACCGAAGCGGTGCGGCGCCGGCCTTACCAGGTGGTGCTGTTCGACGAAGTCGAGAAGGCGCATCCGGATGTGTTCAACGTCCTGTTGCAGGTGCTCGACGACGGCCGCCTGACCGACGGCCAGGGCCGTACCGTCGATTTCCGCAACACGCTGATCGTCATGACCTCGAACCTCGGTTCGGAGTTTCTGGTGAATCAACCGGAGGGCGAGGATACCTCCGCCGTGCGTGAGCACGTGATGGCGACGGTGCGCGGACATTTCCGCCCCGAATTCCTCAACCGCGTCGACGAAATCATCCTGTTCCATCGTTTGCAGAAGAGCGAAATGGGCCGGATCGTCGAGATCCAGTTCGCGCGGCTCCAGAACCTGTTGACCGATCGCAAGATCGTGTTGACGCTGGATGGCAAGGCGCGCGATTGGCTCGCGGAAAAGGGCTGGGATCCCGCCTATGGCGCCAGGCCGCTGAAGCGGGTGATCCAGCGCTACGTCCAGGATCCGCTCGCCGAGATGATCCTCGGCGGCGACGTCAGGGACGGCGATGCGGTTGCGGTTTCATCGGCAGGCAACGTGCTGACCTTCAACGGCAAGGCGGCGCAGACTGCGGAAATCGCCCAGTTCGACGCGCCGGTGTCGAAGCGCAAGCTCAACTGAACCTAGCGCTCACCGCAAAATGAAAAACGTCCCGGAAGGCGATGCCTCTCCGGGGCGAAATGTTTGGTCCGCTCGGTCGGCTAACTAGCTGACTGCGGGCGCAGAGCCTGGATCGGCCGGACCTTCCTCGTCGCCTTCCTGTTCAAGCTCCGAAAGGATATCCACGAGCTCGCGCACCCGGCCCTGCGCCAGTGGACGGAGGTCGTTGATCATGGGTTCGTCGTTGGCGAGCCATGCCTGGGCCTCGGCAAGCTCCTCGGCTGTCGCGCCGGTTCCGATGATCTGTGCAATCGTGACGTCGTCAGCTCCGCTGACGGCCTTGATCACGTCGTCACGTGAGACGCGCTGCATGGATTGTCCTCCTCTTGACTGAACAGGCAGGAAACCGCCACCAAAACCAATCGTGGCGACCATTGGTTGGTTCCGCCAACAGAAGCATCTCGCCCGCTCTGGCTGGAGTTGGGGATATTTAATGAAACTGCTGCGACCGGGCCAGGTTGCCCCCACATGGATCCGTCGGTTGGACGCACCAATCCGGCGTCGGAGTTGACCGACGTCGCGTCCGATAGTTCTTGTCGGCTGCTAAGGCACTTGCCATGGGTTCCCGGCGAATCCCGCAAATGTGGGGTATCGCCATGAACAAGGATCTTGTCTCCCGCAACCGACCGGCCTTCGACGAGCTTCATCCAAAGATCTATGGTGCCGCGGTCGTCCTTGTCGCCTGGTTCGCGCTGATGGCCTGGGTACTGTTCGATCGCAGCAGTGATGTCAGCCTGTTGCTTGCGTTTGTCAGCCTGTTGTTCCTGGTCGCGGCGGGCATTCCGTGGATATTGTCGCGGGTCTGGAGGCACCACGTGTCCGATGAGCCGCATCCACAGCAGCCCTCATTGCATGATTGGGAAGCCGGCGACTTCAAGGTTTGGGGTGCAACGCTTCACGGCACCGATGCCGCGATCGATGTCCTGCTGCCGCTCATGGCCGTCTCGTTTGGTCTTACGGCGATCGGGATCGTCTTCGTGATCGTGCGCGCAACTGCGTTGCCGTAGCGCCGCTCCAATCGTGGCCCCGCCCGTGCGTGGGGCGGGGCGCAGTCTACTAGCGGCCTGCGGTCAGCCGCGGCGGGTTTTGTGACATGATCCAGAGCTCGATGGCGGCAAGCACGGCGACTGCGATGCCGACCACGACGTGGATCGTCATCGCCGTCTTGGCCCCTTCGAATCCGAGGACCCAAGGCGCAATGAGCGTCCACAGGCCGACGATCAGGTTCAGCCATTCTTCCCATACTGCGAAGGCGGCAAGCGCCGCGATGGCCAAAATTGCGATCACGATGCCCGCGATATGTGCGTTCTGGGAAGGCCTTCCGGCGTCGAAGCCGAATATCCACGGCGAGAAGAACAGGAATGCGCCGAGGATCAGGTTGGCGACGTCGCACAGCTTTGCGTTCGTCCAATTGTCCATAACATCCTCCATTCAGCCCCTGCCTAGTGGGAAACCAACCGGTTCGCGCCCCGGCCGGTTCCAACCAAATCGGATGCAGAACGCAAATCGGCTCCAGAACGGAAGATTCTGGAGCCGACGCCCGGCGGGCGCCGGTCGGTTCTCTGACGATTGGCGACGACTGTGGGCTACCGGTTGGTGACCTGGAGCGGCCCGCCGGTTGCGTCCGACATCCTCGCGATGGCGCCGGCGCGGCCGCTCATCATGCCGTCGAGCCGGTCGCGCTCCTTCTCGAAGCCGGCCAGCATCGGGCCTTCCAGCGAACGGCCGCGCGGCAACTTTACGCGCAGCGGATCGACGAAGCGGCCGTTGACGAGGATTTCGTAGTGGACGTGAGGGCCTGTCGACGCGCCAGTCGAACCGACGAAGCCGATCACCTGGCCCTGCCGCACCTTCTTGCCGGGCTCCATGCCCTTGGCGAAGGCCGACATGTGGCCGTAGGCGGTCTCGTAGCCGTTGTTATGCTTGATGCGGATGTACTTGCCGTAACCGCCCTCGGGGCCGGCCTTCTCGATCACGCCGTTGCCGGAGGCGAAGATCGGGGTTCCGTAAGAGGTGGCCCAGTCGACGCCGGTGTGCATCTTCACATAGCCGAGGATCGGGTGGCGGCGGCCGCCGAAGCCGGAACGCATGATGGCGTTGTTGACGGGCTTGCGCACCAGGAATTTCTTCGCGCTCTTGCCGGTCTCGTCGTAGTAGTCGACGACGCCGTCGTCAGGGCTCTGGTAGCGGTAGTATTTCTTGGTCTCGCCGCCGAGCGTGAGCGAAGCGAACAGCACGTCGTTCTTTTCGCTCGCGGTCACGCCCTCGTCTTCGCCGGCGTAGAACACGTCGAATGAATCGCCCGGCGCCACCTTGCGCTGGAAATCGACGTCGTAGGAGTAGATCTTGATCATGTCGTCGATGACGGGCATCGGCACTTTGTTGCGCATCGCGGTCTCGTAGATGCTCTGGTAGAGCCGCACGCCAGTGCCGTCATCGTCGTCATCGTCGTCGCTGTTGGCGTTGGCCCCAGCGTCGGCGACGGTGTTCATGCTGGAGACGTCGACCGCTACGTATTTGCCGAGATCGGACAGCGCCGCGATCGCCTCGACCATGGTCTCGTTGGCGATGACCACGCGGTAGGGTTGCAGACGGGCGCCAGGGCTTGCAGGCGCCATCAGGATGCGTAGCTTCTCGCCTTCCTTCAGGCCGCCGTCGCGGCCGCGGGGCCCGAGCGTCGCGGCGATCGCCTTGATCTCGTCGGCCGTGGCGCCGAGATCGCGCAACACGCCAGCGACGCTGTCGCCCTTCTTGACCATGTGGACGCGTTCGCCGTTGGGATTGCCCCCGGTGATCTGCTCCTTGGTCTTCGGCAGCAGCGTGACGTTTTCCGGCACCACGCGCGTCTCGAAGCCGGCATAGGGATCGGACGGCGACACTTCGGTGGCGTAGGCGCTTCTGATGTCGGACGGGCCGGTCGCGCCGGAGACGTCGGTGGCGGCATTGGCGAGCGTGGCGTAGCGCACCCCGCCATTGCCGCGCCAGTTGGCGGCATCGCGCACCCGCATCAGGATGTCATCGAGCGCCACCACTGCGGAAATCTTGGCCTTCGGCAGCACCGGCGACAGGTCCTTGGTGACGAAGGAGACCTCGGCGTCGGGTTCGACCGCTTCCGGATTGTTGGGATCGTCGGATGCGGTCTTCGGATCGGAGCCGACATCGGTGAGAAGGCGCTGGGCGTTGAACGGCGGGATCTTCGCCGACAGGTCGCTCGTCGTCATCGACAGATTGCCGGCAATCCGGATGAAGGGGCGCACCCGCATCACGTCGCGGCTGCCGACGCGGGCGACGGTCGAGACGCGCACGATGTTGCGCGAGGCCGTGGATTCGTTGGGCGGTGGCAGGCGGTCGCTCTTGTGCAGCGTGGCGGCGCGGTCAGCTGCACCGAATGCGCCGCGCAGCGCGCCTTCGACCCGCTCCGGCACCTTGGCGAAGGTCATTTCGCCGTCGAGCGATGCGAAAACGGCGCCGCCGATCAGGGCTGCGCCGCAGAGTCCGGTCAAGATCGTCCCGCTGAACCATTGCACCGAGACACGGCGGCGATCGATGACCGCGGCTTCCGAACCATCAACGGACAGCGGCGGCTCGTGGCCGAGATCGATGATCCCGGTCTCACGCCCGTAAGCGCCGCGTGACGTCCTTTGGTTCAACCCAAATCCCCCAATCAACGACCCAAGAGCCGGTTTCGAGCCCCTTCTTACGCCGCCCTCTTCAGGGGCACCGCTCGAAAAGGGCAAGCCGCATAGGCGTCCGCGGTCAGAAGGCCCTGATGACGGGCCGGCCGAAACTACGAACAGCTAAGCGGAAAAAAGATCTCTCGATGTCTCGCGAACGTCTGAAGAAGGCCGCTTCATCCTATGATCGCCTTCCTCTGACCCCAAGCAAACCGCCGGCAGCCCCCACTGGCATTCCTGCGATTCAAGCTCTGTCTGTACCAGAACGCCGCGGGAATGTGGCTCAAGTACGGCGCCTAATATGGAAAAGTTTCTTGGACGGCCCGGCGCGAGGGACCTGTCTGGAGGGGCGCTGCAGGCAGCCTCCAGAAGCCCCCGCAGGCCAAACTTTTTTTGGGTTTTTTCGCCGCGCCGATCCAAACCGTCCGCTCCACGCTTCTCTAACCACATGGAATCACGCAATTTTTTAGAACAATCCACCGTGCGACGATTTTCTGACAATGGTCGTTGACAACTCCGATGGGTGGGGCCTATAACCCGACCACTGAGCGCGGCGCCGCCGGGTCACTGACCAAGGCGAGCGAACGCGCCACTGATGCTCCTCACCTTGTTGAGTGACACAACAGTCGACGTAAGTCGATTGGAGTTCATTCATCGTCGGTAAGGGTGTCGGAACCCTTCCTCTCTGGAAGGTTGGGGCCACATCGGTCCCGGGCTGTTTGACAAGTGAAGATGAAGAAAGAGAAACGTGGACGGCGGAGTCCTTGCGGGTCTCGCATTTAAAGAGCTTCGGCTTTTTGGATCGGGACCGGACGAAAGACTTCGGCGGTACACGTTTTAAGGTTACACCATCGTTGCCAGCGATGTGAATCGCGGGCAGCTCATCGACTTCGGTCGATGAAAAATGGTGGGACCTCGTCAAAACGTTGTGATCAGCCGGTTCAAAGTTCAAGTCCAACTTGAGAGTTTGATCCTGGCTCAGAGCGAACGCTGGCGGCAGGCTTAACACATGCAAGTCGAGCGGGCGTAGCAATACGTCAGCGGCAGACGGGTGAGTAACGCGTGGGAACATACCTTTTGGTTCGGAACAACACAGGGAAACTTGTGCTAATACCGGATAAGCCCTTACGGGGAAAGATTTATCGCCGAAAGATTGGCCCGCGTCTGATTAGCTAGTTGGTGAGGTAATGGCTCACCAAGGCGACGATCAGTAGCTGGTCTGAGAGGATGATCAGCCACATTGGGACTGAGACACGGCCCAAACTCCTACGGGAGGCAGCAGTGGGGAATATTGGACAATGGGGGCAACCCTGATCCAGCCATGCCGCGTGAGTGATGAAGGCCCTAGGGTTGTAAAGCTCTTTTGTGCGGGAAGATAATGACGGTACCGCAAGAATAAGCCCCGGCTAACTTCGTGCCAGCAGCCGCGGTAATACGAAGGGGGCTAGCGTTGCTCGGAATCACTGGGCGTAAAGGGTGCGTAGGCGGGTCTTTAAGTCAGGGGTGAAATCCTGGAGCTCAACTCCAGAACTGCCTTTGATACTGAGGATCTTGAGTTCGGGAGAGGTGAGTGGAACTGCGAGTGTAGAGGTGAAATTCGTAGATATTCGCAAGAACACCAGTGGCGAAGGCGGCTCACTGGCCCGATACTGACGCTGAGGCACGAAAGCGTGGGGAGCAAACAGGATTAGATACCCTGGTAGTCCACGCCGTAAACGATGAATGCCAGCCGTTAGTGGGTTTACTCACTAGTGGCGCAGCTAACGCTTTAAGCATTCCGCCTGGGGAGTACGGTCGCAAGATTAAAACTCAAAGGAATTGACGGGGGCCCGCACAAGCGGTGGAGCATGTGGTTTAATTCGACGCAACGCGCAGAACCTTACCAGCCCTTGACATGTCCAGGACCGGTCGCAGAGATGTGACCTTCTCTTCGGAGCCTGGAACACAGGTGCTGCATGGCTGTCGTCAGCTCGTGTCGTGAGATGTTGGGTTAAGTCCCGCAACGAGCGCAACCCCCGTCCTTAGTTGCTACCATTTAGTTGAGCACTCTAGGGAGACTGCCGGTGATAAGCCGCGAGGAAGGTGGGGATGACGTCAAGTCCTCATGGCCCTTACGGGCTGGGCTACACACGTGCTACAATGGCGGTGACAATGGGACGCTAAGGGGCAACCCTTCGCAAATCTCAAAAAGCCGTCTCAGTTCGGATTGGGCTCTGCAACTCGAGCCCATGAAGTTGGAATCGCTAGTAATCGTGGATCAGCACGCCACGGTGAATACGTTCCCGGGCCTTGTACACACCGCCCGTCACACCATGGGAGTTGGTTTTACCTGAAGACGGTGCGCTAACCAGCAATGGAGGCAGCCGGCCACGGTAGGGTCAGCGACTGGGGTGAAGTCGTAACAAGGTAGCCGTAGGGGAACCTGCGGCTGGATCACCTCCTTTCTAAGGATGATCCTTCAGCTTAGCTTCGGCTAACTATCGGATCGTTTTAGAAACATTAGTGGCCAACGGTCGTCAGGATCGTTGAGCTGCATTGGCGGGATTTCGCCGTCTTCGTTTCTCTTTCTTCGCGGACGAACACGCGCTGGGCCTGCATGGTTGCAGGATCCCGGTCCTTAACTGGATATGCGTTAGGGGCTTGTAGCTCAGTTGGTTAGAGCGCGCGCTTGATAAGCGTGAGGTCGGAAGTTCAAGTCTTCCCAGGCCCACCACACTCATCGAGTGAGCATTCGTCTTCTGGTTACGGGGCCATAGCTCAGCTGGGAGAGCGCGTGCTT